>NZ_FQTR01000210.1 GCF_900128535.1 bacterium endosymbiont of Bathymodiolus sp. 5 South | reverse complement strand
ATCAGGGCTTATCCACCTTGCCAACCAAGGAGCTAGGTATCTGGCACCGTAGTAGCATAAACCACTATTGTCATCTCTTTCTTTGCCTGTGTAGCGATAGTATTTTTGCTGCACTTGGGTTTTGTCTTTGCCAGCGATAATGGCAGTGCCACCATAGGGGTAGTAGTGCTCGTAACTGAGAATTTTGGCTTTGTCATCCAACTCTAGGGTGTTGGATTGTAGGTGGCTGTTGAGTTGATAGCGAGTTTGATACGGAGTTTGCCTGTTGTCTTTGCTGCTTTCGCTGAGGATGTGGGTACCAATGTGTAGAGTTCTGCTTTGTTGTTTTGCTTGGTTGATTGAGATGTCTAGTGCGGGTAGGTAGTCTCTTTGGCTTTGTGTTTGCTGGCCAGATTCAATCACAGTGCGGACTCGATTGCCTTGGTAATCATAAATATTGTATTGTGTGGTTTTGTCTGCTTTGGTGAGTTTGTTAAGGGTATTGTTGTAATACCACTCTAGGTTAGCAATATTGTCTAAATGTAATAAATTGCCATTGGCATCAAAGTTATTTTGGTTGTTATTTTCTGTGCCACGGTTGCTATTTGGGTGGATGGTGAGGGTTTGTTGCCAAGCACTACCGTTTGCCTGATGTGATAGGTTGGTTAGGTTGTTGCCTGTGTCGTAGGTGTAGGTTTGCTGGTAGGGTTCTAGTGAAGTCATAATATGACACAGTGGTTTGTTTGTTGTCTTATTTTAGTTAGTCTACTAGCAGGTGCAAAATATTCATGCATATCTCCACGAGGTGGTAGGGGTTCTTCGGCAGATATTAAAGGCATTTTTGGTTTTAAATGTAGGCGAATATTATTGTCAATACTCTCTAATTTTATAGAGGTTATCTCAAGACTAAAAGTATTGGCAAGCCTTAAAGAAGGTCTACCGTTATCACTTTCAATAAGAAAATTACGATAAAACCTTGGGTAATTTCTATCCATTTTATAAATCTCTATTGCTTCGTTTGTGCTGGGGTTGGTGATACCCTGGAGTATCGTTGTTTTAGGTAGC
The DNA here is from genome assembly GCF_900128535.1 of bacterium endosymbiont of Bathymodiolus sp. 5 South. GTDB lineage: Bacteria > Pseudomonadota > Gammaproteobacteria > PS1 > Pseudothioglobaceae > Thiodubiliella. Next base: position 1,383 of record NZ_FQTR01000210.1, on the reverse strand, counting down.
ATATTTAATGTGCCTGCTATTTTTGTCATCCCTAAATACTGATAAGAGATTACCTCTGTTGCGTTCAAGCCAGAACGAAGACTTATATCTTCATTTTTAAAATTTGAATACATAACTAACTCTCCTGTGGAAAAGTTCATAATATTCGTAAAAGAATCAAAAGGCGGATCAGAGGAGGCTTGAATGATTAGTGCATCGCTGCTACTCTCTTCTGCTTCTATGGAAAATTCTGTATTAGTGTTTAACAAGTTAAATTTATCAGCAGGATAAGTCTTAACAATATTTTCCAGTCTTTCATACGCTTCAGGAAAATAAAATAAATTATTATTCTGATAAGTTCCTTTAATTGGACTTAGTATATCTATTTCATCATGAGGCAAACTCATGTTAACTGGATAAACTTTAACATGTCCTGCTGGATCGATATATTTAAGTGGATTATTACTCACATAAACATACAAATTCAAGCCATCAACCACCCCTGCTGAATCTGGGTTTATCCATCTTGCCAACCAAGGGGCTAAGTATCTAGCACCGTAGTGGCATAAACCACTGCTGTCGTCTCTTTCTTTGCCTGTGTAGCGGTAGCGTTTTTGTTGCACTTGGGTTTTATTTCTACCCGCAATGATGGCAGTACCACCATAAGGGTAGTAGTGTTCGTAACTGAGGGTTTGGGCTTTGTCATTCAACTCTAAGGCGTTAGATTGCAGGTGGTTGGTGAGTTGGTAGTGGGTTTGGTTGGGGTTTTGGGTGTTGTCTTTACTGCTTTCACTCAGGATATGGGTACCAATATGCAGGGTGCTGCTTTGTTGCTTTGCTTGGTTGGTTGAGATGTCTAGTGAAGGCAGGTAGTCTCTTTGGCTTTGCACTTGGTGGTCAGATTCAATCGCAGTGCGGACTCGATTGCCTTGATAATCATAAACATAGTATTGTGTGGTGTTAGGTTTGTCTGCTTTATTCAGTTTATTTAAGGTGTTGTTGTAGTACCACTCTAGGTTGCCGATATTGTTTAAGTTTAATAAATTGCCGTTGGCGTCAAAGTTATTTTGGTTGTTATTTTCAGTGCCACGGTTGCTGTTTGGGTGAATGGAGATGGTTTTTTGCCAATTATTACTGTTTGCTTGGTGCGATAGGGCGGTTAGGTTGTTGCCTGCGTCGTAGGTATAAGTTTGTTGATAAAATTCTAGGGTGTTCATAATGGCTAAAACTTTTCTAATTTAATATTTATGACGATATGCGTTTAAAGATTTCACCTTATAAAATTAACTATACCTTGATTTCAAAATAAAAATCATACCTTTCAACCCTTTTTAAAAGGTGAAAATTTAGTTTTTATTTGTGTAAAGTTCTCAATTCATATATTTTGTTCTGGGGCACGACTTT
>NZ_FQTR01000209.1 GCF_900128535.1 bacterium endosymbiont of Bathymodiolus sp. 5 South | reverse complement strand
TAAACACTTTGCATAAATAGTCATAACCAGCACCAAGAATATAACATTCAAGTGCTGGTTTGTTATTTGCTTAAAGTACTTAGTAACACAAAAAACCCAGTCTTTTGACTGGGTTTTTTGTGCACTTTTTAATAAGGCGTGCTATCTAAAAGGTTGATAAAGATAACTGTAGTAACTGAGTTGATTCACTGTACTTGGCTTGTTATGATGCATGCAAACATAAGCGTAACACCCAAAACCAACGAGAGTTTGAACTTGAAAGTCTTATGCGGTGTGGATTAACTTGGCATGCAAATATCGTGCGTTTTAGGTTGTAAAAAACTTCATCAGAGTTTTTAAAAATATTCAAAAAAACTTATATAGAAGGCGAGGCAGTGGTATTATGTCTAAAATTTTTAAAACTAAGTGGCTAAATTATCATGACAAACACAGCAAAATCCCAATTAAGTCATTTTTTTAAAAACACGCCCTCTAGTGCGTTCAATCAATTCAAGCACTTGCTTGTGCTTAGCCTTTTAATCACCTTTTCTTTTTCGGCTCGTACTGCTCTAGGTTCTATTACCACCGTTGTAACTTTCGATAGCAACTCTAGAACTAAAGTTCAATGTGTTGAAACGAAAGCCACAATATTGTTTAATAGGCAAACTTATGGACTAATTACCTCACCCTACACAGGTAGAACTTGGCTTGATAGAAACCTAGGTGCAACAAGAACAGCCATCTCAAGTACTGACACTGCTGCTTATGGAGATTTATACCAATGGGGTCGTAAGCAAGATGGTCACGAATCTAGGACCTCAGGTACAACATCAGCACAGAAAGACAGCATCTTTTCAACAACAGATAAATTTATTACCGGTTCTTTTGATTGGGTAAGCGCAGGTGTAGATAACGATGGTTCAAAAAGAGCATCTGTTTGGATAGACGGCGAGGCTAATGATATTTGTCCAGTAGGCTTTAATGTGCCAACTAAGATGGATTTAGAAAATGAGATGACTTTAGCTGGCATTGATGCGCCTAATACTCTTGATAAAGCCTTCTCCAGCTTCCTTAGAATCCCAGCTGCTGGCTTTCGCAATCGTGCGACTGGTGGGGCTATTCTAAATACCGTTTCTTTAGCCGCCTTGTGGACACGGAATGCTTCTGTTTCTACTGGTGGGGTACAACAAGCTAAATATTTGAGTATTGACCGTACTGGTGCGAACTACAATAGCCTTGATCGTGCTTACGGCATGAGTGTTCGTTGTATTAAATCGAAATTAGTAACACTAGAAATCACAGATGATACCAATGGCAAAGTTAGGGCTGGTAAATTCGTTACTTTTAAATTTGAATTTAGCAAGCCTGTTTTTGGTTTTACAATCAAAGATGTGAATATTAAAAATGGTACGATCAAGGCAGGTACAACCCTTACCCCAGTTCGAACTGATAATACTCTTTGGACATTAGTTGTGCGCCCAGCACAAGAAGAAGACAGGAATTCTGGTAAACCCTCGAAAGTCTCTTTCTTGAGCGTCACTGTTCCTGCAGGTTCTGTGGTCGGTACGAAGGATAATGAGAATGCTACAAAGAGCAGCCGCCGTATTGAGTTGCAAACAGCTCCATCATTTAGATCACTATGGGCTGTGGACGCAAGCGTGAATAACAACCCCTCCTTAGCCGATCGGATTACTGGTATCCCAGACTCGAGGCTGGAGCTTGGCGATAGGCAGCAGCTGAATGACCCGCATTCCTGGATAGAAGCAAGAGTTGTAAATGCAGATGGCAGTAAAAACTATGGTTCTAGAGCCATTTTCACGCTTACGTATGCGGAATCAATATACATTAGGTCTATTGTTATTCGTGAGACTTTTAACACTAGAGAAGGTGGTCAAACTGTCTGGGGGATTGACTCGGAAGGCAATCAGGTTAGACTTTATGGGTTTGGAAGAGATACTGTTGTTCCTGCAAATTCCAATCTGCGGGGATTCGTAAACGACAGAACGATAATGCTACGCCCCGAAGTAAGGAAAAAAGGTCCGTTTAAAATCATAAAGATAGTGGTTGGCTCTGGTTATAGGGAGACACCCGACGCAGTTGATGCAATACAAATCAATGGAACCCTTGAACCACCTATCTAATAAACACTTTGCATAAATAGCCATAACCAGCACCAAGAATATAACATTCAAGTGCTACTTTGTTATTTGTTTAAAGTATATTAGTAACACAAAAAACCCAGTCTTTTGACTGGGTTTTTGTGTACTTTTAATAAGGCGTGTTATCTAAAAGATTGATAAAGATAACGATAGCAACTGAGCGCATTCATTGCATTTGGCTTGTTATACCAAATTCAAAAAACAACAATACTATAAATAGTGTATAATAATCATTTTTTTCACCAACAAAACAATGCCAAAAAGAATTCAACTACCTGATGATTTTTATAAACA
>NZ_FQTR01000208.1 GCF_900128535.1 bacterium endosymbiont of Bathymodiolus sp. 5 South | reverse complement strand
AAACGCTTTACAGTTGGCACGATGGCGGTATTGTTTCTATAACTAAAAGTGCCAAAACTACAGCCGACAACCTTAATAATCCATTGATCAATCTTAATGAAGAAATACAAAGATTGGAAAAGTTGCTTAAGAGTAAAAAATTCATATTTAAAAAACAAAGTAAGCATTATGATCTTTTATCTGACACTCTTGATGTTTTTCGTGAAGTACGAGAAAATGAATTGGGTCTCCACCATTCTGAATTAAAGGCATTAAAGTTGGATTTTTATGAGCATTTAGACAGAAACCCAAATTCAGAAATTATAGGAGAATTAAACAGGATAAACGCTGTTTTGAAAGATCTTGTTACTGACATTGAAGCTCAAAATCTGAGAAGAGCAGAGCGCTCCGTGCTACTTGCGCGTGAAAAATACGAAGTAGACAAAGTTCTGGAAATTGACGATAAAGTTAAAGAATTAAAGAAGACGCATGAGCGGTTCTTGGAACTTGCAAGTCGCAGTAAAATGCGTGAACAATTAAAACACGACATATCGGCTATAGAATATGAGATTCAAGTGGCTAAGGAGTCCCAAGCTAAATTTGAGAAATGGGATGTAAGAAAAGTAAAGCAGGGCAACATTACAGATCCATTTGTAGGATACAAACGCCAAATTATTATGACAACAGAAAATGACCCTGTCTTAATTCAAAGTACATCGCAACTGGCAGAAAAATATCCAGACAATACAACTATTGTCCATATGGATAAAAATGGTAATTACAAAGTTGTACATGGACTTAAATTAGATGAAATACCAAAAGGTGATCTTAAGGTTTTGATTAATGCACATGGTAATTCAGGAGGTATTAAAAACAGAAGTATTGAGGAGATTGCCGAACATATCAGTATTATAGATCGGGCTATTGGTGAGGATTCTAACGTGAAGAAAGTCAGTTTGGTTGCCTGTAGTTTAGGGGGTGACTATGTAGAAAGACTTCTACCTGAGTTGCGAAAAAAGGGGGTAAGCAACACCAAAGTAAGTGTCAGACTTGCCGGTATATCAGTTCTTTCAGGTGGTAGAAAAATTATAACAAATTCAGTAGGAAGTGTTGCTGGAAAATATCGCTCCAGCGTCCTTAAAAAAACTTATGCGTTTAATGAAAAAGGTGAAATAATCCTTGTGGATTCTTATACAGACGAGCATTATGATGTTACCCTTTCTATTGATAAAGATGGAAGTCCAAAAATAGAACGCATTTACGGCAATCAACGCCTTAGTGAATTAAAAGGTGCGTTAAAAGTTTTCGTTAAAGCCGAAGGTTGGGATGAAACTGAAAAAATGTTACATCAATTTAAAGATATACTGCCTTCAGGTGCCTCCATAGCACATCTCAACATCAAAACACCAAAAGGTACCGACTGGTTTGCTCAGGGTAATGCGTTGCAACAAACGCAAAATTTAGATAATCTTGGTGGACGCCTTAATGCAAGTGTTGTGGTGTACTCTGACTCTGAAGACGCCCAAGTATCGTTAGTTATTCGCGATAGAGATTCCAGAGTAAGAATAGTCAAGGGTAGCATACGCTTTATGAAGGAGCCTTTGCTATCAAAAAATGTAATGCAAATGACAGAATGCGGAGGATCAAAACCAAAGCAACAACACTTAGCATTTCTAGGTGATGATTTTGATGCTGACATTCATGTAAAAATTGTGCATCAGGGTATAAATCAGGTTCCTACGACAAGGGAGACTTTGGAAAACTTAGAAATTATATCTCAAGTTACCCAGCAACCTATTGCGGATATAGACATTATAGTACCTACTACAAAAAATCCTAATCATTATTTGAAACTGGTTAAAGCACTATCTAACAAATATAAAGTTACCGTTACAGTGCGTAAAAAAACGGGAAACACTGCATCCGTAGAATGGCTATCAAAAACACCTCTAGACTCAGATGTGACTATACATGCCCCTATACATCTAGCAGAAACCCAACCCCACAATGACCAAAAACTCCAAGACTGGGACACCCAAAACCAAGAACAAATCAACAAACTAAAAGCAGAATCCCAAAAAACCAAACCTGATTTAGTCAATCATAATCATCAGATTCTATTCCAAACTGAAAATGAAGCTAATGTCAAAGACAGCACGCTTAAACTTGCCCTGAAGCACCCAACAAAAACCACCATCGTACAAATGCAAAAAGACGGCACTTACCGAGTGGTTTACGGCACTGACCTTGATAAAATAACAGGCAGCGTTAAATTATCCGTGGTAGGTTACGGCAGAAAAACACAAGAGGGAGGCGACACACTGGGTGGTAGAAGCACGCAGGAGTTAAGCGCAAATATCACCAAACTCAATCAAGCATTAACAGACGATGCAACAATAAGACATATCAGTTTAGTCGGTTGCAACCTAGACAACCCAACTGATAATAGCACCAGTACTTA
>NZ_FQTR01000207.1 GCF_900128535.1 bacterium endosymbiont of Bathymodiolus sp. 5 South | reverse complement strand
GAAACCTACTCAAAGGGCAAGTTGGTGATGAGATTAATGTTTTAATGGCTGCCTGTGCTTGGAATTTGAGAAAATGGCTAATTGCCACTGCTATTTTTTTGTTTTGGCAAAAAGTTGGGTTGTGTATGGTAAGAAGTCGCTATTTTTTCTATTGTACTCAGTAAAATATTGTCAGTCAAAATATAGTGCGATTGTTTTGAATGTTTAAGAGTGGTTTTATGGTTGGTTGTTTTGGGTTTTTAAGGGTTGACTATTTATGCAAAGGTCTCGTAGTAATAGAAGTTTTGTTGTTGAGCACACTTTATGATTTAATTAGGCTTGTTTTTTCAACAAAAAGCATTATAATGAGACCTTTGCATAAATATGAATAATCATCAAAACGCCATGTTTTGCTAATCATCCCTACTTATGCAAAAGTCTCATAATATGAATTCAACACACAGAAATCGTATCGGGCTGGGACGGGTGTTTGAACTTTTGGAACAAAAATAAATTTAGGGGGTTACTACTGATGTCAGATCTTTCAACACATATTAATTTAAAAAATAATACATCTTATACTTTAGGGCTTGTGGGTCACACTAGTGCACATGGTCACTGGGATTCTGGACCACCTTCTTCAATTGGTTCTTTTGATTCTGCTTCATTTTCTATGAAAGATCCTTCAGGTGCTGCTGCAGGCTCGGAAGGGACAGCTACATATCAGGCTGTAGTTCCTGATACTAACGAAGAGGGTAATAATTCTACTATCAATGTTACTTTTCTTGTAAGGTTTTGTGATTCGTATTCTGCAGATAACAACTATTGTTATTTTAGTACTTCTCATCCTGAATTATTCGCAATATCTTTCGAAGCTAAAACTGGTGATGGTAGCTGGAATAAAAATTATTGCCCAGAGAGCGGGCATCCAGTTTTTTTACGGCTTTTTATAAAATCGATTTCATAAGCAAAATATATTTATATCATTTTAAAATCACAAGGATAGTTCACTATGGATCTTTCTACCACCGTTCATTTAGTCAATAATACTTTATTTGAGCTTAAGTTATCTGCAAAAGCGTTAAAATGGGGATATTGGGACACTTTTCCACTCGGATTACTATTCCCTAAAACATCAAGTAAGTTTGTTGTGAAGGACACTTCTTTAGCTGCGGCTGGCTCAGAAGGCAGCGTTACTTATAGTTTTGGCGGTATCGTTATACATATGAAATTTTGTGATTCTTATTCTTTAGGTGGTAATTATGCCGCTATAGAACTTCAAAACCAAGGTCGAGAAAAAAAGTATGAGATAGGGCTTAGTTTTACAGCGCAGGTTGATGGTGGAAAAGTGTATCATGATTACTGCCCACCTGCTGGACATCCTTTGGTGCTTACCTTTGTGATAGATTCAGAATACCCATATTTTTTAAATGACAAACAATTTAAAGCTATGCAAAAAGAAGCGCCCAATATTAGCCAAAATACATTTTGTAGAATAGGCATTGACTCACAGAGATACAACTGTATAGCCTGGTCTATGGGAATTGATTATGCATGGATTAATCCACCTAAAGATATAGATAATGTTATTAAGCTCTATGCAAGTGCTGGGAGTGTAGTACATACGGGTGCAAGTGGAAATAAATGGAAGGCAAACTTTAATTATGTACCTGTTAAAAGCGGGTCTGACGATGCATCTGTTGATTTATTCTCAGTAAAAGTTGGAAATGAACTTGTAGTAGATTATGCGTCTCGACTCTATGATGATGCATTTTTTAATACAGGGGCGTGGACATCTAAAGAGAATCAGGGTTTTTTGGTAAGACATGAAAGGGCTGGTTTGGATGGTTCAAATTATGGAAGCGTTACACATTCTCTCAAGAAAGTGCCTGTAACAATACTTGAAGATTCTAAAGATATTAAATATGCAGATTTTGTTGATGTATATAAAGCAAGGCACTTGTCTATTATGGTAGAACCTTTTGATGCATTAAAAATAACAAAATTGAATGAGGCTATTGAAGGTTTAGATGATGAACTTAAAAAGAGTTTTACAAAAAGTTATATTAAATGGAGAGACAACTGTAGCACCAGTCGTTCTAGTAATACATATGAATACACATCACTTGATGGTTTTCAAGACTTGATAAATATGGGAAAGGAAGTTATACAACTCATTGCAAGAGAGATGTTAGAAGAGGATAACTTTTTTATTCTTGTTTTATATGAAAATCTACAAAAAAATGCCAAGTTAACGATAACCAATATAGAGGATTTATTACCTTTAGAAAACGAACAATCTAGAGCAAGAAGAACTATACATCTTTATCTGCAAAGTCTATAGTTTTATACAAATCATAATATTTACTTAAAGAGACCTTTGCACAAATAGGAATGATTAGCAAAATCCAATTTTTGCCCAATTGGTGATTTCTTTAAACCTTGTCCTAGCAGGGCTAAGGCTGGGTTTAAAAAATCGCCAAGT
>NZ_FQTR01000206.1 GCF_900128535.1 bacterium endosymbiont of Bathymodiolus sp. 5 South | reverse complement strand
GCGGATTTTAATAATCTGAGGAGAGCCCATTCCCTGATTTAAAAAATGATCTAAATTACCAATAAGCTTATTGGCAGTAAAGCGAAATAAGCCTAGTTGCCCTTCGCTGACTGAGTAGCCGTTGTCTTTTAGATAATCTACAAAAGGTTTAGTTTGCTTTGTTTTATAATTGCTGCCTTTTTTAGAGTCTGAGGACTCCTCAGACTCTTTTTCACTACTTAAATCACTTCTAAAGTTTGACTCTAGTTCAATCAATGCCTTAGCTTTATCCACTAATATCAATTCACCACGGGCTTCGTTTTCAATCAAATGTGCGATCACAGCCTGCGTTCTGTTGAGTTCGCCTTCCCATGCTTCTACAATACAATCAATTGCTGCAAACTTTGTATCACTAGTTTCTCTGTATAGCGCCTTAAATGCTAAAAGCCTGGTGTTACCACCTTTAATTAAAGTATAGCGCCCTGTTTCAGGGTTTTTTACCACTGAAAATCTTTGTTGCAACCCTATTTCTTTAATTGAGTTTTTAATATCATCAAAATGATCATTGTTTGCTTGACGAGGGTTAAATGCGTATTCATCAATGCTTTGAACCGGAATTCTTCTAATAATTGGTTCAATATTGTCACCATGTTTGTTAAATTTTGGTACAGCATCTAAATTAACTTTAGATTTAAAAGCACTGGGGTTGCTTAATACTTCGATATCAATCATGCCTTTGTTTGGAACTATTTTTTTTGTCATGCTTTACCCTCTTTTTGTTTAATATAAATCTGCTTGGTGCTAATATCATCAATTACTAAAGCAAGTGCGTATTTTGGGAATCTTTTACAGATAATCCTTAGTGCCTTATAACCAGGCTTACGAACACCACTTTCATATTTTTGAACTGATGCATAGCCTATTCCTAGAAAACAAGAAAATTCTTCTTGAGTCATTTTTTGTAATAATCGTATGTTTTTTATTTTTTCTGAAAATTTCATATAGTGCCTATTGTTTAATCTTGGTTTCATAAATCCATTTGTTAAATTTATTAGTAAAGTCGTTGTCTAGCGCCTGTTTTACCAATTTGTTTTTATCTTTATTGCCATTGGAGTAGGTTTCTTGCTGTTTTATGTTTAATTGAGCATAAAACTCCTGCCAAAGTTCTCTACCTTCAATAATGTGTAAATTATCTTTAAATAATTGCACTATTTCTAATGGTGTTATTTTTGTATTGGTGTTTTTACTTAAACGCTGAACACGAGAGAAAAAGAAACCTCTCATTGTTGTTGTGTGAAATCCTTTTATTTTTTCTTTTTGGGTTGCGTTAATTGATAGCAACAGTACTTCTGTTGGTATTTTTAAAAATGACTGTAACTTGTCACCATGAAAGCCTAAATTAGTTAATTGCTTATTAATGCTATTTGGTTTTTGATTTATTTCTTCGATTGGATGGGTGCCTTTTTTTGATATTATAAAATTAATATGAGTTATTTTTCTGCCTGTTTTAATGAGTGCAACTTCAATTGTTAATATTGAATTTTTGTTAATAACATTAACTTGATACTTAATAACTCTGTTGATAAAGTGCCCTGTTTGTTGAAATTTATCTTCTGGTGTATTTGTTAACTTCCTAAGTTCTTCAATCGATCTTTTTACTGAACCTAAGTTTATATTTTTGTGACAAATATTGTAAATAGGGACTTGCTTCATTGAAGTAATAAAACCTAAATTTTTAACATCATCTAAATCAAAATTTCCTTTCTCTGGGTCTGGATTTAAATGTTCTTTTGCTTCTGGACGAAAAATCATAATAATTTGTTGCTTAATATGATTGTATTTTATTGAATCAATAATTGGAATAAATCTAAACCCCACTTCGTCTCCTTCGATAATTGGAATTGCAATGGCACTATTTGCTTTTGTTTCTTGTGCTACTTTGTTAAGTCTTTTTTTGATTAACTTATTGTTTTTAAATGAAGGAAAAATATTTTCAACTTCTTCTCTGTCAATAACAACACGAAATATATTTTGATCTTGTGTTATGTCTTTTTGAAAATATAACTGGTCTTTGAATTTACTAGCTGCTAGACTGAATATTTTGTAAGTGTCTACTGACATATTGTAAAAAGCATTTATTAATGCATTGGATTTTTTGATTTCTGTTATTTTATTTTTCTGCTTCATTGTTTTATTTTTGTTTTATTTGTTTTATAAATGGAAGGTAGTTTTAAGAGTTTAAAGAGTTTAAAGAGTTTAGAGGGTTATTTTCATTGTAATAACAATTACTTATGACACTAACTATCACACTTTTTAACCTAACTATCACACTTTTTAACCTAACTATCACACTTTTTAACCTAACTATCACACTTTTTAACCTAACTATCACACTTTTGTACTTTTCTTTGGTAAAGCCATACAAGCCGTGTGTAGCCTGAGTTTTTAAATGGCTAACTATCACACTTTTTAACCTAACTATCACACTTTTGTACTTTTCTTTGGTAAAGCCATACAAGC
>NZ_FQTR01000205.1 GCF_900128535.1 bacterium endosymbiont of Bathymodiolus sp. 5 South | reverse complement strand
ACCCACTTTTCACCCACTTGGCGATTTTTTAAACCCAGCCTTAGCCCTGCTAGGACAAGGTTTAAAGAAATCACCAATTGGGCAAAAATTGGATTTTGCTAATCATCCCTATTTATGCAAAGGTCTCTATTAAAGACAAAGCATCAACGGATAGCGTGATTAATTCTGATGGTTGGCGAGGGTATAATGGACTTGTAGATTTTGGTTATAAAAGGCATTTTAGAGTGCACCATGGTAAGAACGAGTTTGCTAGAGGCAACTCGCATATTAACGGTATTGAATCATTTTGGGGTTATGCTAAAATTAGGCTAGTAAAGTTTAAGGGAATGAATAAAGATATGTTTAAATGTCATCTTAAAGAATGTGAATTTAGATTCAATAATCGCAAGCAAAATCTTTACAAATTTTTGCTTGGAAATTTTAGAAAAGAGCCTCTTAACTAGTTAAGCCCCTAAATTTTTTAATCATTATTTTTGAAAATGAAAAACATGACAAACACACTAAACAAACTGACTAAATTCCTTGCAGTCGCCATCATTTCAGTCTCTTTAAATGCTTTTAGTAGTGTTGTGCTAAATTCACACACTATTGCTAAAACTTTTATTACACCTGTTACTATCACTAATACAGGTGTCAGTACTGTTAATCTAGCCTTTGGGAAGCCTGCCACACAATCCAGCAATTATTATGAGACCGATCGCTATCAAGCCCCACAAGCAGTTAATGGCGACACTAGAGGCGTCTGGTATACCAATAGCATAACCCACACTAAGTATGAACAAGGCGCTTGGTGGCAGGTTGATCTAGGCAATCAAAAAAACATCAAGAAAATCGTTATCTACAACCGCACTGATTGCTGTGCAGATAGACTAAGTAACTACCAAGTTAGTATTTCTAATAAAGCAGATTTCAGTACCCACATCTATCAACAAGACTTTCATGTCGCACCCAATCCCAAAAAAATCATTCAATTAGACGCATCAGGCAAACAAGGTCGCTATGTTAGAATCCAATTGCTTGACAAGGACTATTTATCTCTAGCAGAAGTTCAGGTTATGGGTGTTGATCCTTTGCGTTTTGCTGAGATGGATTTTTCTAGTGCTCATAATAATTTTGGTGGGTTTCATAATGCGCCAAATTATCCTAACTTGGCTGCCTTTTCCACTCTTAAAGCCAATGGGTCAATCACAGCGTGGGGTGACCCAGATGCTGGAGGCACAGCGCCCTCTGGTAGTGGTTATACCAAGATTTATTCAACTAGGACTGCCTTTGCCGCCCTTAAAGCCGATGGATCAATCACGGCGTGGGGTAGTGGAAGCACAGGTGCACCCTCTGATAGTGGCTATACCAAGATTTATTCAACTTATAGTGCCTTTGCCGCCCTTAAAGCCGATGGATCAATCACGGCGTGGGGTGTTTCAGGTCGGGGAGGTTCAGATGCGCCCGCTGGTAATGGCTATACCAAGATTTATTCAACTGGGTATGCCTTTGCCACCCTTAAAGCCGATGGATCAATCACAGCATGGGGTAACTCAGGTTATGGAGGTTCAGATGCACCCGATGGTAAGGGCTATACCAAGATTTATTCAACTAGTAGTGCCTTTGCCGCCCTTAAAGCCGATGGGTCAATCAAGGCGTGGGGTTATGGAAGTGAAGGAACAGATGCACCCGCTGGTAATGGCTATACCAAGATTTATTCAACTTATTATGCCTTTGCCGCCCTTAAAGCCGATGGATCAATCACGGCGTGGGGTGATTCAGAGTATGGAGGTTCAGGTGCGCCCACTGACAGTGGCTACGCCAAGATTTATTCAAATGGGTATGCCTTTGCCTCCGTTAAAGCCGATGGATCAATCACGGCGTGGGGTGATCCAAGTAGGGGAGGCACAACACCTGCATCTGATTAAATATAGGACAGTGTTAATTCAAAGTTTTTTAAAATTAACGGATTACAACACTTAAGGGCGCCTGAAGAACCTTAGTGCGATTTATCCGCAAGTTGACTGCAGGGTGATAACTCTTCAAGTATTGGCGGATTAAGCTATGGATGTTTTCATTAGAGCTTCTTTGTCATGGCGCATGCAGATTAGCAAAGTAAATATCAATTCTTTAAATGATTAGACAAGGTAGCATGTTGTGCCACTCTATCATAAGTCATAGACAAGAAGCATTGCTTTTCGTTCAAACCCTTGTCGCACACTAAGTGCCGATTTGCGGATAAATTGTGCTTTATCTGTTGAGGGCATAACTAATTTGGTAGTTACTTAGTCAACCCTTAAAAACCACACAACAAATTGATTTATAACAATAAAACCAACAATAACCATAGACAAATCAACCAACTTTTGCTAAAATACCTCTTATTTCTTGGTCGTTTTGCTTAAAAAAAATGTTAACTAAATCCAGCCCAATATCCACCCAATCAAATCTTTTTCATTCAGAGCTCTTTTCTCAATTAGATGTCAAAGACCCTTTAATACAACTAGCCAACACTATTAATTGGACAGTCT
>NZ_FQTR01000204.1 GCF_900128535.1 bacterium endosymbiont of Bathymodiolus sp. 5 South | reverse complement strand
AAGTCATATTCATATTCTAGGTTACGGATTTCATCAGGCTGGTTGGATGGATTGTTTAATAAATTGCACACTGACCCTAATTATTTCATTTTCTGTGGAATGTGTTGTACTTGTAAATTGAACTCAAGGCGTCCCTAATATCTCCAACTATTCTTAACAAGAAGCCTGCTGCATAAATATTTAATCCTGGGATAAATAAAATACCAATTAAAAAAAGGGTAGCGTCCCCAATATCCTCAGTTTATTGGGGGAACTTCATTTCAGTCCTTTTATTTTTTTTCAATGCATAAAAAATTACCAAAAGTGCACTTAATACAAAAGGAATAGAAAACACTGATATTTGCCAAAGCCCGATAGAATAAATATTTGGCAATATGCTATTACTCATTAAGTCATACAGATATAAAACTGAATAAACAATACTTAACCATAAAGTCCATTTTGGAAGTTTATTAGCCCTGTAAAGAAACATTAAAACCAAATTTAAAATATTTAACACTGGTAGACGAATTGCGCTAAAGCTTAATCCATCTCCAGATGCTTCTAAATACAGTATGGTTAATATTAATACACCAAATACAGTCGCATACAGATAAAGCAATCCATTTAATATGCTTTTTACACTATGCTTAATATCCATTTTCATACCTGTAAAGGTCTATTTACCATTTTTGTTTATCACAAGTACTTTGGCAATATTGCAAAGCATTATTATATCTTGAGCCAAAATTCGTAAGATAACTTCCAACTTTATAAACGGGGTGTGCAAAATATTTGTCAAATTTATTAGTAAATTTACCAATCAAATCAGTAGTTTGGTTGATTTTATCAACAGTTAAAGTTGTATTGGTATTACCTGAGCCAGAAAATGATGCCACAACTTGGCAATATGTTATGCCCGAATTAGTACAACTATGAGTTGCAGTTGAACCCCCTAAACCTGCTGCATAACTTGCTGCATTATCTCGCATTTGCCAATGCCCATCTTTATTTTTTACCATGTCTCCAGGATTAAGAAAGTGCCAATAATCCTCAGTAACTTTCGAGCCATGATACATACCCTCATTAAACAAATACCTAAACGCCCCCGTCTGTGCCCCGTTTGCGAATTTACCACCGCCAATCATCGAGATGGTGCCACCAACAACCGCATCTCTAGCAGTATTGCCAATCATCTCAGACATATTCTTTGAATGTTCTGGTGAACTAAGATAAGAGCCAAGTGAACCTGATAAGAAACCAGCACCAAAACTACCGCCCATTCTGTCTTGCACGATACCGCCTGCTAATCCATGAGCGGCTAAGGTTTTCATAGAGCCTGATTCCCAACCTGGGTTGTATTGCATTTTGCCATTAGCACCCATTTTACCTCCTCTTAGTTCTCCGATACCCACAAATAAAGCAGCACTCAGTCCTGCGCCTTGGGCGGCTTTGGCGCTGCCTGTTGCGATGTAGGTAACTGCATAACTCACAGCGTAAGCAATAACCATCTGAACAAAGATACTTGCAAAATTTACCGCAATGGATTTGGTAATTACTATCGCTATAAGAGCAAGGGGAAAATGTCCATCTGGATCAGTGTACTTAATCTATGTTTTTGATTTTCCCCCATACCAAAAACCATAACTTCCAAGCAATCCTGATACTATAAGCAATACCTTTATATCATTAGCTTGGACATTAGTTGATAACGCCAAACCTATCAACCCTCCTGCAATAACTAAATTATAACTATTTACTAAATTAAATTTGTTTAAAATTTTTATTACTGGTATTCCAAATATAACGATAATGATAGAAGAGAGAGAAATAGATAATAACGACCAAAAAAACAATATAGCTACAACAAAACCAAAACTATATTGAGATTTTTCAAAAATAACTGATATCGCCATAAAAATAGATGGCAACATAGAGAACAATATGCCATATATAAACCCTGTTTTATATCTTATCATTTTGGATTGTACGAATCACAAGCAGGTTCACAGATAGTTGAGGATGAGGAAAACCTTCCTATATAGAAAGTAGACCAAGGCGTCCTATTAAAACTATAATCATGCCAATCAGTTATTTGATCAGTGCTCAAAACCCCCTCCAATTATTCAGATTAATGTCGGCGTAATCTCTATCTACCCATCTAACATAATCAACCATTAAATTTACCCCTAATCGTTCATTATTCATCAGCGACGAAGCGTTTTCAATCATACCAAGACCTCTATTATAAACAACATCTAAGGCTGTTGACGCAAACGGATCGCCTCTTAAGTCTCTACTAGCCCAAAACATTTTCCTTGATGTTTGTATTCCATTTTTTGCTAACATTCTTTCGCTCATGGAAATAGGAACACCTTGTTTCTGACCATGCGTCCACTCATTAGTCGCCCCTTAAAAACCACTCCAAACAAACCAAAACCACCCATTTTTCCAACCATCTAAATCAACAAAACTGCTTTTTATCCAGTACCGCAAAAAACCTTAGGTATTTTACAAAAAATAAACCCAGTTTTTGCCAAAACAAAAAAATAGTGGCTATTACCAGCCATTTT
>NZ_FQTR01000203.1 GCF_900128535.1 bacterium endosymbiont of Bathymodiolus sp. 5 South | reverse complement strand
GTGCTGGGTGTTTTAGGGCAAGTTTAAGGGTGCTGTCTTTGACATTGTCATCGGGTTCGGTTTGGATTAGGACTTGGTGGTCGTGGTTGGCTAGTTGGGGCTTGGTTTTTTGGGATTCTGCTTTTAGTTTGTTGATTTGTTCTTGGTTTGGGGTGTCCCAGTCTTGGAGTTTTTTGTCGTTGTGGGGTTGGGTTTCGGCTAGGTGTGGAGGAGTACGCACAATCACATCTGAGTCTTGGGGTGTTTTTGATAGCCATTTTACGGGTTCGCCCCCTTCTGTTTTCGTCCACACTACAATGTTAACTTCATATTTGTTAGACAGTGCTGTAACCAGTTCTTGATAATGACCAAGCTTTTTTGTAGTAGACGCTGAAATAGTTATATTTCTAATAGGTTGCTGAGTAACTTGAGATATAAGTTCTAAGTTTTCCAAAGTCTCCCTTGTCGTAGGAATCTGCTTTACATCCCCATGCACAATTCTGACACGAATGTCAGCATCAAAATCATCACCTCTAAATGCCAAGAGTTGTTGTTTTAGGACTGAATTTCCGAATTCTGTCAATTGTATGACATTTTTTGGTATATAAGGCGATTCAACAAAGGCTGTGTTGCCCCTGCCCCCCTTAACAATAATCACCTCAGAATTTCTATTACAAAGAGCCATCAATACTTGAGAGTCTTCAGGGTTAGAGTGCACCAAAACACTTACATTAAGACCTCTACCAAATTTACCTAAATCTTGTCCTTGTTTCAACACACTACCCTGAGCAAACCAGTCGTTATCTTTTGGTGTTTTGATGTTGAGATGTGACATGGAGGCATCTGAAGGCAGTGCTTCTTTAAACTGATGCAACATTTGCTCAGTTTCACTAAAACCTTTGGCTTTAACAAAAACTTTTAACGCACCCTTTAATTCACTAAGGCGTTTATTGCCATAAATGCGTTCTATTTTTGGCTTTCCATCTTTATCAATAGAAAGACTAACATCATAATGCTCGTCTGTATAAGAATCCACAGGGATTATTTCACCTTTTTCATTGAACGCATAAGTTTTTTTAAAAATGTCAGAGCGATATCTTGTACGAAATCCGTCTGCGGAATCTACCGTAACTTTTCTACCATTTGGAAGCACACTTGTCTTCACAAGCCTAACACTGACTTTGGCGTTACTTATCCCTCTTTTTCGCAACTTAGATAGAAGTTTTATTGCATACTCACCCTTTAAGTCACAGGGAATCAAACTGACTTTCCTTACGCTAAAATCCTCACCAGTAGCCTGCTCTATAGTACTGATATATTTGGCAATTTCCTCAATACTTCTGTCTGCAATGCTGCCTAATGCACCATGTGCATTGATCATAACTTTAAGATCGCCTTTTGGTATTTGATCTAATTTAAGTCCGTATACAACTTTGTAATTACCGTTTTTATCCATATGAACAATAGTAGTATTGTCTGGATATTTTTCTGCCAGTCGTATCTCATTTTGAATCAATTCTAAGTCATCTGTTGTTGTTATGAGAATTTGGCGTGTGTATCCTACAAATGGATCGGTAATGGGGTCCCGCCTTATGCTCCCTACCTCCCATTTATCAAGTTTAGCTTGGGACTCCTTGGCCACTTGAATCTCACGCTCTATAGCTGATATGTCGTGTTTTAATTGTTCACGCATTTCAACGCTGCGACTTGCAAGATCCAAAAACCATTCATGCGTCTTCTTTAATTTTTTAACTTTATCGCCAACTTCCAGCACTTTGGCTGCTTCGTATTTTTCACGCACAAGTAGCACAGAGTGCTCTAGTTCTATTCTTCTTAAGTTTTGAGCTTCAATATCAGTAATAAAATCTTGCAAAACAGCATTTATCCTGTTTAATTCTCCTATAATTTCTGAATTTGGGTTGCTGCTTAAATGCTCATCAAAATCCAACTTTAATTCCTTTAGTCCAGAATAATAGAAGTCCAATTCATTTTCTCGTACTTCACGAAAAGCATGGAGAGTCCCAGATAAAAGTTCATAATGCTTACTTTGCTTTTTAGAGGTGAATTTTTTACTCTTAAGCAACTCTTCCAATCTTTGAATTTCTTCATTAAGATTGATCAATGGATTCTTTAACACCCCACTGTGGCTTTTAACCGTTTCAGTTTTTTGACTCATTCCTCCTTTATCAGTATCCCAGCTATAAACGGTCTTGGTGCCGCCTGTTAGCATGGTTTTGGTGCCATCAGCATTGACTTCTATTTGTGTTGTTCTGCCGGTTACTTCGGCGTTGATGGTGCCATTGCCGCTGTCATACAATCTTTGTGCAACTAATTGTGCTAAGGAGGTAATTTCAGCTGCAGTGCCACTTGAGGAGGGTTTGTCTGTCTCACAACCTACTAAGGCAATACGGCCTTGCTCTGTTTGTTCTATTCTAAGTTTTGTTTGTAAGTCGGTGATATGGGTAGCGAGTTGTTCAGCGCCTATGGCTGTCATTTCAGATCCGTGAGCCACTACATTGATACGGTATTTGCCATTGACATTAAGGTTGACTTCGTTGCCGTTTAAATCATAAA
>NZ_FQTR01000202.1 GCF_900128535.1 bacterium endosymbiont of Bathymodiolus sp. 5 South | reverse complement strand
CGCCTGAAAAGCGTGCAACTAGCCCTAGTTCTAACGACATTATCAATGGTTTTAATTTGGGGACTGATAACCACTACAATGAATTTCAATCAGACTCAAATGTTAATGATAATACCGCTTATGATACAGCCCCAAACTTAAAAGCAATCATCAGCAAAAAACTAGCCGCACTAGATTTGTCAGGTTACAGTGCAAAAATGATTATGAATCGTGCTGAGGCAAGGAGTTGTAGCGGTTGCCATCAAAATAGCAACGATACAGAAATTGCCCCGAATATTAACTGGCCAAAGAGTCAATCTTTTGTTCATGTTGATGAGCAAGGCACTTTATCCTTAGCATTAACCGAGCAATTTTTACCTGCTCGAGCAGCTTTACTGGAAGATTATTGGAAAAAAACAGTAGAAAAGTGGCGTTTTTCTGAGGTGGATTTCTTTAGTGCCCGTAATAATTTTAGTGGGTGGTATAATCCACCAAATTATCCTAACCATTATGCCTTTGCTGCCCTTAAAGCCGACGGGTCAATCACGGCGTGGGGTAACCCAGATGCTGGAGGCATAGCACCCTCTGGTAGTGGCTATACCAAGATTTATTCAACTGGGAGTGCCTTTGCTGCCCTTAAAGCCGATGGTTCAATCACGGTGTGGGGTGATTCAGGAGGTACAGGTGCGCCCTCTGGTGATGGCTACACCAAGATTTACTCAACTGCGGCTGCCTTTGCCGCCCTTAAAGCCGATGGCTCAGTCACGGTGTGGGGTGACTCACGTTATGGAAACACAGGTGCGCCCGATGGTAGTGGCTATACTAAGGTTTATTCAACTTATGGCGCCTTTGCCGCCCTTAAAGCCGATGGGTCAATCACGGTGTGGGGTGACTCAGGTCATGGAGGCGCAGGTGCACCCTCTGGTAAGGGCTACACCAAGATTTATTCAACTGGGACCGCCTTTGCTGCCCTTAAAGCCGATGGGTCAATCATGGCGTGGGGTGATTCAGGAGGCACAGGTGCACCCTCTGGTAAGGGCTATACCAAGATTTATTCAACTGAGAGTGCCTTTGCTGTCCTTAAAGCCGATGGGTCAATCATAGCGTGGGGCGACTCACGCTATGGAGGCACAGGTGTGCCCGATGGTAGTGGCTATATCAAAATTTATTCAAATAGGGGTTCCTTTGCCGCCCTTAAAGCCGATGGTTCAATCGCGGCGTGGGGTGGTAGTTCGGGTAGTGGAGATACAGGTGCGCCCTCTGGTAAGGGCTATACCAAGATTTATTCAACTCATAGTGCCTTTGCCGTCCTTAAAGCCGATGGTTCAATCGCGGCGTGGGGTCTAGGCTATGGAGGCACAGGTGCACCCTCTGGTAATGGCTATACCAAGATTTATTCAAATAACCATGCCTTTGTCGCCCTTAAAGCCGATGGCTCAATCACAGCGTGGGGTCATTCGGATTGGGGCGGTACAGGTGCACCCTCTGGTAGTGGCTATACCAAGATTTTCTCAAATGAGAAGGCCTTTACCGCCGTTAAAGCCGATGGTTCAATCACGGCGTGGGGTGATTCAAATTTTGGAGGCACTATACCTACATCTATCACTACATCCGATTAAATATAGAACAGTGTCAACTTAAAGTTTTTTAAATTAACAGATTAAAATACTTATTTGCTGTTCATTAAATTGTTTCATGACTCACTTGCATTGCTTTTTAAATAAGTAGGATCAGAGTGTCATTTATTCATCAATTTTCTTTCTTGGTCTTCCTGCGTTTCTACGGCTGACCCTTGCATTGGTCAAATTCTCAATTTGTTGAGATATGAGGGGATGCTACCCTTGTTTTATAGGGGTGTTTTAGCGTAAATGTTTTTGTAGTAGGGCTTTTACGGGGTTGGATTGTTAAATAAGGTTGGTTTTTTTTGGTTTGGATTTTTGAGGGGCTCTAAAGGCGAATTCACGAACAATTACAGGTAGAAAAATGTATAAAAACTTATGTTTAACTGTTATAATCAATCAAATTATCTTTCTGGATTTAAAATCATGAACCCAATATCTTTCAACCCAAATTTTGGGCGCATTCTACTATTAAGCACAGCCCTTATTGTCTCAATCAACACGATTGCAGGCGGACGCTCTAGTGAGCGCAATCTAATGGATGATTACTTGCAAGATAAAACATCAGCAAATCCTAATGCCTCTGCTATTCCCTTACAACGATCCGCATTCATCAATAACAACGCTTTAGTCTTTAACCGAGGTGCCACTGGCGTGAATAAGAATGATTTTGATAAAAAATTCTCACTTGCCAAAACACTCACAAACATTCGCAATACTAGCGACGCGACAACACACAGCTCTAACGCACAACTCCTAAACAGTTTGTTAAAAACACTCAATGTTGATTCAAAAATCAATGGTTTTGTAAAAATGAATTTACAAAAAAGAGCACAAGAAACCGCTCTTTCAGGGTTGGTTAACAACATGTTACCCAGCGCAATATTTAACCGTTTTGACCTCAGTGCCAGCAATGGCCAACATTGTGGTGAGTACCGAGTGATTTATCATAAAAATAATGGCAATAGATTCTTCCTAAGTTTTGAG
>NZ_FQTR01000201.1 GCF_900128535.1 bacterium endosymbiont of Bathymodiolus sp. 5 South | reverse complement strand
CTTTATCGTCTTGCTGCCGTCAAAAACATCGTCATTAATAGTCCAGTGATAGGTGTCTATTAAATATTGTCTGGCAGTGGCATCGGTGTAGTTTGCGATACCCCAAGTAACATTGCTCTGAATAGCAGTTTCTCCTGCGGCGGTATCAAGCTTTGCCCAGCCACGCAAGATGTTATCCATATTGTCTACAGTCATTGCACTACTTTTAAACATGAGACTTGCCTCTGTTAAACTTGAAATATCCCAACTGCCAATGTCTTGGTTAAAGGCTCTGGCATTCCAAAATATCCATTTCATGTTAGTCACCTTACTAACATCCCATTTGTCAATGTTTTGGTTAAAGGCGTGTGCATCAGTAAACATATAATGCATGTCAGTCGTCTTACTCACATCCCAACTGCCAATATCTTGGTTAAAGGTATCTGCTTTATAAAACATCGTTGGCATTTCAGTCACATTGCCCACATCCCAACTACCAATGTCTTGGTTAAAGGAGGTTGCAACTCCAAACATAGCAGACATATCAGTCACATTGCCCACATCCCAACCACCAATATCTTGGTTGAAGGCGGTTGTCACTGAAAACATATTAGACATATCAGTCACCTTACTAACATCCCAACTGCCAATATCTTGGTTAAAGGTCGTCGCAGCGTTAAACATATTGGTCATAGTAGTTACCTTGCTAACATCCCAACTACCAATATCTTGGTTAAAGGAAGTTGCCATAAAAAATGTATAGTCCATAGTGGTTACTTTGCCAATATTCCAATTACCAATATCTTGGTTAAAGGCAATTGCCCTATAAAACATCCCAGACATGCCAGTCGACTTGCTAACATTCCAACTGCTAATGTCTTGGTTAAAGGCACTGGCTTCCCAAAATATCCATCTCATATCAGTCACATTACTAACATCCCAACTGCTAATATCTTGGTTAAAAGTGCTTGCAATACAAAACAGCGCAGATATATTAGTCATGTTGCTAACATCCCAATTGCTAATGTCTTGGTTAAAGGCAGTCAAACCAGCAAATGCTCGGCTTGCATCGCTTACATGAGACACATCCCAATGGGTTAAATCTACATCAGAACCGTTACCATCAATATCAACTTGTTTTTCTAAATAGATAATTTGGGTTGTATTTTTAGCGATGGCAGTATTGGCATTACCAACAATATCTGTAAAGGTGTTTGCTGCCACTGTAATAGCAACATTAGAATGCTGTCCACCTAGACTTGGAGTTACTACAATGGTGTATTGAGTCGCACTTACTTTAGTAAATGTGCCTGCATTAATGGTGCCATTTTCAATGCCAATATCATCCACAGTAAACGATTCATTTCTAATGGCTTTACTAAAATTAAAAGTGATTGTGTTGGCAGTAGTATCTGTGCCACCACTGTTTATAATCGTTAGGGTCGGACTAGTAGCCTTAAGCACTAAGTTGCCATTAGCAATCAAACTGGCTAATAAGTCAGCTTTATAGGCAACCTTTGCTAAAGTAATACTTACTTTGCTATCAGCACCAGCATTGTTGTTAACTGATCCACCATCATGGTCAATAGTTAGTTTGGTACCAGAGTCAACAGCAGTCACTGTTATAAAGTCACTCAGATTAGAGGCGTTATACCCTATCAATAAGTCACGAAGGTCAATGATGTCTGCATTAGTATTTGTACTTGTATTTCCTACAGTAAAGTCATCAATAAAGTCATTGCCTGCGTTTTCATATTTATAAACAAAAGTATCGTTACCCCCATTTCCTATTAAAGTGTCGTCTCCTTCTCCACCTATTAATATATCATCTGTAGTACTACCATCTAACATATCGTTATCACCTAATCCATGTAGTGTGGTTCTTGCGCCATCTACGGTGAGAAAGTCTTGACCATCGGTACCCTGTTGAGTCTTACTATCATCAAACTTGCCACCACTAATTGTCCAGTGATAGGTGTCTATTAAATATTGTCTGGCAGTGGCATCGGTGTAGTTTGCGATACCCCAAGTAACATTACTCTGGATAGCGCTCTCACCAGCGGCGGTATCAAGCTTTGCCCAGCCACGTAAAGTGCTATCCATATTATGTAGAGTCATTGCAGTATTATTTAGAGTTACTGAGGTATCTTCAAACATACCCGCTGCCTCTGTTAAACTCGAAATATCCCAACTGCCAATATCTTGGTTAAAGGCACCTGTGTTATGAAACATCGCTTGCATATTGGTCACTTTGCCAACATCCCAACTGCCAATATCTTGGTTAAAGGCATTAGTCCCCCAAAACATTCCATGCATATCAGTCACCTTACTAACATCCCAACTGCCAATATCTTGGTTAAAGGTGTTTGCATGATAAAACATCCCATGCATATCAGTCACCTTACTAACATCCCAGCTGCCAATGTCTTGGTTAAAGGCGATTGCGATAAAAAACATCCCATGCATATTAGTCACCTTACTAACATCCCAACTACCAATGTCTTGGTCAAACTTAAGTGCATTAACAAATGCTTTGTTTGCATTACTTACATGAGACACATCCCAATGGGTTAAATCCACATCAGAGCCTTTACCATCAATATCAACCAGAT
>NZ_FQTR01000200.1 GCF_900128535.1 bacterium endosymbiont of Bathymodiolus sp. 5 South | reverse complement strand
AATGAGATTTATACCCCCAAAGGCAATGTGCGTCTTAATTTTGTTGATCATGGAGAAAATTTTGCCAATGGTGAAAATGGCATGGCGGAATTGACCGATAGAGTTAAGCAGATTTATGATACTTACGCCAATGAAAATACTTATTTTGATCGCATTGCCCTAGTAGGTTGTGATACTACCAACATTAAGCAAGGTCTAGCTAGGAATTTTGCCAAAACGATTTATGACAATATGCCAGCACTAAGAACTGCACAAATAACGGGCAGAGGGGGAGAGCTAGAGGTCAATGAAAACGGCACTAAGACGATGAAAACAGGAGGCACTAAAACAGTTTACAGTTGGTACAATGGTGGCATTATTTCTACAACTAGAAGTGCCAAAACTACAGCCGATAACCTTAAGAATCCATTGGGCGGTTTTGATGAATACTCAAAGCTCTTGAATGAGTTAATTAAAAAGAAAAGTAGCACAAGTAGCAAACATCATGATGTTTTAAAAAAATTAGAAGAAGATTTTCAAAAAGCTCAGGCGCTAGAACCAGGGGATCTGAAGACGAAAATTTTTGAAAAAATGGCTAACGATTTAGACAGGCATTTGCAAGGTCGAGAAACCAAGTACCAAAAACAGTTTGATAAATTAAGCGCAATTGCACGCAAGTGTGCAGAGAATACTCTTGCCTATTATTTAGAAAATAAATTTAACAAGAGTGGGGTGGATATTGATGTAAGGGCAGATATGTTAAAAGGCATTGCTGGCTTGAGCCTTGGAGAGCAACTCGGACGCATTGAAGGTGTTAAAAGTGAATTTGAAGGGTTGTTAAGTAAAGATGAGATTAACCTTGCTAAAAATGCAGCTCGTAAAGCTTGGGCTGAGGCATGTGTGAGAAAGGCATCAGAGATTGTTAGTGGTATTACAAAGTCTCAACGAGCGTTAAGTGCATGGGATAGGAGAACAGTAGTAAACCAGTTTGAGGTTTCTCCTGGCCTTAGAGACACACATTATGTTGTTGTTCAGTTACAAGATGATCCAGACATAGTAGAGAGTTCGGCAGACATGACAGGCAAACATTCTAAAAACTCCACACTCATACAAATGGATAAAAATGGTGATTACCGGCTTGTGCATGGACCTAAATTACGCACAATAAAAGCAGATAATATTAAAATACTGTTTACTGGACATGGCAGCAAAGGGTTAAAAACTATAGGAAGAAGAGCAGCTAACGACATTGTTGATCATGTTGTTGCATTAAGAGGTGTGTTACCCGCTCAATCAAGCATTGACACAGTCGCTATGAAAGGATGTAATTCAGGCGCTGATTTTAGTAAAGATGTTGCAATGGGACTGAAAGCAAGGAATATTGAAACCAAGGTCAGCTCTAGATTAGGTTTGTCAAAAACAGAATTAGCCGGTAGAAACACAGTTAACAATCGCTACCATCTTGACGAAGGAAAAGTTGTCTGGGGCTACAAAGACGGCGAATTAACCCAGTTTGACCCTTACACAGACGACAACTATCATCTTGTTGTTTCTGTGGGTGAAGATGGTTCGCTACAACTAAATAGATCGATAGAAGGCTTGGAAGGTAAGTTAAGAATTCGTGTTATGGCAAGTAATTTTAATGCTACTTTGGCAGCACTGGAAGAACTAGAAGATCAACTGCCTGATGGCACTTCAATGGCAGAAATAAACATAAAAATGAGTGATGGCAGTGCAGACTGGTATGCTGCACATGGTGTGTTTGGTTACTCGAGTCGTGTGAGTGGCTTAAGTAGTAGGTTTAATGCAAATGTGTTGGCATATAGTCATTCAGGTCTGAGTAGAGGTTCACATGCTTATCGTTATGTACAGGGTAAATACACAACAGTAGATAGAGTAGCAGGAGCGAATGGGGCGACCAATGGTTTTGTATTTCGCAATGCACAGACCCCAGGCTATGTTATTTTTTCTTACAAAAAAGACAGATCTTATCCTGTATACAATTTCGCAACAAGACCCAATATTGACAATATAATTCTAGCCACAATAGACTCAGACAGTTGCTCTAAGCGAGAACTGCTGAGACAATTTAAAGATGCAATAAATCTGATTGGGGATTCTGGAGGTTCTGTCTCTAAAATAGGAATCACTACAGAAGGCAATAAAATGGGTGTCGATGATTACAAGGTCATGGTAAGTTTTTTATCTAGAGAACTACATATTAAAGTTGAGGCGTATAACACCTACACTCAAACCAAACCATGGCTATCCATGAACCCTGGTGACTCTCAAGTAACAGAAGACCTTGGCGCAAAACACCTGGCAGAAACCCAACCCTACAACGACAAAAAACTCCAATCCTGGGACACCTTAACCCAAGAACAAACCGACAAACTAACCACAGAATCCCAAAAAACCAAACCTGATCTAGCCAACCATGATCACCAAATCCTATTCCAAACCGAATCCGATGACAATGTCAAAGACAGCACCCTTAAACTCGCCTTCAAACACCCAACACAAACCACCATCGTACAAATGCAAAAAGACGGCACTCACCGAGTGGTTTACGGCACTCAGCTTAAAGACATCACAGGCAAAGTCAAAATGGTGGCTGTGGGTTACGGCAGAGAA
>NZ_FQTR01000199.1 GCF_900128535.1 bacterium endosymbiont of Bathymodiolus sp. 5 South | reverse complement strand
CGCTTTGATGTCGTTTAATACCTTGGTGAGTAATTGATAGTATTGTGCCTGGCATTTAATAATAACTTTTCTACCTGTTTTAATGACTTTAGCAGCAATGGCGTAAAGACGATAGCGTATATACTTTGCCCTTTTATTGGCAAACTCAAGGGGCAGTAGCTGGCGCATTAAGGCAAACAGATTATAAGACAAACTACAAATATCAAAATACAAGGCATTGGCATTAAAATCAGCACAGGGCAGCTGAACGAATTAAGAAAAAATTATCCTGATATGACAGCAGAATATATAGCAACTGAAAAACCTGACCATACCTTCAACTTAATTAATCGCGATCAACGTACCCCCATATTTGAACCTGAGAAATGGAATAGAAATTCTTTAGTGGTAGATGCGTGGGCAGGAAGCGTTTATACTAAAAAAGGATTTTGTATTGCAAACGCAAGATTACCTTATTATGACATTAGTAATAATATTACAGGAGAGACTCAACACATAATAAAATATGCTGGAAGTGGGGTGAGTTATCGCACCTATCAAAAAAACAAGATGGACTCAGAAGTATCTATGTTTTAACCTGTGATCCCAGCCCAAATAGATGACAAAAATAGCACGGACCCTTACTTTTCTTATTCATATTTATTATGCAAAGTCCTCTGAATAAGGACTTAGATTTACTATGAATATTAAATTAAAAAAGCGCTAGCAATTATGAACACCTTGGAATCTTATCAACAAACTTATATCTACGACACAGGCAACAACCTAACCAACCTCTCACACCAGGCAAGAAGTAACACTTGGCAACAAACTATCACCATCCACCCTAACAATAACCATGGCACCGAAACCCAACAATCCACCAGCGACTTTGATGCCAATGGCAACCTATTAGTCTTAGATAACATTGGTACTTTAGATTGGCACTACAACAACACCCTTAACAAACTCAATAAACCAGATAAACCCACACAATATTATGTTTATGATTATCAAGGCAAGCGAGTCCGCATTGTAACTGAATCTAGTCACCAAGTGCGAAGCCAAAGAGACTACCTACCCTCACTAGATCTTTCAATCAACCAAGCAAAACAGCAAAGCACCACCCTGCATATCGGCACCCACATCCTCAGCGAAAATAGCAAAGACAACACCCAAAGCCCCAACCAAACCCGCTACCAACTCAACAGCCACCTACAATCCAACACCTTAGAGCTGGATGACAAAGCCCAAACCCTCAGTTACGAACACTACTACCCCTATGGTGGCACAGCCATCATTGCAGGTAAAGACAAAACCCAAGTGCAACAAAAACGCTACCGCTACACAAGCAAAGAAAGAGATGACAGCAGTGGTTTGTGCTACTACGGTGCTAGGTACCTAGCCCCTTGGCTAACGAGGTGGATAAACCCAGATGCAACAGGAGCAGTTGATGGATTAAATTTATATGTTTATGTGGACAATAATCCCCTTAAGTATATTGACCCAACAGGGCATGTTAAAGTTATTCCAGCCGACATAAATCTGGCAAATTATGAGATAGATATACTAAGTCCAATTGAAGGAACTTATCAGAATAATAATTTATTTTATTTTCCTGAAGCGTATGAAAGACTGGAAAATATTGTCAAGACTTATTCTGCTGACAAGCTTAACTTGCTAAACACCAGGACAAAATTTTACATAAAATCAGAAGTGAGCAATGGGGCACTAATCATTCAAGCTTTTTCTTGTCCGTCTGGTGATGATTTTAGGAATACTATGTATTTCTCCAGAGGGGAGTTAGTTTTTAATT
Source organism: bacterium endosymbiont of Bathymodiolus sp. 5 South (assembly GCF_900128535.1). Lineage (GTDB taxonomy): Bacteria > Pseudomonadota > Gammaproteobacteria > PS1 > Pseudothioglobaceae > Thiodubiliella. The sequence continues at coordinate 823 of NZ_FQTR01000199.1, read as the reverse complement.
CAAATTTTAAAAATGAATATCCAGATCGTCGTTCTGGCTTGAACGCAACAGAAGTAATCTCTTATCAGTATTTAGGGATGACAAAAATAGCAGGTGCATTAAATATGCTACCTAAAAAAATGCTACGCCAGAGCATAACCAACCCCAGCACAAACGAAGCAATAGAGATTTATAAAACGGATAGAAATTACCCAAGGTTTTATAATAATTTTCTTAGAAATAGTGATAATGGCAGATCTTCTTCAAGGATTACCAACACTTTTAGTCTTGAGATAACCTCTATAAAGTTAAAGAGTATTGGCAACGATATTCGCCTACATTTAAAACCAAAAATGCCTTTAATATCTACCGAAGAACCCCTGCCACCTCGTGGAGATATGCATGAATATTTTGCACCTACTAGTAGGCTATCTAGAATAAGACGACAAACAAACCACTGTGCCATATTATGATTTCACTAGAGCATATAAAACCCCAACAATTTCAAACAACAATCTAAAATTTATTATTTCAAATAAGCCAAACTAGACTAACAAAAATCGGAGTAAAAAACGAACCCAATACACCTCAGCATTTAAAACTAAACTGGTGCTTGAAGTATTGCAAAAGGCCTCTTGAAGGGTTAAGAAATTTTAAAAAGCTGTCAGAGGTTTTGGGATAATGTACTTTTTGACTGCAGAGTGATAAATCTACACCCTTTGGCAAGTATTAACGGATTAAACCATTACCGATTTAGATAACTCAAACACCGCCAACATTCAGCATCTTAGCGATTGGTTATCGGCGTGAATCTTGATAAAAACTTACAGCACAATCAGAGCAT
>NZ_FQTR01000198.1 GCF_900128535.1 bacterium endosymbiont of Bathymodiolus sp. 5 South | reverse complement strand
TATAGTTATGGTAATCTGTAAAGCGTGATTGTGTTGATTTATTAGAGCATTGGCATTATTTTGACACAGGAATTAGAGTGGTTTTTTTGATGAGGTTGGTTGTTATTTGATAGTATGCATTCCCAAGTAGGGGCTTGGGAACGAGGTAAAAAAATGGGCAGGCTATCATTAACCTATTTTTTTAATACCGCATATCAAGGCAATAATGCCTTATACTAATTGGTTAGATTTTTCAACAATATTAAGGAGAGAAAATGAACATACTCATTACTGGTGGCACTGGCTTTATTGGCTCTACGCTGTGTTCTCGTTTATTAGAAGAAGGAAACAATAAAATTGTCATACTTAGTAGGCATTCGGAAAAAATAAAGCCTCCCATTCAAGCAATTGCTGAGTTAAATGAGCTAAAAGATAACGATGCATTTGATGTTGTCATTAATTTAGCTGGCGAACCTATTGCGAACAAACGCTGGAGTGATCAGCAAAAATATCAAATTTTTAGTAGTCGCATTAATACAACAAAAAAACTTATTGCATACTTGGAAACATTAGAAAACAAACCTAAATTATTAATCAGTGGTTCAGCTATTGGCTACTATGGCATTGATAAAACGGATGCTGTTATCGAAGAAAAAGATAACGGTGACAATAGTTTTTCTAGTGAGTTATGTCAAAAGTGGGAAGCTGTTGCCTTGAAAGCAGAAAAGCTTGGCATTCGTACTTGCTTGCTACGAACAGGGATTGTTTTAGGCAAAAACGGTGGCGCATTAAACAAAATGCTACTGCCTTTTAAAATGTATCTCGGGGGAAGAATCGGGAATGGCAAGCAATGGATGTCTTGGATTCATATTGATGATTTAATTGGTATTATTTTGCACTGTATAAACCATGATAATTTAAAAGGGGCTGTTAATGGCACATCACCCAACCCAGTAACAAATCAAGCGTTTACCAAAACCCTTGGTACGGTCTTAAAGCGACCCACTATTTTTCCAATGCCTGCATTAGTTGTCAAACTATTAATGGGACAGATGGGGGAAGAGCTGTTATTAGCAGGTAAGCAAATTAGACCCAAAAAGGCTTTAGATGCAGGCTATATTTTCAAGTATAAAACACTGGAAGAAGCTTTAATAAATGCAGTATAAATATAAAATATATTCTAGCAATCGCATCCACTTGAGCGTAAAAAGCGTCATTTTTTACGCTCAAGTGATACAGGTGTTAACCCCATTTAGGAGGAAAGAAAATGATAACAAAGAAAAGAGCCTTTATCAGCTTTGATATTGATCACGATGAGTATGTAAAGAAAATGTTGGTCGGACAGGCAAAATTTCCAGATAGTCCATTTGAGTTTAAAGATAATTCAGTAAAAGAACATTTAACCGGGGATTGGAAAGAAAAGGTTCGTCGGCGTATGGATAATGTGGATATAGTGATTGTCCTTTGCGGTACACAGACACACACCGCTTCCGGCGTGGCCGCGGAATTAACAATAGCAAAGGGAAAAGGGAAACCGTATTTTTTATTAACCGCTTACCCTGACAAGAGTTGCACAAAACCAAAATCAGCATCTACTTCTGATAAGGCTTATAAATGGACTTGGGATAACCTAAAAAAGTTGATTGACGGGGCGCGGTAGGAAACCGGCACTTCTTATGAAAGTTTTTGTCATACACAGATTCAAAGACAGAAAACTAGCCGGCAGCAAGCTCAAAAATATTGCAAAACAATATTCTATAGATTTGCAGCCGATTTTTTTGGATAGTTCTGGCTGTGAAAAATGGAAGGAAAAAGCGTTAAAAGCCATCCAGGAAGCCGAGGCAATTATTATTTTTGATAGAAAATCATGTGAAGAGTCTGATAATGCCAAATGGGAGATAAATAAAGCTAAAGAGACTGGAAAAGAACTTATCGAGATAAGCTCAAATGACAAAGACCAAGATTTAACCGGAAGGTTAAAATCAATATATGGCTTGAAAGAAGAGTTTGACTCTTGCTTCTCATCTAACAATAATGATTATTTCGATCTATATAAGCTGATGATAGATTCATCAGAAAGCCTGATACAAAGAAGGCAAAAGACAAATGCATTTTTTATAACTGTAATAGGTAGTCTTTTGGCTATTATAGGGCTTCTCGTAAAAACTGAGGTGATCAATAGCGGATCATTTGGAATATTATATGGGTTTTCTGTAGTTGGACTCCTTTTTTGTAATTCTTGGCGAAATCTAATTGACAACTATGGAAAACTTAATAAAGCCAAATTCGATGTTATTCTACGGTTAGAAAAAGAGTTTGGAGCACAAATATACTCTGCTGAGTGGATAGCGCTTGGAAAAGGAATGAGACCCAAGAAATATAAATCATTCACTTCCACGGAAAAAAATGTGCCACTCTATTTTGGGTTGCTCATATTAGTATTAACATTAATTGCAGTAGTCTGGCAAATATGGGCAATATGAATGGTATGTGATTAATAAAGCAGTATTTTAATAACGGACAATACCTTTGAAGCGCTTATAATTCCACAAATACTGTTCAGGTTTGGTTTTAACCAACTGTTCAATCGCCTGATTCATCAAAGCCACATCATCCTCTACCCTGCCTGTGCTTGATAGGATGTTTACAGGCT
>NZ_FQTR01000197.1 GCF_900128535.1 bacterium endosymbiont of Bathymodiolus sp. 5 South | reverse complement strand
TCGTTTTGAGGCTTTTGGCTCAGCTGGTAACGCTGATAAAATTAAAGTCTCTTCATTAGATACGATGAGTCAAAGATATTTGTCTGGTGAATTAGATGCAAAAATCAAATAGTTAGATTGAGAAGTTTGTTGTAAGTATTTGGACTATATTTTAATAGGGGAATTGTATGGTTTATTCAGTGATAACTATTGCTAATAAATTTATTGATTTAGCCAAAAATGAGAATTTGACTAATATGCAATTACAAAAGATGGTTTACATTGCACATGGATTTAATTTGGCACTTAGAGGGACTAAGTTATATTATGAAGACACGAGAGCCTGGAATTTTGGACCTGTAGTACCAGAACTTTATGAAAAGTTGCAAATATATGGTTCCAATAAGGTAACAGACAAGATAAGTATTTCCAATGTAGGGGAAGAGGAACTTGATGACTATAGTTCGGAAATTATTAACGCCGTATATGATAATTATAAGAAATATAATGGTATACAATTGTCAAATCTCACTCATCAAGCCAATACCCCTTGGAGTAAATCTTGGAAAAACAATAAATATGGTGTAATTCCTGCTGATGACATATGTGAGTTTTATAAAAATAATTATACTTAATTTATAATTATGGGTAGTGATGACGATATACAAAAATTAAAACGTATAATAGCTGAAAGTACAGCCAAAATAGAACAAACTAAAAGTGTAGCCTCAAAAGAAAATCAAGATCCTTCTAAATCTTTAGAATCTAAGAAAAATATACAAGAGTTACAACACAAAAACAGTAAGCATGAGCTTGCGGTTGGAATATACAAGAAGTTATTTTTGGCTATTTGTGTTTATATTATTTTAGTGTTATCATTGCTCACTGGAAATGAACATTATTTCCAGCTTAAGGATTTGGTATTAATCGCTTTATTAAGCACAACTACTGCAAATATCCTTGGCGTGTTTTATATAGCTTCTAAGTGGCTTTATGAAACAGCTAAATAACACCTATTCAGTCATTGTCATCGGTGGCGGACACGCTGGTACCGAGGCAGCGCTTGCCTCTAGTAGAATGGGTGTTAAGACACTGTTGATTACGCACAATATTGAAACACTGGGACAGATGAGTTGCAATCCTGCGATTGGCGGGATTGGTAAGGGGCATTTGGTGAAAGAGATTGATGCGATGGGTGGCGCTATGGCGCATGCGATTGACAAAGCGGGTATTCAATTCCGCACACTGAATGCTTCTAAAGGTCCAGCAGTGCGTGCTACTCGCGCTCAAGCAGATAGGGTTTTGTATAAAGCGGCCATTCGTTACGCCTTAGAAAATCAGGAAAACCTATCGTTGTTTCAGCAGGCAGTTGAAGATTTAATCATTGAAGATGATGTGGTCAAGGGTGTGAAAACACAAATGGGTTTGAGTTTTACGGCCGATAAAGTGATTCTAACTTCGGGTACTTTTTTGGGCGGCGTGATTCATATTGGGCAGTCTAATTATGAAGGCGGTCGTGCTGGTGATGCGCCATCTAATGCATTGTCTAGGCGTCTTCGTGCCTATGATTTGGGTGTTGGTCGATTAAAAACCGGCACACCACCAAGGCTTGATGGGCGCACGATTGATTTTAGTGTCTTGCAAAAACAGCCAGGTGACATGCCATTACCGACTTTTTCTTTTATGGGAAAGGCGAGTGATCATCCACAACAAATCCCTTGCTACATCACGCATACCAATGAGCAAACGCATGATTTTATTCGTAACGGTTTAAAAGACTCGCCAATGGTTACAGGCAATATTGAAGGTATTGGCCCCAGATATTGTCCATCAATTGAGGATAAAGTCGTGCGTTTTAGTGAGCGTGATTCACATCAAATTTTTGTTGAGCCTGAAGGTTTGATGACGAATGAGGTCTATCCAAACGGCATCTCTACTTCTTTGCCGTATGAAGTACAGCAAGATTTTATTCGCTCAATTAAAGGTTTTGAAAATGTTGACATTGTGCGTCCTGGCTATGCCATTGAGTACGATTTTTTTGACCCAAGAGGCTTAAGGCAAACACTGGAAGTAAAGAAAATATCAGGACTGTATTTTGCAGGGCAAATCAATGGCACGACAGGCTATGAAGAAGCAGCAGCACAAGGATTATTGGCAGGTGTGAATGCGGGATGTGCTGTGTTAGCAAAAGAGCCTTGGCACCCAAGGCGTGATGAGTCTTATATCGGTGTGATGGTCGATGATTTGATTACCAAAGGCACCAATGAGCCTTATCGGATGTTTACCTCCCGTGCTGAATATCGTTTGTTACTCAGAGAAGACAATGCAGACGCGCGCTTAACACCTAAGGGCAGAGAGCTAGGCTTGGTGGATGATGAGCGCTGGGCAGCGTTTAAAATTAAATATGAAGTAGCAGCGCAAGAAAAAGAGCGTTTAAAAACCACCTGGATTCAAGCCAGTGATGCGCAGGCAAGCGAGGTATTGGGCGCACTAAATCACGAATATTCATTATTAGAACTGTTAAAACGACCAAAAGTAAATTATCAAATTTTATCTCAGATTGAATCAGCACAGCCTTTTTTAACGGATACAACTTTAATTAGCGTGGTGGAAAATCAGATTAAATATGAAGGTTATATCAAACGCCAGTTAGAAGAAATTGAAAAATATCG
>NZ_FQTR01000196.1 GCF_900128535.1 bacterium endosymbiont of Bathymodiolus sp. 5 South | reverse complement strand
GCCCTTTGAGTTTGTCAATAAAAGGGCAAAGTATATACGCTATCGTCTTTACGCCATTGCTGCTAAAGTCATTAAAACAGGTAGAAAAGTTATTATTAAATGCCAGGCACAATACTATCAATTACTCACCAAGGTATTAAACGACATCAAAGCGTTTAAACCGTTATTATCCTGATTTAGAATAAATAACACTAAGGTTCATTACAAAATCCTGATTAGAGGAGGCTTTATGGCACCTGAAAAAACCAAATCATCCAAAATATTGGATAATTTACACCTGTTTTGTCAAATTCAGAGAAAATGCCTGTGTTTTGCTGAAGGCAGGGTTTGAATGGGGTGCATTTTTTTGGTTTTGATTGTGGGTTTGGGGTTTGGATGGTTTTATTTTTGGATTTGGGAAGTATAAAAACCAGTGGATGTGTACCAAGAAAGTATAAAATTAAGTCAAGGAAAAGCGGAAGCTTCTTGATTTAATTTTACTAATCATTCCTATTTATCCTCAATAGAGGATATGTTCTGCAAGAGTCTTATGTATAAATTCAATTTTTAAGGATATTAAATGAAAAAAATAAAATCTAGTTGCATAATTTCCAGTGCAGCATTTTCTGTTAAAAGATCGGTAATCAAGCAATATAGCTCTTTCAAGCAAAAGTGCCCTGCTGTTGGTGATCTTGTTGTTGGCGAAGTTATTGAGCTTGGGTGCCATAACACAATAGAAAGCAAGTTAGGTAGAATACATACTATCAATGTAGGTAAGCAGGTAGTTTTTGTCTTTGGTTCTCGCTATGCACCCGATCAATGTGAAGGAGTAGTCCCCGATTCACCACAAGAATTTGTTGAACTATTTCATCAAGGTGGTGTAATCGGAAATGTAAAAACAAAAAATCAACTGTTTAGTGTCACAACAAAAATTAAAGTTTTGGGGTATGTTTGTGACAATGAAGGAAAGGTAATAAATACCACTAATTATTCGCTTATTCATCCAAAGATAGATACTTATCACAATAAAGCGAGATCAAAGCTTATCCTATGTGTTGGCACAGCAATGAATAGCGGAAAAACTTATGCTGCTGCTGCGTCTTGTTACGCTCTTTCATCAATGGGAAAAAGTGTTCGAGCGGCAAAAATCACAGGCGTAGCAAGCCTTAAAGATATTTCATTAATGGATGATTGTGGTGCCGATTATGTAGCAGATTTTACTTATTTTGGCTATCCATCCACTTATATGCTGGAAGGAAATCAACTATTAAGTATGTTTCAAGCCTTTGATCTCAAATATGGCAATAACCCAAATGATTATATTGTTATTGAGTTTTCAGATGGCATATTCCAAAGGGAAACTGCCATGTTATTAAAAATGCCAGAAATACAAAAACGCATTAACAAACTTGTATTCTGTGCGTCAGATTCAATCGCTGTATTTGGCGGACTTTATGCTTTGCAAGATAAATTTGGCTTAGTCCCAGATGCTATCTCTGGTTTATGCTCTAGTTCGCCTTTAGCTATACGTGAAATACAGGAATTTTCAGATATCCCTATACTTCAAAGCTTGGAAAAGGATTGTAAAAAAATATTTGAAATTATAAAGTGAGGCCTTTGCATAAATTTGACATAATTAATAAAAGGAAGAAATAAAATGAGAAAAAAACTAATAACACTAACATTATTAGCGATTATCGCAAATGTAACAAATGGCGCAAAACTACAAACAAACAAACTAATACATAGTGATGCTTTTAATAAAAACTGGAAAACAATAATCACAACTGATGAAAGGATTCAGCAACAAAATAAATTTAAGAGTTGTCGTATTGTTAGCACCACAAAATTTATGGATGAAAATAAAGAGTCTGATGTTATGTGGAAGGGTGGTTGTTCAGACTTTATAGATAAATATGGTAGTACTAAAGGCAATAAGCCTAATAAAGGTTGGACGACTACGGTTTCTAAGGATTTTGGTGGACTTACCCTTGAGAGTCAACAACGAAATAAATCTAAGACTTGTCGTATTGTTAGAAGAAAGGAAGACCAGTCAACTGATGTTATGTGGAGCGGTTCTTGTGTAGAACTTATGACTATGAATTACAAAGGTACTAAGTTTACCAAAGGATGGACAACAGTCTTCTTATCCCATGCTAATATCCAAAAACACGATAGACTTAAGAGTTACCGTATTGTTGATTCAGTAGGCTATGATTCAGTTGGCGCTGTGTGGACAGGCTCTTATGATGAAGTTATCAATGAATTTAAGACTAGAACGCGTTTTAAAAATCAAAAATATGCATCATTTTTACGTAAACAAATACGAAAGTAACTGAAACTATAAACTCAAGCAACAACCCCATTAATTTGGGGTTTTGAGGTGTCAATTTTGACATAATTAATAAAAGGAGATTAGATGAACACTAAAAAACAAATGTCAAAAAAAGTAAAAGCCATTTTGCGCGACGGTCAAAAGACTAAACTATATCAAAGTGAGATTGCTGATAGGGATGATTAGCAAAATCCAATTTTTGCCCAATTGGTGATTTCTTTAAACCTTGTCCTAGCAGGGCTAAGACTGGGTTTAAAAAATCGCCAAGTGGGTGAAAAGTGGATTTCTGATGATTGTTCCTATTTATGCAAAGGTCTCTCATAGTGTGATGGGTTGATGATTATCTG
>NZ_FQTR01000195.1 GCF_900128535.1 bacterium endosymbiont of Bathymodiolus sp. 5 South | reverse complement strand
TTTTTGTAAAATACCTAAGGTTTTTTGCGGTACTGGATAAAAAGCAGTTTTGTTGATTTAGATGGTTGGAAAAATGGGTGGTTTTGGTTTGTTTGGAGTGGTTTTTAAGGGGCGACTAATTATCTAAAATTGATACTTAGCGACTAATCTGGTATATCCGTTGGCGTTGCCTTCAATTGTAACATGAGTATTCTTATTAAATAAATGCTGAGCGTTAAGCGTGCCACGACCATTGACACTTAACAATGTTTTCTTGCTCATCATGTAAGATAACTCGATGTTGGTGCTACGGCGTAATTTTTCCAGTGCTTGATTCCCAGTGTATCCATAACCCTGATTGCCAGTGGCACCAAATATGCCACCAACCCAGCTCAATGCGTCTTCAGCCGCATCTGCAGTCCAATTCCAAGCGTCTTTTCCAGCGTTGCCTGTGTCATCTATTGCCTGACTCGTCCAGTGTCCACCGTCTTCAAGGGCTTTTCCATACCAAGTAACTGCTTTTGTTGCGGTTGCACAACCACCGGTGCTAATTGCCTCAACCCCTTTACAAGAGTCATTCGCAACATTTTTTATGTCTTCGGTTTTTGCCATCCAGTTCCCTGTGTCATCATAAGCCCCTTTTGACCAATCGACTCCAGTTTTTATCCAAGTTTCATCGTTCGAATCGGTTTCTGTCTGGGCAGATGCTTTATTTGCACTAGTGCTGGCGTTAGTGTTTTTATCGTTGCGTGTTTGATTTGGGCAAAGGTTTTTATTTGCGACGAGGTTGTCGCAGAATGTTGCGCCGTATCTGTCTTGCATCAATTTTTCAATTGCGTCTTCAACATCTTTATCCCTTTGGTCGAAATCAGGATCAGTGTCTGTTCTCTTAGTAGGCGGTATTGGTTCTTTATCGGTATTAACCGTTGTGTTGGTGGGCGGTTTTGGCTCAGCATTAATCGTTGTGCTGGTTGGTGCTACTAGATTTTTTTTATCATTGACGAGCTATCCCCATTTTTTTTGAGCTCTACAGCCCTTAACACCAATGTTGATGCTGATAATACGAATTTTCCATACTTTGCACTAGCGTAAACTGATCGGGTTTTTAAACCGTCCATCGCACTTAAACCCACCACACCAGACAACCCACTTTTAGTTTTAAAATCTTTGTTGATATCAAAGCCTGCGTTGCTATTGCTAAACCAAAGCGAATAGTTATACTTGCTTAATGTGCCTGAACTGCTAACACCAACGCCATTCACATGATTTTTTTTGTATGCCACATTTCTTTGCAAAAAGGCGGTATTGTTATTTCCAAATTTAAAGTTTTGTTGGCCTGCTTTAAATCTCATCTCGTCATTGCCAGCATTAGCACTCAATGACAGTACCAGTGCCACTATTAAAATTATCTTGTTTTTTTTCATATTAATATTCTCCATTTTTCAGTCTTGTTTGTATTGCCAGCATTGGCACCACAAAACCCGAATTAACGGGGTTGTTGAACACTAATTACTTTTATCGCTGAACCTAAATAGCCAACAACTGAAACTCCTATTAAACATAACCCTTTACAAGCGCTATTGTCCAGCACATCATAACCCATTAAACCAATGGCGGGCTTGCTCATTCTTAAACAGCTAGAGAATCTATCTGATGAGCGTATCGTCTTACCGTTTAAACGCAACCCTTATTATCAATGCTTCTAAAGATAAAGGGGACGCTACCCTTTTATTTTTTATTTTAATTTCTGTTAAAATAAACCTATACCAAGACAAGCTAGAATCGTATTTCCTAATACTCCCCATCACATTACCCAGCGAGGTAATCGTCGTAATGATGTTTTCTTTTGCGATAATGACAAAAATTATTATCTAGATTTACTACAAGAGACCTTTGCATAACCCAACCAAAAAACCACCAATCTGATAAAATAACACCTATCTAAAACACTCATAAAACACCCAAAATGTCTTGGAAAAACACCCAACAAAATTCATTTGCAGATTCTCTTGTTATTGAACATAAATCTCTATCAGAACTAGACGATGTGCATAACATCATTAACTGGGGCGAGATAGAACAAACACTATCCAATCTTTATACCTCCAAAACAGGTGCAAGCGCCTATCCACCCATAATGATGTTTAAAATCCTAATTCTTCAGGCTTGGTATGCACTTAGCGATGAAGCCTTAGAAAAACAAATTGCTAGAGATTTAATGTTCAGACGCTTCATAGATTTAAGTCTAAGCGAAGCAGTGCCAGACCATTCCACCATTTGGCGTTTTAGACAATTACTCAATACTGAAAATTTGCTAGAAGCACTACTAGAACAAATCAATCATCATTTAGAACAAAACAGTATTATTGTTTCTCTAGGTTCAATCAACATTATTGATGCCACCGTCATTGAAGCCAAGCAATCACGCAAACGCAAGGGCAAGAATGGCAACAACACTCAAGATCCTGAAGCCGACTATAATGTCAAAATAGCCGCTGATGGTAAACGAAAAACCACCTACGGCTATAAAATGCACGCCAATACTGATGAAGATGGTTTTGTTAAAAAGATGACTTACACCCCTGGCAATGTTCACAACTCAAAGGAGTTTGACAAATTGCTTGGTATCAACAAGCACAAGAATAAGAATAAGATAAAAACCTGTGGTGAAGTTTATGCCGATAGCGCTTATACTAACAAG
>NZ_FQTR01000194.1 GCF_900128535.1 bacterium endosymbiont of Bathymodiolus sp. 5 South | reverse complement strand
AAAAATCTAAGTAGGCTTCTTTGTTAAATTGCTGAGGGTCATCAACAGAAAAAGCATTAAAAGAAAATGTGATTAAAAGGCTAAGCGCAAGAAAACACCTGAATTGATTGAACGCACTAGAAAGCGTGGTATGGGATTTTGTTGTGTTTGTCATAGTAAGTAAACCTAAGTAAGCTTGTGTAATGAAATTTACAGGGATTATACCATTATCCCTATCTGTACAAGTTTTTTTGAGTGTTTGAGTGTTTCTAAAAAACCTTAATAATTAAATAAGACCTTTGCATAAATAATAATAAATGACACTCTAACCCTAATTATTTAGGCTCGCATTTCTTTTAATAACAGCTTGTCTTTAGGTAAAATTCTCATAAATTTTAAACAACTTAAAATCGGTTATTAACCGATTTTTATTGTAATAGTCAATATTAGATTATTGGAAATTTTTTGGTAAAACTGGGTGAATACGCCTGATTTTTTTAATACAGTGTATCAGGGCAATAGCGCCTTATACTAACAGTTATTCTAGACAAACAAAAGGAGAAATTATGGTTACTAAAAGAATTTTCATTAGTTTTGCAATTGAAGATGCTCAATATCGGGATTTATTAAAGGGACAATCACAGAATACAGATTCATTTACATACACCGATATGTCAGCCAAGCAAGCATGGGATAGCAAGTGGAAAACTAACTGCCGAACACGAATCAAAGGTTGTGACGGGGTAATTGTATTGATTAGCAAGAATACAAGAAATGCAGATGGGGCTAAATGGGAAATGCAATGCGCAAACGAAGAAGGAATCCCAATGATTGGTATTCATATTCACAAAGATGATAAAGGGCAAATCCCTCCGCAACTATCAGACAAAAAAGTTATAAACTGGACATGGGATGCCATTAAAAATTTCATAAGCAGACTTTAAAGTAATTTATGCCAATTACACAAGAAGAATATGGCGACAACTTCAAGCCACATTTACTGGAGCAATATAAACTCTATGTTGAAATGGCTGATCGAATAAGTGGTCGAAGACAATCTGCTAATTCGTTTTTTTTGTCAGTTAACACGGCAATCATAGCTGCTGTTGGTTATGTTAACTTCAGTAGTAAAACTATATCTGAATTTTATTGTCTAATATCGTTTGCGGGTATAGTGCAGTGTTATATATGGTTCAGGTTAATACGTTCTTATAAAGACCTAAATTCGGCAAAATTCAAAGTTATCCATGAGTTGGAATCGCTGTTACCGGTAGCGCCATATGACACGGAATGGAATAAAGTAGAAAGTGGAAGAAATTCAAAACTTTATCTTCCTTTTACACATATCGAAGCATATATACCGTGGGTTTTTCTTGTCATTCATTTTTTTGTATTTTGTAAGACAATATCGTTGCTCTTGATTGTACACCAGTAGATGGGCAATGGCAAATAATTAGGGTCAGAATGTAATTTATTTTTTAAACCTTCGGAGATTTAACAACCACCTCACCCAATCACAACAAGTGTTCTCAGACCCATAAGTATAGCCTTGCCTCCGCAGCAAGACTCAAACTTCTTCTAATAACAGCTTGTCTTTAGGTAAAATACTCATAAATTTTAAACAACTAAAAATCAGTTATTGGCAGTTTTTTATTGTAATGGTCAATATTAGATTATTGGAAATTTTTTGGTAAAACTGGGTAAATATACCTGATTTTTTTAATACAGTGTATCAGGACAATAGTGCCTTACACTAACAATTAGATTTCAAACAAAGGGGGAAATATGTTTTACAAATTAAATGCATTGATGCTTGCAGTAGTCTTTTTGTCTTCGTGTTCAAATATAGTTCAGTTAAAAAAAGAAGCACACAATCAAATACGCTCAGTTGAAAACATAATTGTAATAGAGCAAGATAATTTATATGTTACGGTTACATCGTTTTACAATGGAGGCGGTGGAGCAATTGGAGCATTAATTGCATCCTCTATAGATTCGTCTAGACAATCTTCTGCAACAGAAAAAGCACAGCCCATCATTAAGGAATTAGACGATTACAATTTTAAAAATGTTTTTTTAACAGCGATAAAAGACAAAATAAATAAAACTCACCTGCCTTATAAAATGAGCAACCAAGTAGAGTCCATTAATTCTGCTTCAAACAAAAGAATTCATTTACTTAAGACCAATTCTGACGCCTTGTTAGTCTCCAATATTGATTACGCTCTTAATGCTGGAAATTTAATAATTAGTGCTAGAGTTAGCCTGTATCCAAAGGCTACAAACTTGAAAAAATTCATGAAAAACTCTAAAGACGAAAACACATTTGATATGACAGACATAGATAATACTATTTATAATAAAAACTTTACCTTTACAAAACAATCGATATCAGTTGGTAATATTAAAAATAGCCTAAATGAAGGTGCAAAAAATATTTCTGAACAAATTATTGATGATTTATCACATCCAATCTAACAAATTCATACATTACCCAAAAACCTCTGACAACTTTTTAAAATTTCTTATATAGAACATCCTAAGAAGCCTTCGCTTTTTCTTGATTTAATTTTATACTTTCTTGGTACACATTCATTGGTTTTTTATATACCAGTGTTTCATGGAATCTTCTATGGTTATAAAACTCAATATAACACCCACATCAGTGATTAATACCAAATTCAAAAAACAACTAAACCAAAAAACTCCACTCTCTACTACACAAATTTTTAATAAAACCATCCTCACTTAGTATTTCATTCCAAGCCT
>NZ_FQTR01000193.1 GCF_900128535.1 bacterium endosymbiont of Bathymodiolus sp. 5 South | reverse complement strand
GCCAAAACTGTCGTATTCATAAGTGGTGGTAAGAGATTTATTAGTATTTGGCGCTATGGTTTCACTTTTCAGGAGCCCGTCGCTGTTATAGGTAAAACTTGAGGTGCGGGTGATGCTTGGGGTGTTTGCTGCATTGTGGGTTACTTTGGCTTTAGATAGTCTGCCTAGGTGCCAATTAGTGGTGTCGTTACTGTAGGTGTTTTTGGTGACTTTACTGAAGATTTTATTGTTACCTGTGGTGCTTATTCGAATAGTGCCGACATTGCCGTAGTTATCAATATTGGATTGACTGGTGACAACGGTGATGAGTGGTGAATTACTTGAAGCGTCTGAAGCGTTAAAATCGTAGGAGCGTTCTTTGCTTCGGTGTAAATAAGGCGAATGGACTTTGTTATAGTGGGACTTGTCACGATAAGTATTTATTTGCTCATTCAATAACTGGCGAGTGTTATTAGCCTCAATAGTGTTCTTAGCCTCAATGTATTCCTTGGTTGCAGTGGTTTGACCAGTATAGGGGTAAGTTTGACTATATTCAGTACGGGTGAGTTTATTGGATTGAAGGTCTTTTTTCTCAATCCAACCAAAGCCTAGATTGCCTCTGCCTTTAACATTGACTTTAGCGTTGCCGTATTTATAAGTGGTGGTGTTTTGTCCACCGATGGCGTTGTCAGTAGTAACGGATGAGATGACTTGGCGAGCGTTTTGGATGGAAATGTTTGGGTAATATCCCTTCTTAGGACCTTTGGTGTAAACAGATGAATCGGTTAGGGGCTTGTAATTTAGAGTGGTTTGAATGCCGAAGCCGTTGGTGATGACTTTTAGTCTTGGTGTTTTGTATGGTTTTGAATAGACAAAAAATCCTTGTTGATCAGTCTTTGGGTTTCTATCAAATACTCGATCAAGTAAGCCGTCGCCATTGATGTCAATCAACATAGAGCGTTCGCCGTTTTCGTGCGTTGGGCGGTTTTTCCAATCGTTAGAACCACCTAGATTGGATTGCCATTGCTTGCCATTATCAAAGCCATCGCCGGTATTAAGATAGGCAAACAACCCTTTCTGATCAGTCTCTGGGTTGTGGTCAAATACTCGATCAGGTAAGCCGTCGCCGTTGATGTCAATTAGCATGGAGTGTTCGCCATTTATATAGGTTGTGCGATTTTTCCAATTCTCATCACCACCTAAATTGCTTTGCCATTGTTTACCTGAGTCAAAACCATTACCTGTATTAAGATAGACAAACAACCCTGTTTGGTTAGTCTTTGGGTTTCTGTCAAAGACTCGATCAGGCAAACCGTCGCCATTGATGTCAATCAACATAGAGTATTCGCCGTTTTCGTGCGTTGGGCGGTTTTTCCAAGGCGACTCGTCACCACCTAGGTTAGCTTGCCATTGCTTGCCATTATCAAAGCCATCGCCTGTATTAAGATAGACAAACAACCCTTGCTGGTCAGTCTTTGGATTTCTGTCGAAGACTCGATCAGGTAAACCGTCGCCATTGATGTCAATCAACATAGAGTGTTCGCCGTTTTCGTGCGTTGGGCGGTTTTTCCAATCGTTAGAACCACCTAGATTAGATTGCCATTGCTTGCCATTATCAAAGCCATTGCCGGTATTAAGATAGACAAACAACCCTTTCTGATTAGTCTCTGGATTGTGGTCAAATACTCGATCAGGTAAGCCGTCGCCGTTGATGTCAATTAGCTTGGAGTGTTCGCCATTTTTATAGGTTGTGCGATTTTTCCAATTCTCATCACCACCTAAATTGCTTTGCCATTGTTTACCTGAGTCAAAACCATTACCTGTATTTAGAAATACATAAAAACCTGGTTGATCGTTACTTGGATTTCTGTCAAACACTCGATCGGGTAATCCATCGCCGTTGATGTCAATTAGCCTGGAGGTACGACTGTAGATGTAGGGGGTGTAACGCGCAATCCACCCGTCTCTGATTGTTACTCTGATGATGCGTATGGAGTTACTGATTGGGCGGTTTTTCCAATTGCTATGGCCACCCAAGTCAGATTGCCATTGTTTGCCTGAGTCAAAACCATTACCTGTATTTAGAAATACATAGAAACCTTGTTGATCGTTACTTGGATTTCTGTCAAACACTCGATCGGGTAGTCCATCTCCGTTGATGTCAATTAACATGGATAAGGAGTTTGCGCCATCTGCAATATGGGTTGGGCTATTTTTCCAATTGTCATCACCACCTAGGTTAGATTGCCATTGCTTGCCATTATCAAAGCCATCGCCTGTATTAAGATAGACAAAAAACCCTGGCTGGTCGTCAGCCTCTGGATTGTGGTCAAATACTCGATCAGGTAAGCCGTCGCCATTTATGTCAATCAACATAGAGTGTTCGCCGTTTGCGTTCTTTGGACGATTTTTCCAGTTCTCATCACCACCTAAATTGCTTTGCCATTGTTTACCTGAGTCAAAACCATTACCTGTATTTAGAAATACATAGAAACCTAGTTGATCATTACTTGGATTTTTGTTAAACACTCGATCAGGTAAGCCGTCGCCATTCATGTCAATCAACATAGAGGATTCGCCGTTTTCGTGCGTTGGGTGGTTTTTCCAATCGTCAGAACCACCTAGATCAGATTGCCATTGCTTGCCGTTAACACCAAATGATGCTTCTTCGTTGTTCCAACTAAACTTCGTTTTTGGCAGGCAGCGTCCATTATTAGTACATTCTTGAATTGAAGTTAATTGACTCTTCTTAGGTGTGCCATAATATTGATATTCTAAATCATAGGTTC
>NZ_FQTR01000192.1 GCF_900128535.1 bacterium endosymbiont of Bathymodiolus sp. 5 South | reverse complement strand
ACTCGCTCTTCTAAAACTTTAATTATTAGCAAAACCTCAGGTACTTTTGCAGCTGAGGATGTGGCAAAGGTGGTGGAAGCCATCAAACTGAAAAACACCGATACGGATTCACAACTTGGTATTCGAACCGCTACTATTACTTATATAGATACTGTAGATAATGAATCAGCCTCAGCAACTGCTTCATTACAAGAGGCGCAGCGTGGCTTTGTTATCAATGGTGAGTCAACGGGTGACTTTAGTGGCATCTCAGTCTCCAGCGCAGGCGATGTCAACGGCGACGGCTTAGATGATTTAATTGTGGGTGCTTTATATGCCGATCCAAGCAGTAAATTAAATGCAGGTAAATCGTATGTTGTATTCGGTAAACAAGACAACACCGATGCCATTAACTTATCAGCCATTGCTGCTGGTACAGGTGGCTTTGTTATCAATGGTGAGTCCATGGGTGATCATAGTGGTTGGTCAGTCTCCAGCGCAGGCGATGTCAATGGCGACGGTTTAGATGATTTAATTGTGGGTGCTTATCAAGCCGATTCAAGTAATAAATCAAACGCAGGTAAATCGTATGTTGTGTTCGGCAAACAAGACAATACCGCTATTAACTTATCAGCCATTGCTGCTGGCACAAGCACAGACGGCTTTGTTATCAATGGCGAGTCAGCGGATGATGAGAGTGGTTACTCAGTCTCCAGCGCAGGCGATGTTAACGGCGATGGCTTAGATGATTTAATTGTGGGTGCTTATCAAGCTGATCCAAACAATAAATCATCCGCAGGTAAGTCGTATGTTGTGTTCGGCAAACAAGACAACACCGCTATTAACTTATCAGCCATTGCTGCTGGCACAAGCACAGACGGCTTTGTTATCAATGGCGAGTCAGCGTATGATTATAGTGGTCGCACAGTCTCCAGTGCAGGCGATGTCAACGGTGATGGCTTAGATGATTTAATTGTGGGTGCTTATCAAGCCGATCTAAGCGGTAAGCCAAACGCAGGCAAATCCTATGTCATCTTCGGCAAACAAGACAACACCGATGCCATTAACTTATCAGCCATTGCCACTGGCACAAGTACAGGTGGCTTTGTTATTAATGGCGAGTCAGAGTTTAATTATAATGGTCACGCAGTCTCTAGCGCAGGTGATGTCAACGGCGATGGCTTAGATGATTTAATTGTAAGTGCTGATCAAGCCGATCCAAGCGGTAAGCCAAACGCAGGCAAATCCTATGTCATCTTCGGCAAACAAGATAACACCGCTATTAATTTATCAATTATTGTCGCTGGCATAGGCGGCTTTGTTATTAACGGCGAGTCAGCGAGTGATTATAGTAGTTCAGTCTCCAGCGCAGGTGATGTCAACGGCGATGGCTTAGATGATTTAATTGTAGGCGCTTATCAAGCCGATCCAAGTGGCAAGACAAACGCAGGCAAATCCTATGTCATCTTCGGTAAAACCGACACTGATGCCGTAGATTTATCAAAACTAGGCGATGAGTCAAAATACACCATTGATTACCTTGGCAATAAAGACGACAACACCCTTACCAGTACTGTAACCAACAAAGATGAAATCTTTGTTGCTGGTGCAGGTAACGACACCCTAACAGGTAACGGTGGTATGGATGTCTTTAACGCAGGCGCAGGTGATGATACGATCATCATCAACGCCAGCAACATCACCGCATTAGAACAAACTGGCACAGGCAACCGTGCTCGTGTTGATGGCGGTGGTGGTGCTGATACCCTTAAATTAGAGGGTGCAGGTTTAACCCTAGATTTAACCAAGATCAGCGACAGACGCATTCAAGACATTGAAGTTATTGATATGACAGGCTCAGGCGACAACACCCTAAAGCTCAACTTAGATGATTTATTAGATGCTTCTACTAGCACCAATATTCTTAAAGTATTGGGCAATAGTGGTGATAAAGTGATTGCCACAGGCTTTGATGATTCAACAACTGAGAAAACTGTTGATGGTGTTACTTATACTGTTTACGCTCATAGTGACGCCAATACAAGTGCTAATGCTGAAATTTGGATTCAAAAGGGTATAACAATATCTGATACAAACCTACCTACCATTGCCATTACCAGTAATGTGAGCAAGCTTAAAGTAGGTGAGAGTGCCACCATTACCTTTACTCTAAGCGAAGTATCCGCTGATTTTGACGCCACTGATGTGGTTGTTACAGGGGGTATATTGACTGATTTTGCACTTAAGGCTAATGAAAGTAAAATTTATACAGCAACTTTTACCCCAACCAACAGCACAACTGCAGGCACAATCTCAGTAGCAAGTGATAAATTTAGCGACGCGGCGGGTAATATCAATGTTGATGGTGCTGATGCGAATAATTCAGTATTCTTAATAATTGATACCAAAGTGCCAAATGCTGTTGATTTAGATCCAGCAGCAGACATACAATCCACCAGCAAAGCACTGTTTACCCGTTCAGAAATTGCAGTAGGCGTCGCCTTTGACGCCGATATTTCAAACACCACTGATACAGATATTAAATCTATTAAAGTGGTATTAGGTGGCGTAGGTTTTAACGCAACTAATGACAAACTGATACTAGATACCGACATTACATTAAGTGGTAATATTGCCGCAACCAACAAAGTCATCGGCACCGTTGCTGACTTAGAATACACCTACACTCACTCTTCTCAAACTTTAATCATTAGCAAAACCTCAGGTACTTTTACAGCTGAGGATGTGGCAAAGGTGGTGGAAGCCATCAAACTGAAAAACACCGATACGGATTCACAACTTGGTATTCGAATCGCTACTATTACTTATATAGATACTG
>NZ_FQTR01000191.1 GCF_900128535.1 bacterium endosymbiont of Bathymodiolus sp. 5 South | reverse complement strand
GCATAACCTGCTAGCATTATTGCTACTGTTGTGCCATTGCCAACTTTGGTAAAGATATTGGCTTTTCCGCCTATCATTAAAGCGGCGCTTAATCCATTGCCAATATGGGTGAATATATTGCCACCTGCTGAAAACATTAATGCCAATGTTGGACCGTTGCCAACTTTGGTAAAAAAATTAGCCCCCACAGATACCATTAATGCAGCGGTCATACCATTACCAACATGGGTTAGTACATTGCCAACACCAACCATGCCAACAATAACATTGCCATCTCCTATTTTGGTGGCAACATTACCCATGCCCAGCATTAACAAATACATATTACCGTTACCAACTTGAGTAACAACATTAAGACCGCCAAATAACAATGCCAAAATAGTACCATCTCCCGCTTTGGTGATGACATTGGTGCCGCCTAGCATTTTGGCTTGAATATTACCATTACCAACTTGCGTTAGGATATTGGCGCCGCCATACATTGCCAAGTCAATATTGCCATTGCCTTGTTTAGTAACAACATTAAGACCGCCAAATAAAGAGCCTCTGACATTACCTGTAGAAAAATCAGTAAAGATATTGGCACCCGCCAAAAGATACAGGATTGAATTCCCATAACCCCTTCTGGTGATGATAGTTGCACCGCCGAGTAATCTGGCGTTTAAAGTGCCTCTCCCCTTGTAGCTAACTATGTTTGCCACACCAGCACCGACTAAGCTAAGATTGCCTTTAGAAACTTCCACATCAACAATATTACCCAATGAAACCAGTGTTAACTCAGTATTACCACTACCGTATCTCTTCAACAGGTTTAAGCGAAAGCCGCCGAGTGTCGCCTTTAATTTACCCTTGGTTGACCAGGTAACAACATTGCCACCACCTAATATTGTTAAATTGCCATTACCTTTTAATCCAGAGCGAGTAATAATATTACCACCGCCACCACCAACAAAGTTTATATCGCCATAATCACCCGTGTGCGTTACCTTGTTAATAACACCCACCCCTTTAAATGAGACATTGCCATTAGCCGAATGCTCAATAATATTACCGCCGCCACCACCAATAAAATTAGTATTGCCATACTTGGCTGTATTGATAGCATGATTAACTACACCAACACTATTGAAGGTAATGTTGCCCCTATCCCCTCCTCTACGCTCCACTAAATTGTACCCACCGATACCTGCAAAATCAATATTGCCATTGTGGGTGGCATTAACAACTCTATTGTAAAAACCCGCTCCATGAAAAACAATATTACCCGAATGACCTTTACGCTCCACTTTGTTATAAGCACCTACGCCAGTGAAATAAATACTGCCTCTATTTGCACTGTTGGTCACTCTGTTTGACATGCCGGCACCGGTAAAGTGAATGTCACCTTGCACACCCCCTATGCGCTCCACAATATTAGATGCACCAATCCCATTAAATGAAATATTACCGTATCTTACCTTGCTAATCACTCTGTTGGATATGCCAGCACCTGTAAATGAAATATTCCCAGAATAACCTTGACGATATAGGTAATTACTGGCTGCTACGCCTGTAAAGTCAATATTACCTGTCCGTCCAGTATGTTGCAAATTTGTTGCACCAGCAAGACCAGAGACAGTCATATTGCCCCAAGCACTTTTATTGATATTCATGAAGCCAGCAGCACCATGAACACTCAGATTTCCCCAAGTATCATAAACATCCAACTTCAAACTAGCGGCATACACCGTGTCATTGCCGCCATATACATTGACACCGCCACCCCACAGGCCTAAACCAACAGCAGTAAATGTGTTGTCCCCATTATCACCTTCGTAATTTCCTGTAACAAGGTATGTAACACTATCAACAACTGTCTCAACTACATCAACAACTGCATCAACAACTGACTCAAATGCATCTGCTACAAAAGCCATAGAAACCCTAGAGTATTTCTAAAGATAATAAAATTTTGAAGGGGTGATCCTTTATTGGTAAACAAGGTATGACTACTAAGTGATAAATGCAAAGCCAAAACTGGCGTTATGAAATGATTAAATTGATAAAAAAGCGACCGTTTGATAATAATCTTCATCTTTACTTATAGAGATTGAAAAATCTACTATTGTAGCATTAATTAAACCTTATTCTTTAATAAAGATTATTAACAAGTCTCATTATGCGCTTATAAGGCACAATTTTACCCTTTGCATTTTTAGTAACTTTAATCCTTGTGGCGTATATTTTAGCCTTGTTAGGCCATGACTTTCTGACTTCTCTATGAAATTGAAAAATATGTTTAAATGGACAAATATATTCCAAGACAAATATATTGTTTCCATTATTCCACTCATCAGCAGCTATTTTATAATCTTCATGCAATATTTTATCTAGGGTTTTGTCATCAACTCTTGCCCATACAGCAAAAGCTAAAGGCATATCTTTGTTGTTACGAATTAATTTATATTGACCAAGCAAAATCCCCTCTGAAATGCGACTAAAAAAACCACAAATATTATAATGTTTGCAATGTAATTCTGATTGTCTTGACAACCAAAATGCATTTCCTAAAGTTTCCATGTACATTTTTTCGGTTATTTTTTCTAGCGCCATAATTCAATAAGGTAAGTCTGTTAAATGTAAAAAAATAAAAAAAGGGGTTTATTGCATACCTAAATTCAAATTCTAAGTGCAATACTGCTTTATTTAAAAATTATCCATTGCTTGATTGTCCGATAAATGCAGTTTTTGTTCATCATAGGTGTTATCTTTACTTTCTTGAATAAGAATGTCTTTGCCAAGAACCTCTTCTCTTAATAGTAGGAATAGTGTATAAACTGATTGATAAACGGATTGCAATAC
>NZ_FQTR01000190.1 GCF_900128535.1 bacterium endosymbiont of Bathymodiolus sp. 5 South | reverse complement strand
TCACTTAGTATTTTTTGTTTGAGTGCGTCATCGGGTGAGTCCCAAAGTTCCTTATCAATGTAGACAATGTGATTGAGTGTTTTGTCGGTAAAGCGCTTGTGGTGTTTTAAAATATTTTTCTCAAATCCCTGTAAAGCATCTAATTGAGCCGAATTATGTTTACTGTTTGTCTGCATATCAACATACTGTGGATCCATAATATACAGTTGACCATCTTCAGCAACAAGCCCTTGGAGGTCCCACACACAAAGATTGGAATTTTTTGAAAATATTTTTTGTAAACGCTTGAGATCTTCCAAGGTTTGGTTGTTGCTATTATCAAGTACTCCTACTAGAGGAACAATACCTTTCTGTCTTAATTTTATATCCCACGCACCTTTAATCTTTTGCACAACTAGACCATGTCGCTTAACATTAGGTTTGGGCATAGATGTATCTATAAATGTGATTTTTTTATAACGCCTAGGTGTTTTTATGCCAAGCGCTTCTAGTTGCTTTAAGTATCCTATTTCTTTTTTAATTTCAGTGGCTCGATAGCGTGGTTTTAATAACACCACCAATAAATCAGGTTGACCTTTTAAATTGTAAGCAGTTTTAAATGCGCCCGATCCAACAGCGTCGCTTATGTCTACTTGTTCAGTGGTTAAAGTATCTGGAATGCTATCTATATCAATAATATTAGTATCAATGTCAGTATCAGATGAGTCTTTAGAACTCACACAACCCAGTTTCAAGTTTCCTAATATCTCCCCTGCACGCTTAGATTCTTCAGTTTGCTGGGTAACGATATTTAAGTCATCGTTCCACTGATAAATCATTTTTTTACCACCCACCTCCATGGTTTTAGTACCATCAGGGTTGATTTGCATATCGCCTTTTCTGCCGGTTATTTCGGCAGTTTTTAGTGTAGGCGTGTCGTTATAAATGGCTTTGGCGAAGTCTTGGGTGAGGTTTTGATTAATGCCATCAGTGCCACAGCCGACTAAGGCGATACGCCCAATGTTGGTGTTGGTGGTGTTGCCGTAGGTTTGTTGCAGTATTTTGGCTTTATCTGCTAACGATTGTGCGCCTTCTTGGTTGAAGTCGGTACCATGACCGACAAAATTAACACGGGTATCGCCTGTTGGTGTGTAAGTCTCGCCTTGTAGAGTAACAAGATTGCCATTTTGATCAAATTTGACAAGGATGCTGGTGTTAGGGTGTTTGTTGAATAAGGCGTTAGCTGCTTTGACTGCAATCGGGTCGTTACTGCTTTGAACGATAATGTTGCTTTGATATCTAGATGTTGTCTTGTCAACAGGTTGGGTATTGGGTTGGGTATTGGGTTGGGTATTGGGTTGGGTATTGGGTTGGCTGGGTTTGTTTTGTTCTGGGGTAAAAAATAAACTGTCAAATGGCAATTCTTTTTTTGCAAATCTATATCTAGTAAACCAGTTTTTATGCAATCCTGTACTTGCTCTTCTTTGGGTGATGACTTGTTGTAGTTGTGCCACAATAGCTTCTGCATCAATTTCATCTTCTGGATCCTGATCAGCATTCACAACATATTCACTGCTATCAATGTCTTCAATCAAAGTATTGACAACCTTGCCATTGGTAATAATTTGATATTTTATGCGTTCGACCTCGATGTCGTTTTGTTGCCCATATAAGTATTCAATTTCATTGTTTTTTGTGTTGTAATAAAGAACAATGTCATTCTTTTCTCTGAGTTTCACTCCCAAGTCAAGACTTTCATTTGAAAAATCGGTAATAATAAAAATTTGAGGCACTTGAGAAGACGATAAATCTTGAGAAAACGACAAACCTTGAAAAAACCCTTTGTTGAGCTTGGTGCTAAACCATTTTTCCGTCTTACTGGTTTTTACTTCTTCAGTGTCATTAGTAGTGGGTTTATCAGGTGTGGGTGTGGTGGTAGGTTTATTGGGTGTAGGTGTGGTGGTAGATTCAGCAAGTGTAGGTGTGGTGGTAGGTTTGTCAGGTGTAAGTATGGTGGTAGATTTAGCAGGTGTCAGTGTGGTGGTGGATTTAGCAAGTGCAATGATGTCTTTACTGTTGTCAAGAGATGTTTGTGTCTTGGGCGTATCAAGGTGGTCAACAAGATTTTGATTAGCAACCTCTAGGCGCCCCGTTGCTTTTTGTTGTTCCTTTTGCTGGTGCGATTTATTATTTTGGTCACGCTGTTTGACATTGTCGAACTCTTTTTGTGTTTTCTCATTGCTTTGCTTAATGCCTTTTTCGCTGTCTTTGATCTCTTGGTTGGCTTTGCTCTTAACTTTATTAATAGAGCCAAATTGGGTATAACTATTGTGATGCTCACTTTGTCCGTTTTTGTTTAACTCACGCCATCCCTCATCATTTCCTTGGTTTTGGGTTTGGTTTTGATCTTGGTTTTGCATTAAACTATTGTTACTACTGCCCAAAACATTCGTAATTTCCTGTGCGCCTTGATTGGCGTCTTCTTGATCGACTTGTGTATCGGTTTTCAAAGAATCAACCGTGTTCTTGTCTTGTTGTGATTGTGTGTCAACGCCTGAGTCTTCATTGGCGTTTGTTTGCTGATATTTCGAGCGATCAACCTCTTTATTAACAGCATCTACATTTTTGGTGTAGTCGTCTGGTTTTTTGGGGGTGGAGTGGCTAGTGCCACGAAGTTTGGTTATGTCTGCTTCGTCTCCATTGATGACCTTTCCTATGGTTTGACTCACCAAAATACTTTTGGCCGTCTCTTTTAAATTTGACAACATGCCTTGCATAAGGGTTTTCATCTTAGCGGTAACGCTTTGTTTGTTAGTACCCACTTCAAGCATGGCGCCATAAAAATCACCGTCACCAATTTTGACGGTAATATTGCCTTTGCCCGCTGCTAAGGCGATATTCATCCCATCG
>NZ_FQTR01000189.1 GCF_900128535.1 bacterium endosymbiont of Bathymodiolus sp. 5 South | reverse complement strand
CACAAGGGTGCACCCCCACTGAGGCATAAATCTGTGGATACTGCCTCGCCAAAGAAAACACATCATCAAAGTGTTCTAAATCAATACAAACGCACAAAAATTCCTCCACCGACAAGGTCTTAGCATGCGCCAATAGGCTCTCCATACTCCCACCAAAAACCGATAAATCTACCCTGTCTAAATGACAATGTGAATCAATAATTTTCATCATTACTTGCCTCTTATTTTTAAAAAATTAGCCAATCTGTTGCCCACATTTTCTAACGCTAACCTCTCTTTCTATAGGGCAATGCACGAGAATCAAGTGCCAAAAGGCTTGGTCTTTCATTTTCTTTCGTTGGTAAAAAAATATCCGATTTATGATATTTTTCATATTCTGTGTCGCGTAGTGACGATGAAACGACCACTTGATAAGATTTATTTATACCAATAAATCCAAAATCGAACAATATATGGAAATCAGATCTTAGTAAAATACCGTTTGTAATGTGGTTTGTTTCTACCCCTTGATAAGGAACAATATGAGCTGCCTCAAGAACGGGCGGTAAATTTGTTGCTGAAATAGCACATTTTTCATTATATATTTTCAATAGCTTATTTCTAAAATTAGCCTGCCCTCGCCTATTTACAATAGATCGAATTGTGTTTTCTTTGGCGCTTCCTACATTGTTTGGATCAAACACCTCGCCCTGTATTTCATATTCTGAAATAGGGCAAACTTTAGCGCCACCCAACACCACAGATTTCCACTGTTTATCGCTTAAATTTGCACTAATAAGTATTTTCTTTGTTGAATTTCCTCCTTTGCTACTTGGATCTTCTTTTTTATTTCTCTGTGCTTTACAGATTAATTTTCTTAGAGTTTCTGCACTTGAAGATAATTTTATATCGGCAGAATTTTCTATTTCAAGTGTCCTTTCTGCCATAGAAGGCCATATTGTGAACGCTTTTCTAGAAACCAGAAACACCTTAATCGCCCCTACATTCAATTTAAAAAGCCTCAATAATATCACTTCTAATGCAAGAATGTAATCAGTGTTTCTTTCATTTACACTATTTTTAGTGCCACTCCTTGACTCCATTACAAGCCCAAAATGCTGTTCTATCGTTTGTACTGATACAGAGGCATTAAAAACTTCATTATTCTCAGAAATAACATTCATAATTTTCTTTGTTAAAACCCAAAACTCTTGAACAAATCTTTGGTCTTGTTTTCAAGTGCATCTAAACCACCTTCAATGCCAAGTTTTTGTTCAATTTTGCGGCGTAAACTGGCTTCAATTTCTTTTTTTCCTGCTTCAATGCCTTGTTCTTCTAAAGCTTGCTTTAAGTTATGTAGAATTTCTTTTGCCACTTGTTTGCCAATTTCGTTCACAGGTACGCCTGAATTACCGCCAAAATTATGTGCTGAAATGTTAGGTATTTTCAATGTGGTTTTGAGCCATTTGGTATTAACTTTAAGGCTGATATTGCGCACTTCAAGGGTTTTTATTTTAATACGCTGTTGATTGTTATCTTGGGTTTTGGCACTTGCTGATATATTATTTTCGTCTTGTTTTTCCACATTACTCAATAATTGGGTTAAATTAACTTTGTTGATATTTTGCTCCAGAGTAAACTGCAGTCCGTCTAATTCAATGATGTCAATGACAATCAAATTACTCTCAATAGTGCCTACTTTTAACAAAAAATGATCTAAGGAAAGGGCGTTTTTATTCTTAAAGTTAGGCGGATTTTGGACTTTAATAAAATCAACATTAAGGCTCTTGTCTAATAAACGAAGGTTAAGTTGGCTAATTTCAACAGGGGTTTTAAGTAATTTCTGGGCGTAACTTTGGGCATAATATTTGCCAATTGGATTGGCAAAAAAAGTAATGACTAACGCTAGAATAGCCAGCAAAGTTAAAAGTATATAGAGTATTTTTTTCATTCTGTTTTCCTTATTTTAATTAAAAATCGTTGATCTGAAACCCATGGCACGCACAGTTGATAAATTTTCGCTCTGTTGGGTAGGGCTTCTTGTTCAGCATTAACACCTTTCATTAGCAAATAATGCCCATTATCGCATAATAAATGTTGCGTTAGTTTTAAGGTTTTATATGTTTCTGCAAATGCTCTAGAAGTAATCTGACCAAAACATCTCTTAGATTCAAATACCTCAACACGCTCATTCAATACTGATAAATTTTTAAGTCCTAGTTGAGATTTTACAAATTGCATAAATCGACATTTTTTACCGACTGAATCCAGCACACTCACAGCAAGTGTTGGCTTCATAATACTGAGCACAATCCCTGGTAATCCTGCACCTGCGCCTACATCAAGTAGTGGTGATTCATCAACATAAGGCATAATAGACAAGCAGTCTAACAAATGTTTTTTAACGCCTACTTCCATGGTACGAATGGCGCTCAAATTATAAGTTTTATTCCACTTTATAATCAATTCAAGGTAACTAATTAGCAAAGTTGCTTGTGTATCGTTCAGTACAATGTTCATTTCTTTTGCACCTTGCGTGAGCAATGTTTTCATCTTTTATAAGTTTTTAGATACACCAATAAAATAGAAATAGAGGCGGGGGTAACGCCTTGAAGTCGGCTGGCTTGACCGATGGTTTCCGGACGATGGTCGCTAAGTTTTTGTATGACTTCACTTGACAGTGCCTTAATAGAATCGTAGTCCATATCGCTCGGTAAAGCGGTGTCTTCATTCCTACGATATTTTTCAATTTCTTCTAACTGGCGTTTGATATAACCCTCATATTTAATTTGATTTTCCACCACGCTAATTAAAGTTGTATCCGTTAAAAAAGGCTGTGCTGATTCAATCTGAGATAAAATTTGATAATTTACTTTTGGTCGTTTTAACAGTTCTAATAATGAATATTCGTGATTT
>NZ_FQTR01000188.1 GCF_900128535.1 bacterium endosymbiont of Bathymodiolus sp. 5 South | reverse complement strand
AGAGACCTTTGCATAAATAGAGATGATTAGCAAAATCCAATTTTTGCCCACTTGGTGATTTCTTTAAACCTTGTCCTAGCAGGGCTAAGGCTGGGTTTAAAAAATCGCCAAGTGGGTGAAAAGTGGGTTTCTGATGATTGTTCCTATTTATGCAAAGGTTTCTAATAATCAGTATTATAATTTTTCAACATAATCAATGCTATTGCGATGAATAAAACAAAAATTAAAATCGGATTTATTACCATTTCAGACCGTGCTGCTCGTGGTGAGTACAAAGATATCGGTGGTCCTGCTATGCAAACTTGGATTCAACAGGCAGTATTGTCACCTTACAAAGTTGAGTCTATTATTATTGAAGATGAGCAGGCTTTGATTGAGCAGACCATAATAGATTTTGCAGACCATAAAAACTGCAATCTGATTTTGACTACTGGTGGTACTGGACCTACTACTCGTGATGTTACACCTGAAGCCACTCATAGCGTTTGTGAAAGAATCTTTGATGGCTTTGCACAGCAAATGCGCACTGTTAGCTTAAGAACTGTTCCAACTGCCATTCTTTCGCGCCAAACTGCAGGCACACGAGGAAAAAGTTTGATTATTAACCTGCCTGGCAAACCCGATGCAATTGCTGTATGCTTAGGTGCGGTATTCCTAGCAGTGCCTAAATGTTTAGAATTATTGGATAACTCTAATATTCAAATTGACTTGGGTTTTGTAGAGCAAGAATTCTAAGAGACCTTTGCATAAATAGGAACAATCATCAGAAGCCCACTTTTTACCCTCTTGGCGATTTTTTAAACCCAGCCTTAGCCCTGCTAGGACAAGGTTTAAAGAAATCACCCATTGGGCAAAAATTGGATTTTGCTAATCATCCCTATTTATGCAAAGGTCTCTTTTGATTAAAAAAATGACCAACAAGAGTGCCACACCCAAAGTTTTTCCCATTGTTCATGGGGTGAATTTAAATGAGTCCGTATAAGAATCTAAAAAACCACCCGCTTATTTTTTCATCAACGACCGAAACTCACTCGCTCTACAATCATAATCTTGCTTGAGATAATACCCCCTTCTAGAGCTTGAATGGGTGATTATCACCTATAAGTTTACAAATTATAGCCGATTTCTTCGTGGGCACTGATATCCAATCCTTGCTGTTCTTCTTCTGGGCTCACTCTTAAACCAACCATCATTCCAACAACTTTAAGAATAATATAAGTCGCAATCGCTGTATAAGCGAAGGTTGCCACCACGCCAATAAATTGCACCCCTACTTGTGAAGCAATAGTCATACCTTCAGCTAGACCTTGTCCGCTGAACAAACCAAGCTCACTTGAAGCAAACACACCTGCCATCAATGTGCCTAAAATACCGCCCACACCATGTACTGGAAATACATCCAGCGAATCGTCAATTTTTAATTTCTGCTTAATGATAATAACCGCATTAAAACAGACCAGTCCAGCAACAATACCAATCACCAATGCGCCTGCAGGACCAACAAAACCTGATGCTGGGGTAATTGTGCCTAAGCCTGCAACCATACCTGTCACTGTGCCTAATGCAGTTGGCTTGCCAAACTTAATCCATTCATAAAACATCCATACCATTGCTGCGGTTGCTGCGGAGATATGCGTGACCAACATCGCCATCGCCGCGTCGCCATTCGCTGCCAATGCTGAACCTCCATTAAAACCAAACCAACCAACCCAAAGCATACCTGCACCTGTAATCACCATTGTCATATTATGTGGTGGCATTGGTGTTTTTCCAAACCCCTTGCGTGGACCAACAACCATTGCTGCTACCAAAGCACCAACACCTGCGGTGACATGCACAACCGTGCCGCCAGCAAAATCTAACAAACCCATTTCTTGTAGCCAACCGCCACCCCACACCCAGTGTGTAATCGGTGCATAAACTATAATTAACCAAAATGCACTAAAGAGTAACACAGCAGAAAACTTCATACGCTCAGCAAAACCACCTACAATAAGTGCTGGGGTAATAATAGCGAATGTCATTTGAAAAAGCGCAAATAAACTCTCAGGAATATCGCCACTTAACGAGTCTTCCAAAACACCTGAAAGCATAAACTTAGACAAACCACCAAAATAAGCATTGCCATCAGAAAAAGCAATTGAATAGCCAGCCACTAACCATAAAACTGAAGCAATACCTGCAATAGCAAAACATTGCATCAGCACTGATAGAATGTTTTTACTACGAACCAAGCCGCCATAAAATAACGCTAAACCTGACAAGGCCATAAACAACACCAATGCGGTTGAAGTTAAAATCCAGGCTGTATTCGCACCATCCAAACTATTGACGCCCTCAGCCAACACACCCATTGGCATTAGCGCCAATAAGGCTAATATTTTTTTCATTCCTGCCTCCTTACAGTGCGTCTTGGTTGGTTTCGCCGGTGCGAATACGGACCACTTTCTCTAAATTACTGACAAAAATTTTGCCATCGCCCACTTTACCTGTATTGGCAGTTTTGGCAATTGTCTCAATAACACTGTCTAATTCTGACGCTGCAACTGCGATTTCTAATTTAACCTTTGGTAAAAAATCAACTTGATATTCTGCACCACGATACATTTCTGTATGGCCTTTTTGACGACCAAAGCCTTTAACTTCGGTAACAGTAATACCAGATACGCCAGTTTCTGATAACGCCTCTCTCACATCATCTAGCTGATGTGGCCTAAGAATTGCACTGACAAGTTTCATCTTTCTCTCCTATGGAATGCTTATTAAATTAATGTCTCTTATTATACGAGACTTTTGCATAAAGTATGAATAATCATCAAAAACGCCATTTTTCACCAACTTGACAATTTTATGAAACACAGCCATAGCTTTGCTATGACTATATTTCATAAAATCACCAAGTCGGCAAAACTTGTCATTTTGCTAATCATCCCTACTTATGCAAAAGT
>NZ_FQTR01000187.1 GCF_900128535.1 bacterium endosymbiont of Bathymodiolus sp. 5 South | reverse complement strand
TTGGTCATCGTCTATTGGTAGAGGATGACATGGCAATCGTCGGTATTAATGTTTTTACTGATTATGAGACCAAATCCAGACACAGGCGCCTAAGTCTTGGTTTGGAATACCAGCGCACTAACTTTAGTGCCAATATTAACAAATATCATATGCTTTCAGGCAAAAAATTAGTTAACGATACAGGAGAAAAGGCTTTCTCAGGTTATGATGTCAAATTCAGCGGTCAAGCCCCTTATCTACCTTGGGCAAAGATCAAAGGCACTTATTATCACTGGGATACTATCTCGGGTCCAGACATTAAGGGTAATATTTTAGGTGTGGATATTGAGCTTACCCCATCGGTAAATTTCGAGTTCGGTCAAGAAAACAACAACACCATCAATGCCACAAACTATGGCAAATTCACGGTAAAACTACCGCTGGGCAACAAGCAAAAATCCATCAACTATGCGATTGCCAGCAAAGCCTTTAAAGACAGCCATAAAATGAACCTAAGCGCACTTGCTTGGGTGGAGCGTGATAATAAAATAAAAGACAACACGATAGTGTTTAATGGACTAACTTACGGACTGGTCCTCTCACCTGACACAGGCAGAGTTTGGCTTGATAGAAATCTAGGTGCCTCTCAAGTTTGCACCTCGGTTACAGATACTGCTTGTTATGGTGATTTGTACCAATGGGGGCGAGCAAAAGATGGTCATGAATCCAGGGATTCAGGCATAACAAAAACACTGGCAAGTTCCATCACTCCAGCAACAACAACACTTATCATCAGCCAAAGAGTTCCTGGTGACTGGGTAAGCGGAAGTGGCACAGGAGCAGATATAAGTGGCGCACTTAGAGCAGCCGCTTGGGTAGACGGCGGAGTCAATGACATTTGTCCAGCAGGCTTTAGCGTGCCAACTGAGGAAGAGTTAATCACTCTCGCTACTACAGCTAAGGTTAAGGATACTGCCACGGCCTTTTCCAGCTTCCTGAAGTTGCCAGCTTCTGGTGCGCGTACTGCTGATGGCGGCAGATTTTTGGGTGTTGGTACTGGCGCCCCTTTGTGGAGTCGGTCCGCTAGAGGGTCATTTGGTCGTTTTTTTGCCATTTACACAAACGAAGGAAATACGGCTTTTCAGAGTGTTAGTCGTGCTTACGGCTTTAGTATTCGTTGCATTAAGGATTAGTCATTTTGTTTTTGTGATTTGATCGGCACTTCCACTCTTTCAGTTTATTAAATTTTGAGACAAGGGATTATGCTTGTTGGCAATTTCTGCCAGAGTTTATTTATTTTGTAATAGCCAAAGCACTCGTTTTGTTTTAGTTTTCTGAGGTTTTATAATACGCATGGCAGTAGAAAACACAAGCATTGTTGAGCAATAGTTAGGTGCGCTATTAGATAGACTGTAAAATTCCAAAAATGATGAAGCAAAAGCTACCTAAATTACTTCTTAAACCAGTCGGGCGGGCGATTGGGGATTTTAGTATGATTAAAACAGGCGATAAGATTTTATTGGCAGTGTCAGGGGGCAAGGACTCACTCAGTTTGTTTCATATTTTGCGTCATTTTCAAGCAACTTCACCTGTGAAGTTTGAACTGGGTGTGGTAACGATCGACCCACAGGTGGGAGGTTTTGAGCCGCAGGCATTAGAAGGTTTTTTCAA
This sequence comes from bacterium endosymbiont of Bathymodiolus sp. 5 South, assembly GCF_900128535.1. Classification (GTDB taxonomy): domain Bacteria; phylum Pseudomonadota; class Gammaproteobacteria; order PS1; family Pseudothioglobaceae; genus Thiodubiliella. The sequence goes on along the minus strand of NZ_FQTR01000187.1, from coordinate 1,317 downwards.
GAAGTTTGATACACCATATTTTTTCGAAGAATTTCCCATTATGGAGCAAGCGAAAAAAAGCATGAAGGGCGATTCTTATTGTTCGTTTTGTGCGCGCATTAAGCGTGGCTTAATGTATCAGGTAGCGCGCAGAGAGGGCTACAATGTCCTAGCTTTGGGGCAGCATCTGGATGATTTGTGTGAGAGTTTGATGATGTCAATGTTTCATAATGGCAAAATTCAAACGATGAAAGCGCACTATATTAACGACAGTAAAGATTTGCGAGTTATTCGCCCGATGGCGTATGTGCGTGAACGGCAATTGGCTGATTTTGCTAAGTCTGCTGATTTGCCAGTGATTCTAGATTCTTGTCCAGCGTGTTTTAGTATGCCGGGCGAGCGCGCTTATTTTAAAAAGTGGTTGTTAGATGAGGAAAAGCGTGTTCCAAGCCTGTATAAGAACTTGCTTAGCGCCATGAAACCCATGCTAGATGAGAGTTAATGAGGTTTTAGAATGATTGAATTTTTCTTAAAACTGTTCTCAATAATGCCGCTTAAACTCAATCATTGGGTGGGCACTCTAATTGGTCGTCTTTTATACCTAAGCAATAGCCAATCCGAGCAGGTTGTGCGTAAAAACATCGAGATTTGTTTCCCCAATTTGACTAAAGCACAGCAACAAGATTTGATTAAAAAATCCTTAATTGAAGCCGGCAAAGGCTTGAGTGAATCTGGCTTTGTTTGGTTTAACAGTTTTAAGCATAATGCCAAACACATCGTTAAAACAAAGGGCGCACAGTATCTTCAAGGCGATGAAAATACTATTTTATTGGTGCCACATTTTGGCTGCTGGGAGATCACTGCTCGCGTGGTATCACTACACAGGCCAACGACTTTTATGTATAAGGAATTGCAGGATAAAAAACAAAACGCCTTGCTGCTTTCTTTGCGTGAGCAACAAGATTTGTATATGGCAGCAGCGAACAAAAAGGGCGTTTTAAAACTACAACGCGCCTTCAAAGACAAGCAACTGATCGCTATTTTGCCAGACCAGTATCCTGGTGAAAAAGGCAGCGTGGTGTCGCCTTTCTTTGGACAAAATGCTCAAACGATGACCCTATTGGTTAAATTAGCAAGAAAAAATAAGGCTAAAGTACTAATGGCTTGGGCAGCTCGCTTGGATAAGGGCAAAGGTTATGAGTTGAATATTAAGCCTGTAAACATCCTATCAAGCACAGGCAGGGTAGAGGATGATGTGGCTTTGATGAATCAGGCGATTGAACAGTTGGTTAAAACCAAACCTGAACAGTATTTGTGGAATTATAAGCGCTTCAAAGG
>NZ_FQTR01000186.1 GCF_900128535.1 bacterium endosymbiont of Bathymodiolus sp. 5 South | reverse complement strand
CGCAATCATTTGACGGATTGTAACCGACTATCGCCTAAATGCAAATCACAACACCATGGAGATCTCTGATCTAATTTGTCTATTGTAACCGACTATCGCCTAAATGCAAATCACAACGCGTATAAAGGTGTTCGTCGTTATTTCAAAATTGTAACCGACTATCGCCTAAATGCAAATCACAACTCGATATAAACCAGCCACCAATAGACACTATTGTAACCGACTATCGCCTAAATGCAAATCACAACGTTGTATTCTTGATTATCATCGCATCTCTCATTGTAACCGACTATCGCCTAAATGCAAATCACAACATACATATCACGCAAGTAGATAATGATTTCATTGTAACCGACTATCGCCTAAATGCAAATCACAACCGTATCTTGCAACACTTTTCGCACTTTCAGATTGTAACCGACTATCGCCTAAATGCAAATCACAACACGATGACTATGCAGAAGCGTTTTCATATATTGTAACCGACTATCGCCTAAATGCAAATCACAACGCCTTGATGTTACCCAAGTCGCTCAGACTATTGTAACCGACTATCGCCTAAATGCAAATCACAACCCGTTCGTGTTCCTCCTCGTGACCCGTTTTATTGTAACCGACTATCGCCTAAATGCAAATCACAACAAGTATCAATAGGATAAGAATCTTGGATGTATTGTAACCGACTATCGCCTAAATGCAAATCACAACTTGGTTGGTGGCAATATGCGGCCATGGCCGATTGTAACCGACTATCGCCTAAATGCAAATCACAACGTCCTAAGTCTACTAAGTCTACTAAATTTAATTGTAACCGACTATCGCCTAAATGCAAATCACAACCCACTAAGGAGTTATGTTATGTCTAAAGTATTGTAACCGACTATCGCCTAAATGCAAATCACAACACTCTCTCTAAATCGCTCTCTTTCACACCTATTGTAACCGACTATCGCCTAAATGCAAATCACAACTAGTGAGCCTACCTTTATCTTTGACTGCTAATTGTAACCGACTATCGCCTAAATGCAAATCACAACCTTTGAGGATTGATATATTTTCTTTGTAAAATTGTAACCGACTATCGCCTAAATGCAAATCACAACCTCAATAACATCGGTAAATAGATCTATAAATTGTAACCGACTATCGCCTAAATGCAAATCACAACTCAATGATGTTGGTAATTTAGGTGTTCAATATTGTAACCGACTATCGCCTAAATGCAAATCACAACCGTCTTGGTTTCTTTAATGCTGATTCAAAGATTGTAACCGACTATCGCCTAAATGCAAATCACAACTGAAGGATAAACCTTCTCATTCTGAGGCTCATTGTAACCGACTATCGCCTAAATGCAAATCACAACTCCTCCCCATGCTGGCTTATCTGACCGTGCATTGTAACCGACTATCGCCTAAATGCAAATCACAACTATTAGGTGTTGCCACTACATTGGCACTAAATTGTAACCGACTATCGCCTAAATGCAAATCACAACTCAGATACCTGCTGTTAGACATGAGCGTTCATTGTAACCGACTATCGCCTAAATGTAAATCACAACTTCCAAGAACAATTTTGCTTTTTCCCTCGTATTGTAACCGACTATCGCCTAAATGCAAATCACAACTACCGATTCTGTTCATACTACTGTTAATGATTGTAACCGACTATCGCCTAAATGCAAATCACAACGGTGCCAACAACGGCATAACACAACAACAAATTGTAACCGACTATCGCCTAAATGCAAATCACAACCTCGTGACGCTCTCCCCGAGTATGATATTGATTGTAACCGACTATCGCCTAAATGCAAATCACAACCGGCCGCTTCGGCTTATGGTGCAAACAAGCATTGTAACCGACTATCGCCTAAATGCAAATCACAACTGACCGTCCTACTTCCTTTGCCAAGCATGAATTGTAACCGACTATCGCCTAAATGCAAATCACAACTTCCCGCAATGATGCTATTGCCACACGTGAATTGTAACCGACTATCGCCTAAATGCAAATCACAACGCGTATAAAGGTGTTCGTCGTTATTTCAAAATTGTAACCGATTATCGCCTAAATGCAAATCACAACTCTTGTCTTGCGCTGAGAGATAAAGGGGATGCTACCCTTTTATTTTTTATTTTAATTTCTGTTAAAATAAACTCATGCCAAGACATGCTAGAATCGTATTGTGGCTTTGCTTATGTTGAAAATAATCCAGTTAAGGCAAAAATGGTAGAGAATGCAACTGATTATAAATATTCAAGTGCAATGTGTCACGCTGGGCTTGTTAACAATAGTCTTGTAACGGATTATGATATTGGAGTTTTGCCAAGCGAGTATCAGGATTATTTAAAATCTATGGTTGGTGTTCAGCATGATAAAACTTTAAAAATAAATACACACAAAGGTTTGCCATGTGGCAATGAGGGTTTTATTCGAAAACTAAGCGACAAGGTGGGCAGGGATTTGAGTTTTAAAAAAAGGGGAGGCCTAAAAAAGGGTGGCGCCCCCTTTTACTCTCCCTTTTACTCTTTTACTAAAAATTTTTATAAATTTTGTATAAATAAAATAAGTTTTTGTTATATAATAAATATGCATATTATATATTTATGCTGTTATGTAATACAAAATAAAAATTAATTAAAAAGGAGTTATATCATGAAAAAAATACTTATCCCATTCGTTACTTTGTTTTCAATTAATGCCTTCGCAGCCGTAGTCAGTCAAGGAAATTCTGCTCAAGCATACAACATTGCTGAAACATTTACGTCACTTAGTGATTGGTGGTGGATTTTAGTTTTTTAAAAATAAGGAAAATAAAGGGGTGGAGCCTCCTTTTTTGTATACCCTTTTATTAGAGACCTTTGCATAAATAGGAACAATCATCAAAAACCCACTTTTCACCCACTTGGCGATTTTTTAAACCCAGCCTTAGCCCTGCTAGGACAAGGTTTAAAGAAATCACCAATTGGGCAAAAATTGGA
>NZ_FQTR01000185.1 GCF_900128535.1 bacterium endosymbiont of Bathymodiolus sp. 5 South | reverse complement strand
AGAATTAACAAGAATCCTAGTACAAACAACATAGAAAGCGCAAAATAAATTTCATTAATTTCTAGTCCCATGTCTATCCTCCTTAATTCCAAATAATATAAAAAAAACTCCAATAATAACAGCAAAAATGCTGCCAAATAGTGAAAACTTGAAAAAGAATCCGATTGTTCCACTGGAAGTAAATATCACTCCCATATCACGGAAAACACTCTCTAGCTTCTCATTGTCTATACTTACCATTTTACTCTCCTATATGACAATCACAAGGACAGTAACCCCTACAGGGATTAATGTCCCTGTGGGTTAAAACAAACTCAACTCATCGCTGCCACTTTCTTGCATAATTGCAAGGCTTGTACAAGTGGTTAAGGTTACAGCGTAAGTGCCGTGGTCTTAAATTAAATTTAATCATACCATATAAATTACAACTAATAAGGCTTTAACCTTAATGAAAGTAGTTTGTAATTAAACCACTGACCAACGAAAGTTGGCAGACAGTTAGAGACACTAGGTTTCATCCCAAGTGCACTAAAACCACTCTTCTAGGTGGTTTTTTTATGATGTTAGTTTGATTTAAGGCTTCTGTCCAAAATTTCTTGAACTTCTCTCGGAAATTGCATTATCACCTGCTTGGCATTATAATATCGCCTTGCTTTAACCTCTATTAGCCCTGCTAGGACAAGGTTTAAAGAAATCACCAATTGGGCAAAAATTGGATTTTGCTAATCATCCCTATTTATGCAAAGGTCTCTTATTATCTAACATAGCGACCTTGTTTGCCTGATGTATCTAATTAAATGATTTTTTTGGATTTTGTGATAGGTTTTCTAGGGATTCAATGATGAACCAGAGCTTCAAACTCTGGATTACCCCATGTCCTAATTGAGCCATCGGGCTTAACAGCGCTAAAAGCAAGTGCATTTGAATAAATCTTGATATAACCTTTGTCAGTGGGTGCGTTTATGGGTTTATTACCGTTACTCCGCAAATTCTTTAAGTCACCCCATGATGTAATTGAACCATCGGCTTTAAGGGCGGCAAAGGCTCTACCAGTTGAATAAATCTTGATATAACCTTTATCAGTGGGTGCACTGGGTGCGTTTGTACCTCCACTCCCTGAGTTACCCCATGTTGTGATTGAGCCATCAGCTTTAAGGGCAGCAAAGGCATATCCGTTTGAATAAATCTTAGTATAGCCTTTACCAGAGGGAGCACCTGTGCCTCCATAACCCGAACCACCCCACGCCGCGATTGACCCATCGGCTTTAAGGACGGCAAAGGCACCATTGGTTGAATAAATCTTGGTGTAGCTATTACCAGAGGGTGCACCTGTACCTCCATGACCCGAATTACCCCACGCCGCAATTGACCCATCGACTTTAAGGGCGGCAAAAGCACCATTAGTTGAATAAATCTTGGTATAGCTATTACCAGAGGGTGCACCTGTGCCTCCAGTCATTGAACTACCCCACGCCGTAATTGAGCCATCGACTTTAAGGGCGGCGAAGGCATATCCATTTGAATAAATTTTGGTATAGCCACCACCAGAGGGCGCACCTGTGCCTACATAACCCCACGCCGTGATTGAGCCATCGACTTTAAGGGCGGCAAAGGCGTATCTATTTGAATAAATCTTGGTATAGCCATTACCAGAGGGCGCACCTATACCTCCCGCCCCACCCCACGCTGCGATTGATCCATCGGTTTTAAGGGCGGCAAAGGCACCATAAGTTGAATAAATCTTGGTATAGCCATTATCAGAGGGTGCACCTGTACCTCCATGACTTGAACTACCCCACGCCGTGATTGAGCCATTAGCTTTAAGGGCGGCAAAGGCGTATCCATTTGAATAAATCTTGGTATAGCCACTATCAGAGGGCGCACTTGCACCTCCATAATTCGGAACACCCCACGCCATGATTGAGCCATCGTCTTTAATGGCGGCAAAGGCTCGCTTATTAGCATAATTTGGTGAACTGTGAAATCCATTAAAATCATTCTGAGCACTAGAATAATCCACCTCAGAAAAATGCAAAGGATCAACACCCATAACCTGAACTTCTGCTAGAGAGAGATAGTCATTGTCAAGCAACTGGATTCTAACATAGCGACCTTGTTTGCCTGATGCGTCTAATTGAATGATTTTTCTGGGATTAGGCGCGACATGAAAGTCTTGTTGATAGATGTGGGTGCTGAAGTCTGCTTTATTAGAGATACTAACTTGGTAATTACTTAGTCTGTTTACACAGCAATCAGTGCGGTTGTAGATAATAATTTGCTTGATATTTTTTTGACCGCCTAGATCAACCTGCCACCAAGCACCTTGTTCGTGTTCGGTAATGGCTATGCTTCTATTAGAGAGTTTACCATTAGTGTTACCATCTACTGCATAGCCAGCAACAGTGAAGACAGCGTGTATATATGTGCTGGATTGTGTGGCATGTTTTCCAAGGGCTAGATTAGTAGTGCCGACACCAACAGCAATAACAACAGTTGCAGTGTCCTGACCACGACGACCAATTGCAGTCACAGTATAAATCACCGGATCAGCTGCAACAATTGGCGCTCCAGAGATGGTTCCAGTTTTTTTATTAAAGGATAAGCCATTGGAAATAGCAGGAGAAATTAAGTAATAAGAAACAGCATCACCTCTATTAGAGATGGTAACAGGTGTAATAGCAGTTCCAGAAGTGGCACTAACATGATTAGTGCTGATTGTGATAAGTGGATCTAGCACAACACTAAAAGCATTTAAAGAGACTGAAAAGATAGTAATTGCAAGGAGTTTAGTAAGTTTGTTCAGGGTATTTGTTGTGTTTTTCATTTTTAAAAAATAATGATTAAAAAATTCACTGTAGCATTTAAAAACAATTTTGTCAAGATCTTTTATGAAATCCAAAAATTTTACCCGTTGAATGATGATTAACCACCAGCACATCACAACCTAGGTAACCAGTAACTGAAACACCTTTACTGCATTTTCTTTATTTCCCCAAT
>NZ_FQTR01000184.1 GCF_900128535.1 bacterium endosymbiont of Bathymodiolus sp. 5 South | reverse complement strand
GGGGCTTGATTGCCTTTGGTTTTCACCTAATAGGTGAAACTGTTTTTTGGTTGAAATCATTATACCAGTTGGGGTTTGTGCGTTTTTTTGGTTTTTATTTTTGGATTGGGGTAAAAAAACTGCATAGGGTAGGTATTGTGATATAATTCCAAAAAAAACTTTTAATAACCAAGAGCAATTTTAACCATGAAAAACACAGCAAAATTCCAATTAAGTCACTCTAAAACCTTAACCTCAACGCCAACTCCAATAGTAAATATCGCGGGGGGAGGCGAGTACCCTCTAAGTGCGTTCAATCAATTCAAGCACTTTCTTGCGCTTAGCCTTTTAATCACATTTTCTTTTAATGCTTTTTCTGTTGACAACTCTCAGCAACCTAATAAAGAAGAATTTAACAAAGAAGCCTACCTAGATCTTAGTAAACCTTACAAGCAAAAAAATCCACAATCTGCCACCAAGAAAGACAACCAAGCCACGATTTTACTCAAAGAAGTTGCAGACTCGGCTCGTACTGCTCTAGGTTCTACTAATTCAGGCAATACCGACCAACTGGGTAATAAAGTTACTACAAGTATTAAAAACCAAGCCATTAACAAAACCGAAGGTTTGGTTAACGACAAAGCCAATACATTTTTAAACACATTTGGTGCGGGTCGTAGTGAGGTGAGTATTAGTGGGATTAGCACAAAAAGACTGACTTACAGCCTCAAAACTATCCAACCTCTCTCCGAGCTTAATGCCAACAGCAAACAATTAACTTTTATCCAAGCAGGCATCGCTTCTGGCAACGGTGGCGAGAGTCGTCGCACCACGATTAACTTAGGCATTGGTCATCGTCTATTGGTAGAGGACGACATGGCAATCGCCGGCATTAACTTTTTTACCGACTATGAGTCCAAGTCCAAGCACAAACGTCTAAGCCTTGGTTTGGAATACCAACGCGCTAACTTTAGCGCCAATGTCAATAGATATCATGTATTTTCAGACAAAAAATTAGTCAACGGTTTGCAGAAACAGGAAAGAGCCATGTCAGGTTATGATGTCAAGCTCAGCGGTCAAGCCCCTTATCTACCTTGGGCAAAAATCAAAGGCACTTATTATTATTGGGACGCTAAACTGGGTCCAGACATTAAGGGTAATATTTTGGGCGTGGATATTGAGCTTACCCCGTCGGTAAGTTTTGAATTCGGTCAAGAAAACAACAACGCCATGGATGCTAAAAGCTATGGCAAACTCACGGTAAAACTGCCACTGGGCAACAAGCAAAAATTCACTAACTTTTCGATTGCCAGCAAAGCCTTTAAAGACAGCCACAAAATGGACTTAGGTGCACTTGCTTGGGTCGAGCGTAGTAATAAAATAATGATTGAAAGAAACGGAAAAGTAGGAAACACAATATCCTTTAAAGGGTTAACTTACGCACTGATCGTCTCACCCTACACAAAAAGAGTATGGCTTGATAGAAACATAGGCGCAACGGCAGTAGCTACTGCTGATGAGGCAGCAGTAGCAGAAGCAGCAACTGTAAGTCAAAAGATGCCTTCTTATGGAGATTATGTCGAATTCAGTAGTAATGACAGCATCTGCCCAGCAGGCTTTAGCGTGCCAACCGAGGGAGAGTTTGCGGCAGAGACCACCCGCTTCCCCCAGAGAGGTACTAATGTGGCTACGGTCCTCTTAAGTTTCCTTAAGTTGCCAGCTGCGGGTGTTTCTTCGGATAATATTACTCCGATTGATTCTGTCAATAGCCTCTCCGTGTGGACTAAAAGTACTGACGATACGGATGACAAAGAAGGTCGTTATTTCTTCGTAAAAGGTAATGATATGCACTACCTCAGTACTAGTAAAACTCATCGTCAGAGCGTTCGTTGTATTAAAGAACGCACCAAAATATTGTTTAAAGGGCAAACTTATGGGCTAGTCACCTCGCCTTTCACAAATAGAGTTTGGCTTGATAGAAACCTAGGTGCAACCCAAGTGGCTACTGCAAAAAATGACCATGCTGCTTATGGTCATTATTACCAATGGGGTAGAAATGATGACGGGCATGAAGATAGAACAAAAACCGGCACATCATCCACATTAGCTACTGATATCACCGATGCAGGCACTAACTTATTTATTACTAGCACTAATAGCACTAATGATTGGGCGAGCGTAGATGTCAATGGTGCACTTAGAATGGCTGCTTGGAAAGATGGCGGAGCCAATGACATCTGCCCAGCAGGTTTTAGCGTGCCAACTGAAGCAGTTTTAGGGGATGAGATTGCCAAATCTGGTATTTCTGGTAGCAATGGTGCTGCTACTAGAGCCTTCACCAGCTTCCTTAAGATCCCAACATCTGGCTTCCGCCATAATACAGGTGGAGCGGTTAACCTTAATCGAACATTCAGCCACTTTTGGGTTCGGTCTGCTACTACTGGCAAGAGCCGTGTTATGGATATCAATCCCAATAACGCTAGATTTATTGACTCTAATCGTGCCTCTGGCTTTAGTGTTCGCTGTGTTTTGGAATAAACACTTTGTATAAATAGCCATAACCAGCACTAAAAATATCACATTCAAGTGCTGGTCAAGTTGTTTACTTAAAGCATTTAGCGATACAAAAAACCCAGTCTTTTGACTGGGTTTTTTGTGTATTTTTAATAAGGCGTGCTATCTAAAAGATTGATAAAGACAACTGTAGTAACTAAGTTTATTCACTGTACTTGGTTTGTTATGCTACACGCAAGCATCAGCGTAATGCTCAAAACCAACTAGAGTTTGAGCTTGAAGGTTTTATGCAGCGTGTATTAATTCGGCATGCAAATATCATGCGTTTTAGGTTGTAAAAAACTTCATCAGAATTTTTAAAAATATTCAAAAAAACTTATATAGGGGCGAGGCAGTGGTATTATGTCTAAAATTTTTAAAACTAAGTGGTTAAATTATCATGACAAACACAGCAAAATCCCAATTAAGTCATTTTTTTAAAAACACGCCCTCTAGTGCGTTCAATCAATTCAAGCACTTGCTTGTGCTTAGCCTTT
>NZ_FQTR01000183.1 GCF_900128535.1 bacterium endosymbiont of Bathymodiolus sp. 5 South | reverse complement strand
ATCTTGGCTAGTTGCTTAAAATCGTGTTTATAAAAATCATCAGGTAGTTGGATTCTTTTTGGCTTTGTTTTGTTGGTGAAAAAAATGATTATTATACACTGTTTATAGTATTGTTGTTTTTTGAATTTTGTATAACTGTAACAGTTAAAAACAATTTTGTCAAGATTCTATCAACTTTTGCACGCTCAATGGAAAGTACTATGATAGCCTCGTTTTAAGAGCGTCCAGCACTCTTAATGCCGCTAGTGTGTACGCCACATCACTTACAAATTTACCCACTGAATGATGATTAACCACCAGCGCACCATAATCTAAGTGACCAGCAACTGAAACACTTTTGCTGCGTTTGATTTAAAGATCAATACCCACAACTTGAACTTCTGCTAGAGACAAGTAGTTTTCGTCAAGCAACTGGATTCTAACATAACGACCTTGCTTACCTGGTGCATCTAATGTAATGGTTTTTTTTGGGTTAGGCGCGACATGAAAATCTTGCTGATAAGCATGGGTACTGAAGTCTGCTTTATCAGAAATACTAACTTGGTAGTTGCTTAGTCTATTTGCACAACAATCAGTGCGGTTGTAGATAAGGATTTGACTGATGTTTTTCTTGCTGCCTAGATCAACCTGCCACCAAGCACCTTGTTCATATTGGGTGTGGGTTATGCTGTTGTTATACCAGACACCATCAGTGTTGCCGTTAACTGCTTGTGAGGCATGATAATCAGTCTCATTAGAATTGCTGGATTGTGTGGCAGGTTTTCCAAGTGCTAGATTATAACCAGAGGTATATATACCTCCATAACTTGGGTCACCCCATGTCCTGATTGAGCCATCGGGCTTAACAGCGCTAAAGGCATATGCATTTGAATAAATCTTGGTATAACCCTTGTCAGTGGGTGCGTTTGTGGTTTTATTTATTGGCACAGTCCAAAAATTATCTAAGTTACCCCACGATGTAATTGAGCCATCGGCTTTAAGGGCAGCAAAAGCACTATCAGTTGAATAAATCTTAATGTAGCCTTTATCAGTGGGTGCGCTGGATGTGTTTCCGCCTCCAGTAAATGAGTCACCCCACACCGTGATTGAGCCATCGGCTTTAAGGGCGGCAAAGGAATATGCAGTTGAATAAATCTTGATATAACCTTTGTCAGTGGGTGCGTTTGCGCCTCCAGAATCTGGACTACCCCACACCTTGATTGAACCGTCGGCTTTAAGGGCGGCAAAGGCAGTTGCATTTGAATAAATTTTGATATAGCCTTTGTCAGTGAGTGCGTTTGCACCTCCAGAATTTGAATCACCCCACGCCTTGATTGAACCGTTAGCCTTAAGGGCGGCAAAGGCATATGCATTTGAATAAATCTTGGTATAACCACTGTCAGTGGGTGCACCTGTGCCTCCAAAATATGGGCTACCCCACGCCGTGATTGAACCATCGGCTTTAAGGGCGGCAAAGGCAGTTGCATTTGAATAAATCTTGATATAGCCTTTATCAGTGGGTGCGTTTGTGGCTCCATACTTTGAGCTACCCCACACCATGATTGAGCCATCGTGTGTAAGAACAGCAAAGGCTCTTCTATTAGAATAAATCTTGGTATAGCCACTGCCAGAAGGTGCACCTGTGCCTCCAGAATATGAATCACCCCACGCCGTGATTGAACCATCAGCTTTAAGGGCGGCAAAGGCAACTGCATTTGAATAAATCTTGGTATAGCCACTGTCAGAAGGTGCACCTGTGCCTCCAGCATATGCGCTACCCCACGCCGTGATTGAACCATCAGCTTTAAGGGCGGCAAAGGCATACCTATTTGAATAAATCTCGGTATAACCACTGTCAGTGGGTGCGTTTGTGCCTCCATTATTTGAATTACCCCACGCCATGATTGAACCGTCGGCTTTAATAGCAGCAAAAGCTGTCTTATTGGCATAATTTGGCACATTATTAAACCCACCAAAATCATTCCGAGCACTAGAATAATTCACCTTAGCAAAATGCAAAGGATCAACACCCATAACCTGAACTTCTGCTAAAGACAGATAGTCCTTATCAAGCAACTGGATTCTAACATAGCGACCTTGTTTGTCTGATGCGTCTAATCGAATGGTTTTTTTGGGATTAGGCGCGACACGAAAGTCTTGTTGATAAGTGTGGGTGCTGAAGTCTGCTTTATTGGAGATACTAACTTGGTAGTTGCTTAGTCTATTGACACAACAATAATCAGTGCGGTTGTAGATAATAATTTGCTTGATATTTTTTTGACTGCCTAGGTCAACCTGCCACCAAGCGCCTTGTTCATATTGGGTGTGGGTTGTGCTTCTATTGGAGAATTTACCATCAGTGTTACCATCGACTGCATAGCTAGCAACAGCATGGATGCCGTATGAATATAGATATGTGCTGGATTGTGTAGCAGGTTTTCCAAGGGCTAAATTAATATCACCAATACCAACAGCAATAACAACAGTTACAGTGTCCTCATTATAGGTAAAGAAACTGGTTGCTGTTATAACATAAGTCACTGGATCAGAGGCAACAATTGGCACCCCAGAGATAGCTCCAGTGTTTGTATTGAAGGATAAGCCATTGGAAATAGCAGGAGAAATTGAGTAATAAGAAATCAAACCTGCATTAGTAATGGTAACAGGTGTAATAGCAGTTCCAGCAGTAGCGCTAACATAACTAGTGCTGATTGTGATGACTGGAGTTAGTGGCAGAAGACTAAAAGCATTTAAAGAGATTGAAAAGATGGTAATTGCAAGGAGTTTAGTTAGTTTGTTTTTCATGTTCAAAAAATAATGATTAAAAAATATACTGTAACATTTAAAAAAAAATATCAAGGTCTCTTGTGTATCCTCAAAAAAATCCAAAAATAGAGCCACTCTTGCGGATAAATCGTACTAGGATTTTTTTTGTTACCCTTAGAGACCTTTGCATAAATAGGAACAATCATCAGAAACCCACTTTTCACCCACTTGGCGATTTTTTAAACCCAGCCTTAGCCCTGCTAGGACAAGGTTTAAAGAAATCACCAA
>NZ_FQTR01000182.1 GCF_900128535.1 bacterium endosymbiont of Bathymodiolus sp. 5 South | reverse complement strand
CGCCGTGATTGAGCCATCGGCTTTAAGGGCAGCAAAGGCAGAATCAGTTGAATAAATCTTGGTATAGCCACTGTCAGTGGGTGCGCCTGTGCCTCCAGAACGTGAGTAACCCCACGCCTTGATTGAGCCATCGGCTTTAAGGGCAGCAAAGGCAGTACCAGTTGAATAAATCTTGGTATAGCCACTGCCAGCGGGTGCATCTGAGCCTCCAGAACCTGAGTCACCCCACGCCGTGACTGAGCCATCGGCTTTAAGGGCGGCAAATGCAGTTGCAGTAGAATAAATCTCTATATAATTCTTGTCAGTGGGTGCATCTATTCCTCCACGATTTGAGTCATCCCATGCCGTGATTGAGCCATCGGCTTTAAGGGCGACAAAGGTACTATAATTTGAATAAACCTTGGTATAGCCACTGCCAGCGGGTGCACCTAAGCCTCCACTATCTGAGTCACCCCACGCCGTGATTGAACCATCGGTTTGAAGAGTGGCAAAAGCAGATGAATTTGGATAAGATGGCGCATTATAAAGTCCACCAAAATCATTACGAGCACTAGAATAATCCACCTCAGGAAAACGCAAAGAATTCAAAATATTAACACCCATAACTTGAACTTCTGCTAAAGAGAGGTAGTAATCATCAAGCAACTGAATTCTAACATAGCGACCTTTCTTGTCGTTTGCACCTAATTCAATACTTTTTTTAGGATTAGGTGCACCGTGGAAATCTTGTTGATAAGTGTGGGTGCTGAAATCTGCTTTATTGGAGATACTAACTCGATAGTTACTAAGTCTGTCTGCACAGCAATCGGTGCGATTGTAGATAATGATTTGATTGATATTTTTTTCTTCACCTAAATCAACCTGCCACCAAGCGCCTTGTTCGTATTTAGTATGAGTTGTACTCTTATTTAAAAAATAGCCATCAGTGTTACCATCCACTGCATAACCAGCAACAGGGAGAATAGAGTGGTATGGAAATGTACTGGATTGTGTGGCAGGTTTTCCAAGGGCTAGATTGATGTTAGTGGCGTGAATAGGTGAAATACCTCCAAAACCTGAGTCACCCCACGCCGTGATTGAGCCGTCGGCCTTAAGGGCAACAAAGGCAGCCGAAGTTGAATAAATCTTGATATAGCCACTGTCAGTGGGTGCGCCTGAGCCTCCAGAACTTGAGTTACCCCACGCTGTGATTGAGCCATCGGCTTTAAGGGCGGCAAAAGCAACTGAATTTGAATAAATCTTGGTGTAACCTTTGTCAACGGGCGCACCTGTGCTTCCCCAGTCTGCGTCATTCGACACCATACCCCACGCCGTGATTGAGCCGTCGGCTTTAAGAGCGGCAAAAGCAACTGAATTTGAATAAATCTTGGTATAGCCGCCGTCAGTAGGTGCACTTAAGTCTTCATTAGTTTCAAAACCCCACGCCGTGATTGAGCCGTCGGCTTTAAGGGCGGCAAAGGCACTCTCAGTTGAATAAATCTTAGTATAGCCACTGCCAGTGGGTGCACCTGCGCCTCCAAAACCTGAGTCACCCCACGCCGTGATTGAGCCGTCGGCTTTAAGGGCGGCAAAGGCTGCATCAGTTGAATAAATCTTGGTATAGCCACTGTCAGTGGGTGCGCCTGTGTATCCAGAACGCGAATAATAACCCCACGCCGTGATTGAGCCGTCGGCTTTAAGGGCTGCAAAACTAAGATCATTTGAATAAATCTTGGTGTAACCTTTGTCAGTAGGTGCATCTGACCCTCCATAATTTGAGTCACCCCATGCTACGATTGAGCCATCGGTTTTAAGGGCGGCAAAGGCACTCCCAGTTGAATAAATCTTGGTATAGCCACTACCAGCGGGTGCACCTGAGCCTCCATAATTTGAGTCACCCCACGCCGTGATTGAGCCGTCGGCTTTAAGGGCGGCAAAGGCACTCCCAGTTGAATAAATCTTGGTATAGCCACTGCCAGCAGGTGCGTTTGAGCCTCCCCGATCTGAGTCACCCCATACCGTGATTGAGCCATCGGCTTTAAGGGCGGCAAAGGCATACTCTGTTGAATAAATCTTGGTATAGCCACTGCCAGTGGGTGCATCTATGCCTCCATGCCTTGAGTCACCCCACACTACGATTGAGCCATCGTCTTTAAGAGTGGCAAAAGCCGATGAATTTGGATAAGATGGCGCATTATAAAGTCCACTAAAATCATTACGAGCACTAGAAGTATCCACCTCAGGAAAACGCAAAGAATTCAAAATATTAACACCCATAACTTGAACTTCTGCTAAAGAAAGGTAGTTCTTGTCAAGTAACTGAATTCTAACATAGCGACCTTGTTTGCTTTGTGCACTCAATTTAATGGATTTTTTGGGCTTGGGTGTATCATGAAAATCTTGTTGATAAATGTGGGTACTGAAATCTGCTTTATTGGAAATACTGACTCGATAGTTACTAAGTCTGTCTGCACAGCAATCGGTGCGATTGTAAATAATGATTTGATTGATATTTTTTGCACCACCTAAATCAACCTGCCACCAAGCGCCTTGTTCGTATTTAGTATAGGTTGTGCTCTTATTTAAGAAATAGCCATCAGTGTTACCATCCACTGCATAACCAGCAACAGGGAGGATATCGTGGTATGAAAGTGTACTGGATTGTGTAGCAGATTTTCCAAGAGCCAAATTGATGTCAGCGGCGTGAACGGTAGTAAATAAAGCAGTAAGAAACGCTGTTACTAATAAAACACGATTAAAAAATTTACTAGTATGAGATGATGTGTACATAATTTTTCCTTCTTTAAAAAAATATTATAGCATTATAAATGTGTTAAAAATAAACATTAAAGAATTGAGGCTGCTGAAAATACAAACCCACAAAACAACCAATAAGCATTTAAGAACACCCCAAACTTCATAGCCTATTTTACCTAAAGCTATTAACAAGGAGCACCACTGTATTACCTACCCCATTTACAGCGCCTTAAGATTTCCATATAATTCATTTTTTATTTACACAAACCAATGGTAAATACCCAGCGAATTGACACAGACAA
>NZ_FQTR01000181.1 GCF_900128535.1 bacterium endosymbiont of Bathymodiolus sp. 5 South | reverse complement strand
GCTTATCGAATGGAAAATTACCCTTAGAGGCATCGGGGAACATTGACGAAAATACCATTTTGGCAGTTGCCAAAACAGGGGTTGATTATATTTCTACTGGTAGTATTACTAAGAATATTCAAGCAATCGATCTATCTTTGCGATTCAATTGAAACGCTCAATTTTTCAATGAATGCCTGAGGCAAAAAAAGTGGGCGATAGTAAATCATTTTTGGTGTTGTATCTCAGTGGTGCGCCATTTTCATCAACAACGCAACCCCCTGCATTTTGTAAAATACAAGCACCTGCTGCTGTGTCCCATTCGCAGCAAGGTCCAAATCTAGGGTAGTAGTCGTAAACCCCCTCGGCAATTTGACAAAATTTTAGTGCACTACCTAGGTGATTGAGTTGATGTTTGCCAAGTTGTTGAAGGTGAGTTTGTAATTTTGAATTGTGTGTTGAATTATGCCCGATTACCACGCGCAGTGGCAATGTCGCTGAACAGGCATTTAAAGGGGTTTGAATATTGTTGTGTTGTTTGTATGTCTTGTTGTCAAAACCATAATAATGGGTTTGAGTAAGGGGCGCATATACCAGTCCAAAAATTGCTTGATGGTTTTTAATATAGGCAATACAAATACAAAATTCCCCAGTTTGTTCTAAGAAATCTTGCGTGCCATCCAGTGGATCAACCAGCCAATATTCTTGCCACTCTGAGCGTTGCTCAAAAGTAGCGGTATCAGACTCTTCTGAGAGAATGGCTACATTTGGTGTGAGACGATTTAGTCCTTCGACAATTAGCTGGTGTGCACGCTGGTCTGCAATTGTAAGTGGTGTTTTATTTAACTTCATTTCAACTGCCATATCGGCTTTATAAAACGACATGATGACCTTGCCAACATCAGCAGTCAGTTTGATTAATTGCGGGAGAATTTTTTCAAATGTCATGCAAGTTATCATACCTTATGTGTCGTTATATAAGCGAGCGCACGATAAGCCTTAATACCAAAAAAGGATAAAAGGCTTGTGGTTTGAATGTGGTGGGCCTTCTTGGACTTGAACCAAGGACCAAACGATTATGAGTCGTTTGCTCTAACCAACTGAGCTAAAGGCCCTAAAAAAGGTTATTCTAGGAAGCTTGAAAGTTTGTGCGCTCTAGAGGGGTGTCTAAGTTTGCGCAAGGCTTTGGCTTCAATTTGGCGAATACGCTCGCGTGTTACATCAAATTGACGACCAACTTCTTCTAGAGTGTGGTCGGTATTCATATCAATACCAAAGCGCATTTTTAATACCTTTGCCTCTCGTGATGAAAGGTTGGCAAGTAAATCACCCGTTGTTTCTTTTAGGCTTTCTTTGGTGGTGATGTCCACTGGTGAAGATGCATTGCCATCTTCAATAAAGTCACCGATATTAGAATCTTCATCATCACCGACTGGGGTTTCCATTGACAAAGGCTCTTTGGCGATTTTCAAAATCTTAATAATCTTGTGTTCTGGTAATTCCATTTCTACCGCTAACTCTTCAGGCGTCGCTTCACGACCATATTTTTGTAACAGTTGACGCTTAACACGGTTAAGTTTGTTGATGGTTTCGATCATATGGACTGGAATACGAATGGTGCGCGCCTGGTCGGCAATTGAGCGTGTAATCGCTTGACGAATCCACCAAGTTGCATAAGTTGAGAACTTGTAACCACGACGATATTCAAATTTATCAACAGCTTTCATTAAGCCAACATTGCCTTCTTGAATCAAATCTAAGAATTGTAAACCACGGTTGGCGTATTTTTTGGCAATTGAGATGACCAGACGCAAGTTTGCTTCAATCATTTGTGCTTTGGCTGTTTTAGCACGACGGTCGCCACGACGATAAAGTTTATTCAGTGCCTTTAACTCAGTGATAGTTAATTGCATTTCTTCTTCGTAAGCTTGAAGATTTTTTTGTGCGTAGTAAATTTCATTTTTACTGTCGGCTAATTTATCTTTAACTTGGCTGTCTAGCGTAACTTTCTTCAACCAATCAAGGTTTGTTTCGTTGTCGGTAAATAATTCAAAGAATTGCGCTCTATCCATGCCTGCATATAAACAAGCTTTTTGGATGGATTTTTCTTGTTCTTTGACTTTATCAACACGCTTGCAAATAGTTTCCACCATGGTGGTGACTAATTTTGGTGCTAGGCGTAAGTCTGACAAACTTGCTGATAATTTTTTGCGTTCAACTACCGTTTTTTTGTCACGGAAACCATGTTTTTCGTTGGCTTTTAGGTATTTGCTAGAGCATTTTGAAATGGTGTCAAAACGCAAATATACTTGGTCTTCATCTGGACCTGCATATTCCATTTCTTCCATTTCTTCGTATTCTTCTTCGTCATCAAATTCGCCAGCGTCAAAAGCTTTTTTCTTTTCTGCAAAATCTTCTGCGTCACCTTGATAACCAATAATAACATCAGTGATTTTACATTTACCTTCTTCAAGTCTTTTATGTGCTTTGAAAAATTTTTCAGTGATGACGGGGTAAAGCGTAATTGCTTGCATAATTTCAAATACGCCAGCTTCAATCTCTTTGGCAATACGGATTTCGTCTTCTTGTTCTAATAAATCCACCACACCCATTTCACGCATATACATTCTAACGGGGTCGGTGGTTCTGCCAAACTCTGAATCTAGTGCTGCCAATGCAGCAACTGCTGCTTCTGCAGAAGTTGATTGTGCTTTAGCGCCTGATTCTACAACCAAGGTATCAGCATCAGGAATAGTCTCAGAAACAACAATATCCAACTCTTCTAGAATGGTTTTAATTGGTTCAATCTGATCTTGTGTTAGTAAATCCTTTGGCAATAAGTCATTCAGTTCAGAATAGGTTAAATAACCTTTTTCTTTGCCGATCATAATGACTTTTTCTAGTGCTTGTTTGTGTGCTTTTGTTGTATTTTTCATGAGTTAGTAGATGTTGTGACAATCCAAAGGGGCGATTATACCGTCTTATGACTATTCGTCGTCAGTAAAAATTGCACTAATAGATTGTTCTTCACTAATGCGTTTAATTACTTCTGCAAGTTTTGGTGCGATGGATA
>NZ_FQTR01000180.1 GCF_900128535.1 bacterium endosymbiont of Bathymodiolus sp. 5 South | reverse complement strand
GGTTGTTGTTTGGGTGGATGGCGATGGTTTGTTGCCAAGCACTACTATTTGCTTGGTGAGATAGGTTGGTTAGGTTGTTGCCTGTGTCATAGGTATAAGTTTGATGGTAAGATTCTAGTGAAATCATAATATGGTGCAGCAGTTTATTTTAGATAACCTTCTATTAGGTGCAAAATGATCATGCATATCTCCACGAGGTGGCAGGGGTTTTTCAGCAGATATTAAAGGCATTTTTGGTTTTAAATATAGGAAAACGCTATCATAAATACTAATCTTAACATCTAACTTTATAGAGGCTATCTTAAGGCTAAAAGTATTGGCAATTCTTAAAGAAGATCTGCCGTTATCACTACCACTAGCAAAATTACGATAAAATTTTGGGTAATTTCCGTCAGCTCGATAAATCTTTATTGCTTCTTCTGTGCTAGGGTTGACTATACCTTCTCTGAGAAATGTTTTAGGTAGCATGTTTAATGCACCCGCTATTTTTGTCATTCCTAAATATTGGTAAGAGGTTACCTCTGTTGCGTTCAAGCCAAAAGTACAGTTTTTATCTCTAAAATTTGACTCAAAAGTTAACTGTCCTGTAGTGAGATCCATAACATTCTCAAACTCACTGGTAGAAGACGAAGAAAAGCGAGCTCTAATTTTTAATGCCCCCTTGCTGTCCTCTGATCTTATGATAAATGTTGTATTGGTGTTTAGTATGTCAAGTTTATTAGCAGGATACATCCTAACAATTTCTTCTAGTCTTTCATATGATTCTGGAAAATAAAACAAGTTATCGTTACGATAAGTGCCCTCAATTGGGCTTAATACATCTAGTTTGTGAGGTGCGCTTCCATCCATTGGATAAACTTTAACATGCCCTGTCGGATCAATATATTTAAGCGGATTATTACCCACATAAACATAAAAATTCAAGCCATCAACTGCCCCCGCTGCATCAGGGTTTATCCACCTCGTTAGCCAAGGGGCTAGGTATCTAGCACCGTAGTAAGACAAACCACTACTGTCATCTCTTTCTTTGCCTGTATAGCGGTAGCGTTTTTGTTGCACTTGGGTTTTGTCTTTGCCAGCGATGATGGCAGTGCCACCATAGGGGTAGTAATGTTCGTAACTAAGAGTTTGGGCTTTGTCATCCAGCTCTAAAGTGTTGGATTGTAGGTGGCTGTTGAGTTGGTAGCGGGTTTGGTTGGGGATTTGGGTGTTATCTTTGCTACTTTCGCTAAGGATGTGGGTGCTGATGTGTAGAGTACTGGTTTGTTGTTTTGCTTGCTTGGTTGAGATGTCTAGTGAAGGCAGATAGTCTCTTTGGCTTTGTGCTTGATTGTTAGCTTCAATAACAGTGCGGATTCGTCTGCCTTGATAGTCGTAGACACAATACTCTGTGGTATTGGTTTTGTCTGCTTTAATGAGTTTATTCAAGGTATTGTTGTAGTGCCATTCTAGGTTGCCGATATTATTTAAACCTAATAGATTGCCATTAGCATCAAAGTCAGTGGCACTCTGCTGGGTTTCGGTGCCGCGGTTGTTGTTTGGGTGGATGGCGATGGTTTGTTGCCAAGCACTACTATTTGCTTGGTGAGATAGGTTGGTTAGGTTGTTGCCTGTGTCATAGGTATAAGTTTGATGGTAAGATTCTAGTGAAATCATGATATGGCGCAGCAGTTTGTTTGTTGTTTTATTTTAGATGGTCTTCTATTAGGTGCAAAATAATCCTGTATGTCTCCACGAGGTGGCAGGGGTTCTTCAGGAGATATTAAAGGCATTTCTGGTTTTAAGTATAGAAAAACGCTATCATCAATACTAATATTAGTATCATCTAACTTTATAGAGACTATCTTAAGGCTAAAAGTATTGGCAATCCTTAAAGAAGATCTGCCGTTATTGCTACCACCAACAAAATTACGATAAAATTTTTGGTAATCTCCATCAGCTTGATAAATCTTTATTATTTTGTTTGTGTTAGGGTTGACCATGCCTTCTCTGAGAAATATTTTAGGTAGCATGTTTAATGCACCCGCTATTTTTGTCATTCCTAAATATTGGTAAGAGGTTACTTCTGTTGCATTCAAGCCAGAAGTGCAGTTTTTATCTCTAAAATTTGACTCAAAAGTTAACCGTCCTGTAGGGAAATCCATAATATTCTCAAACTCATTGGTAGAAGACAGAAGAGATTTAGCTCTAATTGTTAATGCCCCCTTGCTGTCCTCTGATTCTATGGTAAATTTTGTATTGGCGTTTAACAAGTCAAGTTTATTGGCAGGATAAGTCCCAACAATTTCTTCTAGTCTTTCGTATGATTCTGGAAAATAAAACAAGTTATCGTTACGATAAGTGCCTTCAATTGGACTTAATACATCTAGTTCATGAGGTTCGCCTCCATCCATTGGGTAAACTTTAACATGCCCTGTCGGATCGATATATTTAAGCGGATTATTACCCACATAAACATATAAATTCAAGCCATCAGCCACACCCGCTGAATCAGGACTTATCCACCTCGTTAGCCAAGGGGCTAGATACCTAGCACCGTGGTAGGACAAGCCACTACTATTGTCTCTTTCTTTGCCTGTATGGCGGTAGCGTTTTTGTTGCACTTGAGTTTTGTCTTTGCCAGCGATGAGGGCAGTACCACCATAGGGGTAGTAGTGCTCATAACTGAGGGTTTGGGCTTTGTCGTCCAACTCTAAGGTATTGGATTGTAGGTGGCTGGTGAGTTGGTAGTGGGTTTGGTTAGGGTTTTGCGTGTTGTCTTTGCTACTTTCGCTGAGGATGTGGGTGCCGATGTGCAAGGTACTAGTTTGTTGTTTTGCTTGGTTGGTTGAAAGATCTAGTGAGAGCAGGTAGTCTCTCTGGCTTTGCACTTGTTGGTTAGATTCAGTTACAGTGCGGACTCGTTTGCCTTGGTAATTATAAACATAGTATTGTATGGTGTTGGATTTGTTTGCTTTAGTCAGTTTATTTAAGGTGTTGTTGTAGTGCCACTCTAGGTTACCGATATTGTTTAAGTTTAATAAATTGCCATTGGCGTCAAAGTTATTTTGGTTGTTATTTTCAGTGCCACGG
>NZ_FQTR01000179.1 GCF_900128535.1 bacterium endosymbiont of Bathymodiolus sp. 5 South | reverse complement strand
GCTGCCATTCAGATAAGTGTGGCAACAACGGTAACAGTTTTGTGTCAAATTTGAAAGAAAGTTTACAGAACAAGGGTATACCTACTGAAGTCGAGGGCCATAAAGGATATGTTGGTGTGAATGGTAAGGGTAGAGTAGTTCAAGGTGATCAAGTGCCTGAAGATAGCAGAATGATGGAAAAAGAAGATGCAGAACAAACATCAGAGGAGGAAAGAAAAAATTTAGATGAAGAAAAACAGCGAACAGCGGGAGAAAAGCTGAATGAGGAATTAATAGATTTAGCGCTCAAGTTGCAAGATATAGGGAAACAGCGGAAAGTTGCAAACATTTTGAATGAGGAATCGTATCAAAAATTAAAGCAAATAGGAGATCAATTATTCCAAGTCGAATTAGATATAACAGAGAGAATCGGAAAACCAGAACCTGTTGGTAGAGTCGATGAAATAAAAGAACTATTGGTAGCAGAAGAAGGGCAAATGGAGATATTCAACGATATATCAAGAAGTCGAAAGGAGATAGAAGAAGAGTCACTAGAGACTGAAAAATTATTTATAAATAAACATGAAGAAATACTGGTGGAAGTGCAAGAACGAATAGATGGCGTAGAGAAAGAAGAAAGAGATATTCAAGAAAAGTGGAAAGAGGCAAGTAAAGATATAGAGGAAAGTAAAAAGCCAATAGCAGAATCGGGTGCAGAAGATCAGCAGAAAGAAAAATTGCAAACAAAATTAGAAAAGCTAACAGCACAGAAAAATGCAATAGAACAGAAGAAACAGGCGTTATTAATAGAGCAGTTGACAATAGAAATGGAAATGAATCAAGAGCGACTAATGAAACTTGAAATAATAATAGATATGGCTCTAAAGGTAATAATAAGAAAAAACAATGAATTGGATGAGCTAAATTCTAAAATAGAAGTAGTGCAGAATTTAAAACTGAGATATCAAAATGAGATTACTACATTCAATAAAATAATAATAAGAATTGCAGAAAGTAAAGACTCTAAGAGGCAAAAATATTTACAAACAAAAAGGAGGAAAAAACCTTTAGCGAATGCAATGAGAAAAAAACAAAAGATTGATTTAATACTTCATTCAATTTTGGAAAGAAAGAAAAATTTGCTGGATAAAATGACAGAACTCTCAGAAGCAGATAACAGTCCAGTATTGGAAAACATTCAAAAAGAAATAGAAAAATCACAAGTGCTAGAAGAAACATACCAAGAAATTACAGACAACAAAGAAAACACTTTGTCTGACATGGTCCAAGAAAAAATAGCCACCCAAGGTGCATTAACCAGAATAAAAAACTTATCAGGCAGTATTTCTGAAGCTGAACACAACAGAGTAAAATTTTTAACACTAATTAAAAGAGTTGATGAAAGAATAGCACAACGACTTGATAAAAGTATAGTGCAATCCGAATTAGAATACAAAAAAAGAGCCGACGATGAGGCACTCAGAAAAAAAAATATTATTTATCAATTGAACGCCGATCAAGAACAGCGTGAGCGCATTCAAGAATTTAGAGCAATAGAGTTCCATTTAAAAGATGTATTAGGCGTAACAACAACCGAATCTCAAAACATTGAGCGTGAAAAACGAGAAGACGAATTTAACAAGATACTAGGAAACAGTTCAGCGTTTACAAGAATATATGTCACGAAGGAGAGGGTATTCCCAGATTTCAGAGGGCCAGGAAATGAGGCGCTTAAAAGGGCGGTGATTGAGGGTTTTGAAAAAACAAATACCGATGGTAGAATCATTCAACTTCTTAATGACACGCAATTACCCCTTAAGGAGGGAGATGAATACAGGAATCTGATTTTAAATCAAGGTCTTTCAATTCACGAACGACTTGATGCACTCTATAGATTAACAAAACTAGCTGAAGTTGGTAAAGCATCCAGGGAAAAAAGAGATGAAAAACCTGGTGGAAATGGAGAAGAAGAGGAAAACTTAGCACAATTGCAAGCGCGAAAGGCAGTGGAAAAAGAACAAAGTGAGCAAGAAAAAAGGAAGGAAGAACAAGATAAAGTTGACAGCAATAAGAAGAAAGATGAAGAGCAACAAGACAAAATAAAAAAAGCAAAAGAAAGGGAGCAAAAGGAAAAAGAGGAAGCTGAAATCAAGAAAACAAAAGAAAGAGAGCAAAAGGAAAAAGAAGAAAAAGAGGCTGAAATCAAGAAAGTAAAAGAAAGGAAGCAAAAGGAAAAAGAAGAAGCTGAAATCAAGAAAACAAAAGAAAGGGAGCAAAAGGAAAAAGAAGAAAAAGAGGCCAAAATCAAGGAAGTACGCATACAAGAATTTTTAACTTATAGGGCAGAAAACCCAGAAGTCTTCGAAAACGCTAAAAAAGGACAAGAAAAACATGACAGAAACAAAGAAGAGCTAAGAATAAAAAAAGAGTGGCAACTAAAAAAAGCAAATGAACAAAATCAGATTGACAAGGATGATTGGAGTAAACCTGTTGATCTCAATGAATATGGTATCTCTTTTAAAAGGGTTAAGTATCGCAAGTGGAAGAAAGCACTCAAGAAAGAAAAAATAAGAGACCAAATGTTTAGAAGAACATCAGGAGATCATCACGCTTTAAGCAAAGAAGTAAACGGCGTAATGAAATATCTGACGGTGCCTGTATCATCAGGCGCTGATGTGATCGCTAGGTATATCAGCGATATGAATTTGGCATTTGGCATAAGTAGGGCAACCCTAGTTGACCTTTTCAGTGTAAAAATTCATAAATTAAGAAGATCTGATCCTGCTCCCACAGAAGAACAAGCAAGTGCCAGTGCCAATGCAAACTCACAAAAAACTCACAGGAAAACAAAAACCCAACAACAAAAAACAAATGCCGAAGACATAGCTCAAGCATCAGGCGGAAAACCAAAAGAACAACCTTCAACAACTAAAACTAAAGATGGCGGTGTCGTGATCTATAAAGTCGGCACAGACAATATCATCACAGAAGCCACCAACAGGCTCTCTGCCAGACTTAAAAGCAAATATGGTGAAGACAGCGTAGTACTGGTTACAAAAAACAAAGATGGATCATTTGAAACACAAGGCGATA
>NZ_FQTR01000178.1 GCF_900128535.1 bacterium endosymbiont of Bathymodiolus sp. 5 South | reverse complement strand
GGGCATCTACTGGAATATATTCAAACCGATATTTGGGTGCGTTTTCAAAAGGTGATGGGCAATGAATGTCATTATGTCTGTGCAGATGATGCGCATGGTACGCCAATTATGCTGAAAGCCAATGAGCTTGGCATTACCCCAGAAGCATTAATTAAGGGCGTGAGTGAGCGTCATCAGGCAGATTTTAAAGACTTTTTCATTGGTTTTAGTCAATACCATTCAACGCATTCAGATGAGAACAAAACCCTATCAACGGATATTTATAATCAGTTAAATGCTGCTGAGTATATTAAAACACGCACCATCTCTCAGGCGTTTGACCCTGAAAAACAAATGTTCTTACCCGACAGGTTTATCAAAGGCGATTGTCCAAAATGTGGTGCAGTTGATCAATATGGTGACAACTGCGAGGTGTGTGGTGCGACTTATTCATCAACAGAATTAAACAACGCAAAGTCGGCTATATCAGGCGCAACGCCAATTACCAAAGACTCTGAACACTATTTCTTTGATTTGCCACAATTTGAAGCGCAACTCAAAGAATGGACGAATGCAGGGCATTTACAAGATGAGGTCAGCAACAAGCTTGCTGAGTGGTTTGAACAGGGCTTGAAGCAATGGGATATTTCTCGTGATGCACCGTATTTTGGCTTTCAAATACCAGGTGTGGAGGGTAAATACTTCTATGTTTGGTTGGATGCGCCTATTGGCTATATGGCAAGTTTTAAGAAGTTGTGCAACGAACAAGATATTGACTTTGACGAATACTTTAACAAAGATTCTAAAACTGAACTGTATCACTTTATCGGCAAGGATATTGTTTATTTTCATGCGTTATTCTGGCCAGCAATGTTGATGGGGTCTAACTACCGCACACCAAATGCAATTTTTGCACATGGATTTTTAACGGTTAATGGGCAGAAAATGAGTAAGTCTCGTGGCACATTCATTCAGGCAAGAACTTACCTAGAAAGCCTAAATCCTGAGTGTTTGCGCTATTATTACGCTTATAAACTTTCTGCTAAGATTGATGATATTGACCTTAATTTAGAAGACTTTAAGCAACGCGTGAACTCTGATTTAGTCGGAAAAGTAGTGAATATTGCCTCTAGAAGCGCAGGATTTATTGTGAAAAAATTTGACAAAACGCTATCTGCTTATGCGATTGAAGGGGATTTGTATAATGAATTTGTCGCACAAGGTGATAGCATTGCCCAACACTACGAAGCACGCAATTACAATCAAGCAATGCGTGAGATTATGAAGCTTGCAGACAAGGCAAATCAATACATTGATACCCATAAGCCTTGGCAGATGGTCAAAGAAGAAGGTAAAGAAGCGCAAGTACATGATGTTACTTCTTTGGCAATCAACTTATTTAGAGTGTTGGTAACTTATTTAAAGCCAGTTTTGCCTGTGATGGCAGAGCAGGTTGAGGCATTTTTAAATATTGATGAATTAGATTGGCACAGCCTTAAACACCCGCTTACCAAGCATAAAATTAACAAATTTAAACCACTCATGTTGCGCATTGAAGATGCTCAAATTAATCAAGTGATTGAAAGCTCTAAACAAAGCATGCAAACGACTGAAAAAGAAACTCAAGAGGACGATATGATTCAAATTGACGATTTTACTAAAATTGACCTGCGTATTGCTAAGATTGTTAAAGCGCAAGCTGTTGAAGGTGCCGACAAACTCCTGCAACTCACGCTTGATATTGGTGAAGCCTCCACTAAGAATGTATTTGCTGGCATCAAGGCACACTACAAGCCAGAAGACTTAGAAGGACGACTCACTGTGATGGTCGCTAATTTAGCACCAAGAAAGATGAAATTTGGCATCTCACAAGGTATGGTGCTGGCTGCAGGTAATGGAGAATCTCTTTATATCCTATCTCCTGATTCTGGTGC
The DNA here is from genome assembly GCF_900128535.1 of bacterium endosymbiont of Bathymodiolus sp. 5 South. Taxonomy (GTDB): domain Bacteria; phylum Pseudomonadota; class Gammaproteobacteria; order PS1; family Pseudothioglobaceae; genus Thiodubiliella. The sequence continues at coordinate 1,190 of NZ_FQTR01000178.1, read as the reverse complement.
ACAAGCAGGGATGAAAATTAGTTAAACTGTTAACAATTATCAGTAAAATATCTTATTTTTTAAAGGAACATCAAAGTGGTTGTGTTGTTCATTTGAAAGCAGTTTTTAAAGAGATGTTAGGGCGGTTGTGTTGTTCGCTTGGAAACAGTTTTTAAAGAGATGTCAGAGTGGTTGTGTTGTTCGCTTGGAAATAGTTTTTGGAGAGATGTCAGAGCGGTTTAATTTGCTCGCTTGGAAAGCGGGTGTACGGTAACGTACCGAGGGTTCGAATCCCTCTCTCTCCACCATTAAACAAAAAAACCGGCTCTTTGTAGCCGGTTTTTTTATGTCTCGCCCAAGTCAAAATAAAATCTAATTGACTTAAATTCAGTCGTTCACATTTTTAATGCGACTTACTTGAGTTAAAGCGGCGTAATCTTGTGGCGTATTCAAGTTAATAAAAAAATCTTGGTGTTGCGATAAATCAGCAATTGCCAATGTATGCTGTTGATACCACAAATCGATTTTTCGATCACCAGTAGCTAAATAAATCAATAAACTGTTGAGTAAATTAGTTTTTAACAAAGCGAAAGTAGGCTGCAATCTATGGCCGTCATGTGCCACACAGATTTGTGCTTTTTGTTTTATTAGTTCGGTTCTTAGAGTGGCTAATAATTCTGCCCCAATCATTGGGCAATCACAAGGTAATACTAATAAATAAGGTGTTTTAGCAACCTCCATGGCTTTGGCAAAGCCTGCCAAAGGACCTTGGAAATTTGTTATATTATCCTCAATAATTGGATTTTTAGTAAATTTTTGATACCTTTTTTGGTTGCGATTGGCATTAATTAAAAGACTACCAACTTCGTTTTCAATGACCTTAATGACAGATTGAATTAAGGGTTTTTGGTTGAGTTGTATTAGTCCTTTATCCTGACCATTCATGCGACTAGAACGACCTCCCGCCAAAATGACTGCTGTTATTTGTTGATTGCTAATAGTATTCATGGCGATAGTTTTTGACGGGCAAGTTATAAAGTGTTACTGGAGTTCTTTAAAGAGACCTTTGCATAAAATAGGGATGATTAGCAAAATCCAATTTTTGCCCAATTGGTGATTTCTTTAAACCTTGTCCTAGCAGAGCTAAGGCTGGGTTTAAAAAATTGCCAAGTGGGTGAAAAGTGGGTTTCTGATGATTGTTCCTATTTATG
>NZ_FQTR01000177.1 GCF_900128535.1 bacterium endosymbiont of Bathymodiolus sp. 5 South | reverse complement strand
GTGCAGTAATTGGCATTGCTGATTAACCGACAGAAGAGAACACGGCATGTGTGGTGAAGATAGCTTGAACTCAACTAACTGTTTGCGATTAGATAAGCCCAAGCTTTTTAGCTTTTTTGCCAGCCACTCCTTTTCTACGGTTACTTTACCTACTAGTGTAGTTAAACGCTCGTTTTGCTTTTGTGATTTAATAAGCTCTTCTTTGTATTCTTTAACTGCCTTGGATGGCTCCATGGCAATTTCAGCGTTAGCAAGGAAGGTTTTCTTCCAATTCTGTAGGTTTTGTGGAAGGATGTTATGCTTGCTAGCAATCTGCACTAGGGTGCTTTTATTTTGTAATAACTCAAGTACTAATTTTGTCTTAAATGTTGAGGTATATTTGGTTCGTTTTTTACTCATTTTTTTTACTCCGATTTTTTTGTTTAGTTTGACTTGTTCGAAATAAGAAAATTTAAATTGTTGTCTTAATTTGTTGGGGTTTTATACTTTTTCTGGTGAAAGATATCTGACTCTTGTCAAGCCGTCAGTATACTTTTCTGTTTTAGAGTCCATTTGGCATCTTTATCATTTGAGTTACTATCGGGGGGGCTCTTCATCATAAAGTTCATAAATTCAGAGGCTTTATTGGTTTGTAAAACCTTATTATCTATCTTATACCATCCTAAAACATTACAACCTCTTGTTGCACCCAAAGTGCAACATTGTCACCTATATTGGCATCACCATGAGTGTAAACATCATAAGTGATACCATCAACAGTTTTATCAATGGTTGAATCACTAAAACCAGCAGCATTTACTTTATCGCCACTATTGCCTAATACTTTAAGAATATTGGTACTAGTAGAGGCGTGTAATAAATCATCTAAGTTGAGCTGTAGGGTGTTGTTACCTGAGCCTGTAATGTCAATAACTTCAATGTCTTGGATGCGTCTGTCGCTGATCTTGGTTAAATCTAGGGTTAAACCTGCACCCTCTAATTTAAGGGTATCAATACCACCACCACCATCAACACGGGCACGGTTGCCTGCGCCAGTTTTTTCTAGTGCGGCGATGTTGCTGGCGTTGATGATAATCGTATCATCGCCTGTACCTGCGTTAAGGACATCCATACCGCCGTTGCCCGTTAGGATATCGTTGCCTGCACCAGCAACAAAGATTTCATCTTTAGTGGTGCCAGTAAGAATATTGTCATTTTTATCGCCGAGGTAATCAATGGTGTATTTTGACTCATCGCCCAGTTTTGATAGATCTATGGCATTAGTGTTGGTTTTGCCGAAGATGACATAGGATTTACCTGTGTTTGTCTTACCACTCTGATCAGTGCTATCAGCACCCACAATTAAATCATCTAAACCATCACCGTTGACATCGCCTGCACTGGAAACTACGCGGCCACTATGATCACCCACTGATTCGCCAATGATAATAAAACCACCAATACCAGCGGCAATGTCTGATAATTCAATGGTATTGGTATTGTCTTTTTTGCCGAACACAACATATGATCTACCTGCATGTGATTTACCGCTTGGATCAGCTTGCTTAGCGCCTATAATTAAATCATCTAAGCCATCACCGTTAACATCACCTGCGCTGGAGACTGAATAGCCACTATAATCACCCGCTGACTCGCCCTTGATAACAAAGCCTCCTTTGCCAGCGACAATGGCTGACAATTCAATGGCTGGTGTTGTCTTTTTTGCTGAATATAACATACGATTTACCTGCATTTGATTGATAGTCTGGATCGCCTACAAAAACACCTATAATTAAATCATCTAAGCCATCGCCATTGACATCGCCTGCGCTGGAGACTATATGACCGCTATAATCATTCCCTAGTTCGCCCTTGATAGCAAAGCCATCTGTACTTGTGCCAGCAGCAATGGCTGATAAATTAATAGCATTGGTGTCTTGTTTGCCGAACACGACATACGATTTTCCTGTGTCACGTGCACTAACAATTAAATCATCTAAGCCATCACCGTTGACATCGCCTGCACTAGAGACTAAGTGACCACTCCAAAAACTCCCTAACTCGCCCTTGATAACAAAGCCACCTGTGCCAGCAACAATGTCTGATAAATTAATGGCATCGGTGTCCTGTTTGCCGAACACAACATAGGATCTACCTGCGTTTGATTTATCGTTTGGATTGGTGCTATGAGCACCCACAATTAAATCATCTAAACCATCACCATTGACATCACCTGCGTTGGAGACTGAGCGACCACTGTAATCGCGCACTAACTCGCCATTGATAACAAAGCCTCCTTTGCCAGCAGCAATGTCTGATAAATTAATGGCATCGGTGTCCTGTTTGCCGAACACGACATAGGATTTACCCGCAGATGGTTGACCCTTTGGATCGGCACCATAAGCACCTATAATTAAATCATCTAAGCCATCGCCATTGACATCACCTGCACTGGAGACTGAATGACCACTATGATCACGCACTGACTCGCCATTGATAACAAAGCCACGCTGAGCCCCCATTAATATTACACCTTTTTGAACCCAAAGCTCAGCATTAGCACCTGTATTAGCGTCACTATGAGTGTAAATAGAATAAGTGACACCATTAACAGTTTTCTTAGTTGCTAAACCATTAAAGCCAGTGGTAACGACTTCATCGCCACTATTGCCCAATACTTTAAGAATATTGGTGCTAGTAGAGGCGTGTAATAAATCATCTAAGTTGAGCTTTAGAATGTTGTTACCTGAGCCTGTAATATCAATAACTTCAATGTCTTGGATGCGTCTATCACTGATCTTAGTTAGATCTAGAGTTAAGCCTGCACCCTTAAGCTTAAGGGTGTCAATACCACCACCACCATCAACACGGGCACGGTTACCTGCACCGGTTTTTTCTAGTGCGGCGATGTTGCTGGCGTTGATGATAATCGTATCATCGCCTGTACCTGCGTTAAGGACATCCATACCACCGTTGCCCGTTAGGGTGTCGTTGCCTGCACCAGCAACAAAGATTTCATCTTTAGTGGTGCCAGTAAGAATATTGTCATTTTTATCGCCGAGGTAATCAATGGTGTATTTTGACTTATCACCCGGTTTTGATAGATCTATGGCGCTAGTGTCGGTTTTACCGAAGATGACATA
>NZ_FQTR01000176.1 GCF_900128535.1 bacterium endosymbiont of Bathymodiolus sp. 5 South | reverse complement strand
TCCAAGCAGGCATCGCTTCTGGCAACAGCGGCAATGGTCGTCGTGCTACGATTAACTTAGGTATTGGTCATCGTCTATTGGTAGAGGACGACATGGCAATCGCCGGTATTAACTTTTTTACCGACTATGAGACCAAGTCCAGTCACAAACGCCTAAGCCTTGGTTTAGAATATCAGCGTGCTAACTTTAGTGCCAATATCAATAAATACCATATGTTTTCAGACAAAAAATTAGTCAACAGTGTAAAAGAGAGAGGTATGTCAGGTTATGATGTCAAGCTCAGCGGTCAAGCCCCTTATCTACCTTGGGCAAAGATCAAAGGCACTTATTATTACTGGGACGCTAAAACAGGTCCAAACATTAGGGGTAATATTTTGGGTGTGGCTATTGAGCTTACCCCGTCAGTGAGCTTTGAGTTCGGTCAAGAAAACAACAATACCATAGACGCCAAAAGTTACGGCAAACTCACGGTAAAACTACCACTGGGCAACAAGCAAAAATTCACCAATTTTGCGATTGCCAACAAAGCCTTTAAAGACAGCCGCAAAATGGACTTAGGCGCGCTTGCTTGGGTTGAGCGTAGTAATAAAATAATGATTGAAAGAGGAGAAAACTCAATAAAGTTTAAAGGACTGTCTTATAAAATAGTCACCGGACCCTCAGGCAGAAATTGGCTTGATAGAAACATAGGTGCAACAAAAGTAGCTGCTGATGTAGGCACTGCTGATGCAAGTACTGTTGATAACCGTAATGCTTATGGAGAATACTACTCATTTGATAAGGCTATCTGCCCAACAGGCTTTAGTGTGCCAACTAAAGCAGAGCTCAAGAAAGCTGTCGGTCTCATCCTTAATGGACCTACTCCTACGGCTGTTAGTACTGCTACAGTCCTCACTGGATTCCTTAAGTTGCCAGCCGCTGGTTTTAAGAAGAATGGTAGTTTTGAACATGTTGGCAGTGAGGTTGCCTTGTGGACTAAGACTAAGACTAAGGGGGCGAGTGACGAGTATGCTGTTTTGCAAGTCAACACCAACAGTGGGAGTTTCGTCTTCCGTTCTAAGGACGACAGCATTCCCGTTCGTTGTATTCAAACACAGAAACCAGTAGTAGGGTTTAATGGCGTATCTTACAACATGATCACCTCACCTAACACGGGCAGAATTTGGCTTGATAGAAACTTAGGCGCCGATTCAAATGACGCTACTGACACTGGTTCTTATGGATATTTATACCAATGGGGTCGTAGGAATGATGGTCATCAATCGAGGACTTCAGACAAAACAGCAACAAAAGAAGGTGGCATCACTTCAACAGAAGGAAAATTTGTTACAGTTACAGCGTCGTCTTTTGATTGGACAAACGCAGATGTGGATGGCTCAGGCAGAGTAAAAGCTTGGACGAACGGCGGAGACAACATTTGCCCAGCAGGCTTCGGTGTGCCAACTAAGGATGAATTAGAAAAAGAAACTGCTGTTAGCTTCCTTAACTTGCCAACTGCTGGCTACCGCAATGCTGAAAATGCAGCAGTTGTGAGTGACGCTTTTGTCTTCTTGTGGACTTTGGACCCTACTGTTGCGAGTGTTAGTGGAGTGGACTCACCACAAGCTTATTATTTTAATGGTAGCGACTTTTTAGAGACTAAGCGTGCTTATGGCATGAGCGTTCGTTGTATTAAATCAAAGCCCGGCACTAAAGATTCTTTTGATGTTCCTAATAATACAACAGAGTACAAAACGGTCGTTTTCTCTAGGACAAAAAATGTTTGGCTTGATAGAAACTTAGGTGCAACACGAGTAGCCTCAAGTACTGACACTGATGTTGAGAAACAAGCGTCTTACGGAACTTATTACAAGCTTGGTGATGCTGTATGCCCAGCGGGCTTTATCCTACCATCTGAGAAAGATTTCAAGGTGCTTATTGCCGAGATTGGTGAGGGTGGAGATATGACTCAAAAGGCATTGTCTAGTGTGATGGCGTTGCCGGCTGCCGGACACGCAAATGATGACAGGACTAGGGGGTCCAGCATCTATCTGAGGGGTGCTGGAAATCAGGTAGTTTCGATTAGCAGTGAAAACAGCAATGGGGACTTCTACAAGGATAAGGCTGAGGATGGTGATGGTATACCTGTTCGTTGTATTCAAGCATCTAGTTCTATACATGCTGATGATTCAACTGCAGCCCCAACACTAACAATTGAAGCTGATGCCAATGGCGAAGTTAGGGCTGGTAAATTCGTTACTTTTACTTTTAAATTTAGCAAGCCTGTTTTTGGTTTTACAATCAAAGATGTGAAGATTGACAATGGCACAGTCAAGGCAGGTACAACCCTTACTCGAGCTGATACTGATAATACTCTTTGGACATTAGTTGTGCGCCCAGCACAAGGTAGGAATTCTGGTGACTTGAAAGTCACTGTTCTTGCAGATTCTGTGATCGGTGTTAAGGCTAATGAGAATGCTGCAAAGAGCCACAGTATTGGGTTGCATACAAGGCCAACATTTGTATCACAATGGGTTAAGAGCGCAAGCGCGAGTAGCAACACCTCCTTAGCCGGTCGGCTTACTGATGACCCAGAATCGACGCTGGGCAATCGGCAGCAGTTGAATGACCCAAATTCCTGGATAGAAGCAAAAGCAACTTCAATAAACGGCACGAACTATGGCGCTAAACCAAATCTCACGCTTACATATCGGACACCAATATATATTCAGTATATTGTTATTCGTGAGACTTTTAACACTAGAGAAGGTGGTCAAGATGTCTGGGGGATTGACTCGAAAGGCAATGAGGTTAGGCTTCGTGGGACTGGAAATAATGATGATATCAAGCCTGAAAATTCCCATCTGCGGGGATTCGTAAACGACAGAAAGATAAAGCTAGGCCCCATAGCAAGGAAAAAAGGTCCGTTTAAAACCATAAAGATAACGGTTGGCACTAGTAATCGGGAGACACCCGACGCAGTTGACGCAGTAAGAATCTTTGGAACTATAGAACCACCTATCTAATAAACACTTTGCATAAATAGTCATAACCAGCACCAAGAATATAACATTCAAGTGCTGGTTTGTTATTTGCTTAAAGTACTTAGTAACACAAAAAACCCAGTCTTTTGACTGGGTTTTTTGTGTACTTTTTAATAAGGCGTGC
>NZ_FQTR01000175.1 GCF_900128535.1 bacterium endosymbiont of Bathymodiolus sp. 5 South | reverse complement strand
GAGGCAGTTGAAAAAACCCTCACTGTAACCGTAATCAACCCTAACACGGTCAATACTAATGCGGCTAAATTACCTTCTGTCGAAGACGATAATACCAAAGCGACTGCCAGAGCCGTGCGCAAAGAAAGCAAAACTTCCAGTAAAGCCTTACTTGCTAAAACTGGAAAAACATTGAGAGCACGCCTATCGCATATTCGTTATAAAAACCAGCAAAAGAGCAGTTTTAGCGCCAATGGTTTTGTAAGTGGCATTCAGGTCAGTTTTGCCGATAGTCAAACCAACAGCTTTATCAATCGTGTACTCAGTGCCAACGGGCTGAGTAATGTCATCCCCATCTCCAGCCGCAAGGTTGAGCGTTGGGATATTTGGACGAAAGCCAAAGTGGTGATTGGTAAAAGCAACGGGTCAGGTGCAAATAAGACCAAGTTTAATCTTAAATCCCTCAATATAGGTATGGACAGACGCATAGCCCAAGATAAAATTATCGGCTTTGCCCTTGGCTTAGGCAAGCAAGATCGCACTGCCACAGGCAGTGATTTCTCAGGCGATATAGATACCACGCAATACACTCTCTCTAGTTACGGTGCGTTAGAACTCAGTAACAAAGGCAGTATTGAAGCCGTACTAGGCGTCGCCAAAGCCACGCACGACATCAGCAACAGCGCCGACCAAGACAACAGTAATGGATTTTTTGCCAGCATTGCTTACCGTGCGGATTTACAAACTCAGAGTGTTGATTTATCGCCTTTCATTCGCTACGACATCAACCGTATTAAGATGAAAGCGAATGACATACTTACCAGCAGCGAGACTAACACCGACGAGGCAATTGCCCTTGGTATTGACATCAGTAAGACAGCGAACTACAAAGAAGGACAGCTCACTCGCTTTGTGAGCTTAGAATACAAATCCGACCTTCGTCGTGATGGCAACGATTACCTTAGCAAAAATGCCGAGCAAGAAGTGAGCGTAAAACTAGGGCTGGATTATCAGCAAGACGACATCATCACTTCTGTGAGTTATGAACGCATTCAATCAACTAACAATAAAGCCCATAGTAATGGTATTGAAGGCACTATTCGATGGAAGTTTTAATGAGTTTATAAAAAGGATATTGAGAAAAAAGAAAATTTTGCTGATGAGGTAATGGCTCAGGTTAAAGGTTAATTCTTTTGCCTCGTCTTTTTACTTTATTGGTGTTAATTAATTATTAGGAGGATTTACCATGAAAATTATTAAACTATTTGTTATACACATACTGTTGTTATCATCGTTCCAGACATTTGCAGCATTTTTTATTACCACGCCTAATGTTTCTACGCCTGAAAATAGAGATAAGGTGATTAAGCTTACCGTTAACACAGGCAAGAGAGATGCACCTAGTTTTCGTATTCTGGATGGTGCAGATAACGATTGGTTTGATATAGATGACGATGAATTAACTTTCAAAGCCACGGCTTTTAGAGCCCAAAAAGATAATATGCATAATACTTATCATGTTGATATTGTGTCCGACAAGCTAGTAAATGTGGGTACTCCCAATGAGCCCAAATTCAAATTCGAGATGACGCCTGTCAAAACCATTGCTGTAACCGTAACCAAGATTAACCTTAATGATGGGGGATTTCATATTACCACGGCGGCTAATGTTGATACGCTTGAAAAAACAAACAAGGTGATTAGGCTTACCACCGCTTCCCTGGGGAAAGCCAATTCGCTCTACTCGCTAGTAGGTTTTGCTATTTTGCCTAGTGCAGATAACGATAAGTTTACTTTAAACGGTAGTGAGTTAACCTTCAAAGCCACGGATTTTAAAGCCCAAAATAATACTTATCGTGTTAATATCAAAGCCACCTGGATGAGCCAAATGTCCAATAACGACTTCAGGACGGATGTAAAAACCCTCACTGTAACCGTACATAATGGGGAACTTCATATTACCACGGCTGATACTTTTTTTGAGAATGAAAACACGGTTATATCGATTAGGCTTACTGTCGACAGAAGTGGTGGGGCAAAATTTGCTATTACTGGTGGTGAAAAGGATAGATTCACATTTCATCGTGACGGATTTGGTGGCGACATACTTCTCTTTGAAGGCGGTGACTTTGAAACCAAAGCCATCTACTCGGTGGAAATTACTGCCATTAGAGAAGACTTGGGCCTAGTCGCCAAAAAAACCATCACTGTTGAGATTTACGACCTAGACGATGAGCCCCCGACCAATGTCCAGATCAACGGTGCCGCCGTTATCGATGGTCAGGTCATTCTTGCCAATGACAAGGATGCCGGCTTTTTGATTGGTACTCTCAGTGCTACCGATCCAGATACTAATGGTAATGCCTTTACTTTTACCACCGACAGCGATGATTTTAAAATCGTCAACGGTAATGAAATCAAAACTAAGTATGCCATCACTGATATTAGAGATATACCTATCATCGTCACTGTTAGTGATGGCAATAATTGGCATAGGACTAACCACCTTTCTATCCAAGTTGTAGATGCAAAAGAAATAGGCACGCTTAAGATTACCAACACGGGCAATGTTTCTGTGTCTAAAAACAAACAAAAGGAGATTGGTCTTACTGCCAACAAAGGAGGAGTAAATTTTTCTATTACCGGTGGCACAAAGAAAGATAAGGCTAAATTCAGTCTGAGTGACGCTAAACTTATCTTTAATGCCACCAACTTTAAAGACGGTGATAATAACACTTATCGCGTTGATATTACAGCCACCAGAGGCAGTGGCAGTGGTCGTGAGACGGCTACACAAACCCTTATTGTAACCGTATATGATTTAATAGAGGATCCAACCACAGGGGGTTCAGCGAAATCCGATAATGCCAAAGTGACTGCCCAAGCCGTGCGTAAAGAAAGCAAATCTGCCAGTAAACTCTTACTCTCTAAAGTCGGAAGAACATTGATGGGGCGCCTATCGTATATTCGTCATAAAAACAAGCAAGAAAGCAGTTTTAGTGCCAATGATTTTGTGAATGGCATTCAGGTTAGTTTTGCCGATAGCCAAACCAACAGCCTTATCAATCGTGTGCTCAGTGCCAACGGGCTGAGCAATGTCATCCCCACCTCCAGCCGTAAGGTTGAGCGTTGGGATACTTGGACGAATGCTAAAGTGGTGATTGGTAAAAGCAATGGGTCAGGTGCAAATAAGACTGAGTTTAATCTTAAATCCCTTAATATAGGTATGGA
>NZ_FQTR01000174.1 GCF_900128535.1 bacterium endosymbiont of Bathymodiolus sp. 5 South | reverse complement strand
GTGCTGGGTGTTTTAGGGCAAGTTTAAGGGTGCTGTCTTTGACATTGTCATCGGGTTCGGTTTGGATTAGGACTTGGTGGTCGTGGTTGGCTAATTGGGGCTTGGTTTTTTGGGATTCTGCTTTTAGTTTGTTGATTTGTTCTTGGTTTGGGGTGTCCCAGTCTTGGAGTTTTTTGTCGTTGTGGGGTTGGGTTTCGGCTAGGTGTGGAGGAGTACGCACAATCACATCTGAGTCTTGGGGTGTTTTTGATAGCCATTCTACGGATTTACCCCCTGCTATTTTCACCCGTACTTCAACATTAACTTTATATTTGTTAGACAGTGCTTCAACCAGTTCTTGATAATGACTGAGATTTTCTGTAGTAGACGCTGAAATAGTTATATTTCTAATAGGTTGCTGGGTAACTTGAGATATAAGGTCTAAGTTTTCCAAAGTCCCCCTTGTCGTAGGATGATCTTCATCACTATGCAAAATTCTGACACGAATGCCAGCATCAAAATCATCACCTCGGAATATTAAGTATTGTTGGCTTGACTCTAATCCTCCGTGTTCTAGAATTACCATTACATTTTTTGACATAAGAGGATCTTTGATAAAGCGTGTATCACCCTTAACTATTCTTACCCCAGAATCTCTATTGCGAGCAGCTAACGATACTTGAGCGTCTTCAGAGTCAGAGTACACCACAACACTTGCATTAAGGCGTCCACCAAGGCTATCTAAATTTTGCGTTTGTTGCAACACATTACCCTGAGCAAACCAGTCGTTATCTTTTGGTGTTTTGATGCTGAGGTGTGCTATGGAGGCACCTGAAGGTAGTACATCTTTAAACTGATGTAACATTTGTTCAGTTTCACTAAAACTTTCGGCTTTAACAAAAACTTTTAATGGGCCCTTTAATTCACTCAGGCGTTTATTGCCGTAAATGCGTTCTATTTTTGGACTGCCATCTTTATCAATAGAAAGACTAACATCATAATGCTCGTCTGTATAAGAATCCACAGGGATTATTTCACCTTTTTCATTAAATGCGTAAGTTTTTTTAAGGGCGTTGGAGCGATATTTTCCAGAAATGCCTTCTACTGAATTTGACATAATTTTTCTGCCATCCGCATCAACTATTACAGGAACAAGTCTGACACTTACTTTGGTGTTACTTACCCCTTTTTTTCGCAACTCAGGTAGAAGTATTTTTACATAGTCACCCCCTAAACTACAGGCAACCAAACTGACTTTCCTCACGCCAGAATCCTTGCCAACAGCCCGATCTATAATACTAATATGTTCGGCAATTTCCTCAATGCTTCTGTTCCTAATGCCTCCTGGATTACCATGTGCATTGATCACAACCTTAATATCACCTTTTGGTATTTCATTTAATTTAAGTCCGTATACAACTTTGTAATTACCATTTTTATCCATACGGACAATGGTTGTATTGTCTGGATATTTTTCTGCCAAGTATGATGTACTTTGAATTATGTCGGGGTCATTTTCTGTCATTATAATAACTTGGCGTTTGTATCCTACAAATGGATCTGTAGTGCGACCCTGTCTTATTTCGCTTGTATCCCATTGTTCAAGTTCAGTTTGAGACTCCTTAGCCACTTGAATCTCATGTTCTATAGCTATGTCTTGTTCTAATTGTTCATGCATTTCAGAACTGCGACTTGAAAGACTCAATAACCACCCACGTATCCTCTTTAATTCTATAACTTTATCACCAACTTCCAGCACTTTAGTTGCTTCGTATTTTTCACGCACAAGTAGTACGGACTGTTGCACGGACTGTTCTGTTCTTCTCAAGTCTTGAGCTTCAATGTCAGTAATAAAATCTTGCAAAACAACATTTATCCTGTTTAATTCTCCTATAATTTCTGAATTTGGGTTTGTTCTTAAATGCTCATCAAAATTTAACTTGAATGCCTTTAAATCAGAATGATAGAAGCCCAATTCATACTCCCGTACTTCATGAAAAGCACGAAAAGCATAAAGAGTTCTAGATAAAAGATCAGAATGCTTACTTTGCTTTTCAGATGTAGATTTAAGCAACTCTTCCAATCTTTGGATTTCTTCATTAAGATTGATCAATGGATTCTTTAACACCCCACTGTGGCTTTTAACCGTTTCAGTTTTTTGACTCATTCCTCCTTTATCTGTATCCCAGCTATAAACGGTCTTGGTGCCTCCTGTTAGCATGGTTTTGGTGCCATCAGCATTGACTTCTATTTGTGTTGTTCTGCCGGTTACTTCGGCGTTGATGGTGCCATTTCCACTGTCATACAATCTTTTTGCAACTAATTGTGCTAAAGAGGTAATTGCAGCTGCAGTGCCACTTGAGGAGGGTTTGTCTGTTTCACAACCTACTAAGGCAATACGACCTTGCTCTGTTTGTTCTATTCTAAGTTTTGTTTGTAAGTTGGTGATATGGGCAGCGAGTTGTTCAGCGCCTATGGCTGTCATTTCAGATCCGTGAGCCACTACATTGATACGGTATTTGCCATTGACATTAAGGTTGACTTCGTTGCCGTTTAAATCATAAACTGTGAGTTTGCCGTTGTCGTCTATTTTGGCAATATAACTGTTGTCTGGGTGTTTTTTGGTTAGGGCATTTGTGGCATTTTTAACGGTCTCATTATCTGAGAGTTGCAGGACTATATTGGTTTGATATTGTGAATTGTTGTCACCTAAATGCTTGCCGTTGTATCTTACTAAAGTGCCTTCGCTGTTGTAAACTCGGCTCTCCACTTCGCCAGTAAGTTCGTTAAAACTATAGTGTGTTTTGGCTTTGCTGTCTTTGTGTTTCCATGCATCTGTACCTGTGCTTGAGGTGAGTTTTCTGCCGTCTGGGCCGATGGCAACATAATCGCTTCTGGCACTGGTGCTGGTAACCCCTATTTCCTTGAGATTTTGTAGTGTTTGTGCGGCGTAAGTACTGGTGCTATTATCAGTTGGGTTGTCTAGGTTGCAACCGACTAAACTGATATGTCTTATTGTTGCATCGTCTGTTAATGCTTGATTGAGTTTGGTGATATTGGCGCTTAACTCAGTAGCACTTCTGCCGCCTAGTGTGTCGCCTCCCTCTTGTGTTTTTCTGCCGTAACCTACCACGGACAATTTAACTCTGCCTGTTATTTTATCAAGGTCAGTGCCGTAAACCACTCGGTAAGTGCCATCTTTTTGCATTTGTACGATGGTGGTTTGTGCTGGGTGTTTAAGGGCAAGC
>NZ_FQTR01000173.1 GCF_900128535.1 bacterium endosymbiont of Bathymodiolus sp. 5 South | reverse complement strand
CAAAAGAAATTCTACATAACTTAAAGCAAGCTTTAGAAGAACAAGGCATTGAAGCAGGAAAAAAAGAAATTGAAGCCAGTTTACGCCGCAAAATTGAACAAAAGTTTGGCATTGAAGGGGGTTCAGATGTACTCGAAAACAAGGCCAGAGATTTATTCAAGAGTTTTGGATTTTAATAGGAAGGAATATGAGAATAGAAGCAATTGATTTATTTTGTGGTATTGGTGGTCTAACATGCGGACTGAAAACAGCGGGAATAACGGTACTTGCAGGTCTTGATAATGATAATTCATGTGAATACGCCTATAAAAACAACAACAAGGTTAAATTTATTTGTGAAGATGTTGCGGGGTATGATTTCAAGGCTATGAAAAAAATGTATTCCAAAGACAGTATAAAAATTTTGGCAGGTTGTGCGCCCTGCCAAACATTTTCATCCCACACTTTTAAAGTCAAAAACAGGGAAAAAGATATAAGATGGAATATGATTGAACATTTTTTACGAGGGATTAAAACCATAGAACCCGACATTATTTCTATGGAGAATGTACGGGGAATAACTAAAACCCAAGTATTTTTTGATTTTGTTAAACAAGTAGAAAAGATGCACTACAAAGTCTCTTATGAGGTTGTTAATTGCGCTGATTATGGTATTCCGCAAAATAGAAATAGACTGGTTTTTTTAGCGTCTAAATTAGGCGATATATCTACGCCACAAAAGACCCACACAAAAGACAACCATGTCTCAATTAACAAAATTATTAAATCATTGCCCGCATTAAAAAGTGGCGAAACTTGTAAAAAAGATAAAGTGCATAAAACTAGAAACCTTTTTGCATTAAATATAAAAAGAATACAGCAATCAAAACCTGGTGGGACATGGAAAGATTGGGATAAAGCCTTGTTGCCAGATTGCTATAAAAAGGAAAGTGGTCAAAGTTATGCGACTGTTTATGGTCGCATGAGTTGGGATAAAGTCTCTCCCACTATTACCACCCAATTTAGTAGTTATGGCTCAGGTAGATTTGGACACCCTGATCAAGACAGAGCTATATCTATTCGAGAAGGCGCATTGCTACAAACTTTTCCCGAGGATTATGATTTTGGAGAAGAAATAAAAACTGTTGAAGTGAGTAGGCATATTGGCAATGCTGTTCCACCAACATTAGGTTGGGTTATTGGTAAAAAAATTGTAAAACACATAGAGGAAAACTGTGGCTGATAATAATTCAGGATTTCATTTCAACATATCCCTCAGCGTATTAGATCATCTAGGTAGAAATTTATACCGTAGTTTTATTACAGTGATTGGTGAGGCGATTTCCAATTCATGGGATGCTGGTGCAGAGAACGTGTGGATTACCATTAATAGGGAGGAAAATTACTTCGTTATTAGGGATGACGGTATCGGAATGAGTAAAGAAGATTTTCAAGGGAAATTTTTGAATATTGGCTACTCAAAGAGAAAAGATCCAAATATGCGACCATTAAAAGAAAGGCCCTTTATAGGTGGAAAAGGAATTGGAAAGTTAGCGTTATTGTCTTGTGCAAAAAAAATTAGCATTATTACCAAGACATCTAAGACAGATTATGTGGGGGGTGTTATTGATAATAATAAATTAGACCAAGATATTAGTGATGGTGTAAATGCACAAGACTCAAAACTTAGTGAAATTGATGATGTAGTTTTCTTAGATTATAAAAAAGAGCATACAAAGGGAACAATCATATATTTTGAAGATATTCATGAAGGTATAAAAAATAAATTAGGTTATATAAAAATATTGATAGCGTTATCTTTTAAATTTTCACTCATAGACGAGGAGTTTAATATTTTTATAAAGGATGAAGCAGAGGATGAAGCAGAGGATGAAAAAATCACCATAGAAAAGCTTAGACCTTTGGCAGAAAAGACTCAGTTTTTTTGGAATATTAATGCCATAAGCGACCCTTATCTTGATATGTTGGAGCAACAGAATAGTTTAAAAAATAAAGGGAGTGTGAACTCTGAAATAGATGTTAATGGATTTATTGCTTCTACTGAAAAACCTAGCGGGTTAACAATTAGAACAATGGATGAAAAGGTAGGCATTGACCTTTTTGTCAATGGAAGACTAAGGGAAAAAAATATACTTAGTCATACATCTGATTTTGCAACAAGACATATTGCAAGTTACCTTTATGGTCAAATTCATTTTAATCTACTAGATGATGGTACTCCAACAGATAGAATGACGACTAGTAGAGAAGGCATTAAAGAAGGTGATGAGGAGTACGCAAAACTTATTAACGAATTGAAAGATAATATTTTTAAACAAATATCTAAGGAATGGGATGAGTGGAGAAATAAAATCAAGGTTATCAAGCCTAATGATGCTTCATTACCAATTTTTGATGCTTTTACAGAGTCAAAGAAAAAGGCTATCAGTAAGTTTCTTAATGTAAATGAAGGCGAAGATTTAAAAGACGCAGCTAAAACAATGCTTTCTGAAATTTCTCCATCAGAAAAATCTAATAAAAAAATCTTAATAACACATGCCAGTCAAGATTCAGAACAGGCTAATATTATCTATAAATTATTGTTATTTTGTGGGTTTTCAGTAGAAGAAATTCTTTATACTTCTGCTAAAGATATATTATCAAAAGTCCCCGAGGGAGAAAATACACTTAATCATATTAGGAGATTCTTTGTAAATGATTGGTTTGAAAAGCCTTATGTTTTTTTTATAGCAAGTCAAAATATGGAAAACTCTTGGTATGCATGTTTAGAGGTTGGTGCATTTTGGGTGGTAGAAAATACACATAAGATTACACATAAGATTGCAACTATAAAACCGTATGAACCAAAATTACCGCTAAATCCAGATAATCATATATATTTAACTTTTGACGATAAGAATCAATGTGATAAAGAATATTTATTTGAAATGTTTAAAAGAATATCAGAAAATTTTAATAAAAATATCCCCGATCAAGATAATTTTTTAAGAGAATATTCAAAAATAAGAGGCAAGTAATTATGAAAATTATTGATTCACATTGTCATTTAGACAGGGTAGATTTATCGGCTTTTGGTGGGAGTATGGAGAGCCTATTAGCTCATGCTAAGACCTTGTCGGTGGAGGAATTTTTGTGCGTTTGTATTGATTTAGAACACTTTGATGATGTGTTTTCTTTGGCGAGGCAGTATCCACAGATTTATGCCTCAGTGGGGGTGCACCCTTGTG
>NZ_FQTR01000172.1 GCF_900128535.1 bacterium endosymbiont of Bathymodiolus sp. 5 South | reverse complement strand
CCACTGTTGCCACACTTATCTGAATGGCAGCCGGTAACGGATACTTTGCGTGGTGGGTGTTCGGGGAGGATGGTTTTTAGGTCTGTGGCAATTTTTTGTTGGGTGTTGCCTTCCATGGTGGCATCGTCACCTATACCTTTAACATGTCCGGTTATTTTGACTTTATAGTTATCTTTTAGTTTGTTTATATCGCCTTGTGTTGCAAATGAGCCGTCTTTGTTTTTTGTAACCAGTACTACGCTGTCTTCACCATATTTGCTTTTAAGTCTGGCAGAGAGTCTGTTGGTGGCTTCTGTGATGATATTGTCTGTGCCTACTTTATAGATCACGACACCGCCATCTTTTTTATTGGGTGTTTGATTGTTGGGCTTCGTTAAGAGTTTGTTTTGTGGTTTTTGTGGTGCTTCAAGGGTGCTGGCTTGCTGTTGAGATTTTGTGTCTTCTGACGAGGTTTCTCTATTTGATGTTTCTTTTTTATTGGGCTCTTCTGGCTTTAATGAACTTAGTGGGTCTTTTTTTTCTAGTGTTTTTGATTGTTTTTCTGATTTGTTTATTGATTTTGTCTTTGTTTGCTGAGCAGTGGTTGTTGGTGATTTTCGTGATTGTTTGCTAGCGTGGACAGGAGCAGAAGAGAGTCCTTGCTCCATTGTCATTTTTTGTTGCGAGGAAGCAGGGGTTTTAGATGCTTCTGCTACTGCTGTCTCCTCATCACTTTTAATTGAAATATCTTTTGACTGTAGCGATTCTTTGTCAGTTGGTGGACCTCTTTGGCTTGTTGTCTTTGGCTTGTTTCCTTGATTAGAAGTGTCGCTATTATCTTGTAATCTACTGTTGTTTTGTTGTGGCGCTTGATCAGATGGCTTGTTGATAGCATTAATATCTTTTTTGTCGCCCCCTGTATTCTTGAGGGGTGTTTTTACTTGCTTAATTTTTGTCTCTTTACTGCCCTCTGATCGAGTGGATGTTAATGTGTCTACCCCTTCTATTTCTTTTGTTTGATGTATTTCTTTTTCCTCTTTGTCTTGTAGCCTATTTTTCTTATCACGTCTCAAATGTTGCCTGTCGGAGACTTTTAACAGTGATATTCTATGTTCTTCCATAGCGACTTTTATTTTTCTATATAATTTCAAAAAAATAGCCATTTCTCGTTTGAACATATCATTGATATTAGCGACTTCTTCTTCCGAATTTGAATCACTAACCGTTGCTAATTCTTTAGAAATATCATTATATCGATTAAGCAACTTATTGTAATCGGACTTTATATTTTGCCCCATATCTTGAACATTTCTATTACCGTGATCAATAACACTATTAGAATCATGGATCCAACTAACCATCCCCATTTCTAGTCTTATTTCCTCCAAATATAATTGATTGTCTTTCCAAATTTGTTTATTAACCTCTGTGCTAGGCACCTTAGACTTAATGTCAGACTCTTTTTTCTTGAATTCTGATGTCATTATTTTTTCCTCACTCATCCCTTTATCTCTTTCAACAACCACTCTGCCTTCTTGGAATCTTATTTTTTTGATGTCTCGTATGCTATCAAAAGATGGAACAGAGGGTTTCTCTGTCTTAAGTTGCCGACTTATACTTCTCATTTTTTGTTTAACCTTGTTTATTGCATTGGATGAAATTTCATCATTCTCCATAGAATTAACAAGATTTTGTAAAGTGACTAGCCCTTTTTTCAAATGTTGTTTAGTTGTTTCATAAGTGTCTTGAACTTCCTTAAACACTCCGTTCATTTCACCTATGTTAACTTGGATGTTTTTTACCATTTCATCTTTGTCTTTGTCTTTGTCTGAAAGCGTGTGTAATACACTTAAAATTTCTCTTTGATTTGAACTCACCTCTTCTATATGCTTCAGAATTTCGTTGTCATGCTTAAAAGCTTTAATATGTTTATTAATATCATTTCTAAACTTCTGCGCTTGATCAGTCAAAACAACTTCACTATATTCTTTTAGGATGGTATGTGCATCTGATTTTTCAGAAGGGTTAGTATTTTTTTGAATTTCACTTAATTTCTGAGCCTGTTCCCATGCCTGAGCGCGAAAATCCCCTATATTCATCCAATGACTCAAAACCCCTTCCTCCCAAGATTTTATCGTAGTCACCTTGTCATTTTGCAAAAATAACCTTAAATTATAAATAGCCGCTTCTTTGTCCATTAATAATGTTTTAATCTTCTCTTTTAAAAGATCTTTTTGAATATTCACCTCATTAATTTTCTTTTTTGATTGGCGAGGCTTTACTTTAGTTTCTGTTGTTTTTATTACTTTAGCAATTGGAATTTTTACCGAATCCTTGCTTAAACTTTTTACTAGTGCATCTTTTAAATCATCAGGTAGTACCATAATCTTCTCTATGTCTCTTATTATAAATTGAATAAAATCTTCTTTGACTCTCTGCTCTTCTTCTTTTCTCTGTCGCGTTCTCTCATCCAGTTGATCCTGTTTTTTATTCCCACTTTTTACTGCAGCTTTTGCCCCGCTTATTTCTTGCTTAATCCGTTCCGCCACCGCTTGCTTTTCTGCCGCCTCTTTTGCTTTGAATATTTTTATTGCTTCTTCTGCTTTCGCTTGTTTCATTTTTTCTGTTACCACAAAGGCGGGTTTTGTTTTTCTTTGATATTCTGTCGAATCCATTTCTCTGAACCATTCTTCTTGGTTTTTCTTTTGTTCTGCACTGCTTGCTTGTTCGCGTCTGTCGACCTCAAGTTGCTTTTTTTTCTGAGAATTAGATTGTTCTGCGGCTTTGGCTTGATGGTATTCTAGGCTGTCTTTAACGATGATATTGCTTGCTACTTCTTTTCTTAGGGATGTGGCAAGATTGTTAATAGGACTGCAGTCAGATTCTGGGCAATGTGTGATTGAGATATTTTTTAGAGTCGAGGTGTCATTTTCTGTTGCGCCTTTCTCAATGGACATTGTTTTGCTCAACATCCCAAGCAATTGCTTGGCGTCTTTGTCTTCAATGACTCTGTTTCCTTCTTTTATGGTGCTGCGTCCAATTATATTGATTTCATACTCACCTGCTAATTGCTTAATATTTCCTTCTATGGGGAGCTGTGTATCCGATGTTGACTCTGCTTTAACAACATAGACTTTATTTGAGGGGTCTTGTTTTATTCTCTCAACCATTCTTTTGCGTGTGGCTATGACTTCTTGATTATCGCCCATTTGGACAACAACAATTTCTTTGTTTGGGGTGGGGATGGTGTCTAGGGGTGTTTCTGGCTTTTTTGGACTTGAAAGCAC
>NZ_FQTR01000171.1 GCF_900128535.1 bacterium endosymbiont of Bathymodiolus sp. 5 South | reverse complement strand
AATAGACCTAGGAAATGCTTGGGGTACAAAACCCCATTTGAGGTCTTTGCCAAGATGACTGGCAAGGGCTATTTTTTAAATGGAAGTGTTGCACTTATGATGTGAATCTAAGATTGCTTAACTAGTTAAGACCCAAGATTATTAACACGAAAAAATAGTGGGTAAAATTGGAATTTAGCGTCTAGTCAAATAGGGGGAACTTCAGTCTACCCTCTTTTTTAAAACTTAAATTTCTACCCACTTAATAAAAGGATAGCACCCCTTATTAAAACCCTCAATCAATGCGAGGGCACTTTCCAGTTAATTTTAAAATTATGTATTTCAATATTAGAGGTATTCATATCTGGCCATTGAAGGCGCGTTAATGCAAAATTACCACTTAATGTAATACCGCTAGGAAGGTTTTTGTTTAATGCTTTGTCAAAACTAATAAATAGCTTATTGTGTACATCACCATAACAAGTTGCTGCGTTGTTGATTGCTATAAAATTGCATCCCAGTTTCGATATCATCTTGGCTACCAAGTGAACCTTATACTCTGTACCATTATCCATATTGCGTAACATAACGGAAAATTTTGAAAGACCTGCGTTGAGTGACCATGTCATCCTTGTGGGGGCACCAATTGTATTGAATCCTCCAACAAAAGCTGCTGATTTATGACCAGTAGTACGATGAATTGGTTCAATATCAACAGAAATATCTCCATTCATGGTGTGATTAACAACTTTAGAATGAGAGGGTACTTTCCAGTTAATTTCAAAATTATGCATTTCAATATTAGTGGTATTCATATTTGGCCATTGAAGGCGCTTTAATGAAAAACGACCACTTAATGTAATGCCACTAGGAAGGCTGTTATTTAATACTTTGTCAAAACTAATAAATAGCTTATTGTGTACATCACCAAGACAGGTTGCTGCGTTATTGATTGCTATAAAATTGCATCCCAGTTTCGATATCATCTTGGCTACTAAGTGAACCTTATACTCTGTACCCTTATCCATATCGTGCAATACAACGGAAAATTTTGAAAGACCTGCGTTGAGTGACCATGTCATCCTTGTGGGGGCGTCAATTGTATTGTATCCTCCAACAAAAGCTGCCGATTTATGACCAGTAGTACGATGAATTGGTTCAATATCAACAGAAATATCCCCATTCATGGGGTAACTAACAACTTTAGTAGGAACTATCCAGTCAATAGATGCAGGTGTGGTGCCCCCAAGATTCGAATGACCCCACGCCGTGATTGAGCCATCGGCTTTAAGGGCGACAAAGGCACTACTAGTTGAATAAATCTTGGTATAGCCATTACCAGAAGGCGCACCTGTGCCTCCAGAGCTGGAATCACCCCACGCCTTGATTGAGCCATCGGCTTTAAGGGCGGCAAAGGCGAAAAAATTTGAAGCAATCTTAGTGTATCCAATATCAGAGGGCGCACCTGTACCCGAAACACCCCATGCCTTGATTGATCCATCGGCTTTAATAGCGGCAAAACCTTTATGAGTTGAGTAAATCTTGATATAGCCACTATCATCAGGTGCACCTGTGCCTCCCCAACCCGCTTTACCCCACGCTGTGATTGAACCATCGGCTTTAAGGGCGACAAAGGCAAACGAATTTGAATAAATCTCGGTATAGTCTTTATCATAGGGTGCACCTGAACCTCCATAATCCGAATCACCCCACACCTTGATTGACCCATCGGCTTTAATAGCGGCAAAGGCGGCAGAATTTGAATAAATCTTGATATAGCCACTATCATCAGGTGCACCTGTGCCTCCCCAACCTGCTTTACCCCACACCTTGATTGAGCCATTGGCTTCAAGGGCGGCAAAGGCTCTCTCAGTTGAATAAATCTTGGTATAGACACCATTGGAGGGCGCACCTGCACTTCCCTGATACGGTCTGCCCCACGCTGTAATTGATCCATCGGCTTTAAGGGCGGCAAAGGCAGTCTCATTTGAATAAATCTTGGTATATCCACTACCAGAGGGTGCACCTGAGCCTCCATAATCCGAATCACCCCACGCCTTGATTGAGCCATCGGCTTTGAGGGCGGCAAAAGCCCTACTGGTTGAATAAATCTTGGTATATCCACTACCAGAAGGTGCACCTGAGCCTCCATAACCCGAACGACCCCACGCCGTGATTGAACCATCGGTTTTAAGGGCGGCAAAGGCATACTCAGTTGAATAAATCATGGTGTAGCCACTACCAAAGGGTGCACTTGTACCTCCATATTGTGAGGCACCCCACGCCGTAATTGATCCATCGGTTTTAAGGGCGGCAAAGGCACCCCCGTTAGGATGATTTGGCGCATTATAACGCCCACCAAAATTATTATTGGCGCTAGAGAAATTCACCTCAGCAAAGCGCCACTTTTCTGCCGTTTTCTGCCAGTAATCTACCAATACAGCTGATCGAGCAGGTAAAAATTGTTCAGTCAATGCTGAGGATAGAGCGCCTTGCTCATTAACATGAACAAAAGATTGACTCTTTGGCCAGTTAACATTCGGGGCAATTTTTGCATCGCTGCTGTTTTGATGGCAACCGCTACAACTCATTGCCTCAGCACGATTCATAATCATTTTTGCACTGTAACCTGACAAATTTAATTCTGCTAGTTTGTTGTTGATGATTGTTTTTAAGTTTGAGTTGGTAACCTTAGCGGTATTGTCATTTGTTGTATTTGAGTCTGACTGAAACTCATTGTAGTGGTTATCATCCTTCAAACTAAAACCATTGATAATGTCGCTAGAGCTAGGGCTAGTTGCACGCTTTTCAGGTGTCAATAAGTTATCAATATAGCCATCAAAATCACGCGCAAAGTAAATCCTTGAAGCCTTCAATGAATTTGAATCTAGATTCCCTTCATCAGCAAAAAGCTCAGCCAATGGGTTGGATTTAACGCTGTCGGCAACAAAAACAACCTTGCCATCAGCGTCGATGTCGGTTTTAAATTCTCTAAGTTGCCATGGACTGTTAACGAATGTGTTAGAACGCACTTGACCTGTGCCATGGGTGTAGTGGGTGAAATTAATGGCTGCAGGTAATTGAACACCCTTGTGTTCTAAACCTTGATAGAAGAACTTTTCTAGTTGTGCTAGCGCATTTGTTTTGCTCGTGCTTCCTATTTCTTTCCAAAAATCTGCCACTGCAAAACAGCCTGCTTTGCCTTTCTTGGGTTCGGGGTTAGGGTACTTAGCCTCAAAACTTAGGAAGAATCTATTGCCATTATTTTTATGATAAATCACTCGGTACTCACCACAATGTTGGCCATTGCTGGCACTGAGGTCAAAACGGTTAAATATTG
>NZ_FQTR01000170.1 GCF_900128535.1 bacterium endosymbiont of Bathymodiolus sp. 5 South | reverse complement strand
GCCACAGACCTAAAAACCATCCTCCCTGAACACCCACCACGCAAAGTATCCGTTACCGGGTGCCATTCAGATAAGTGTGACGACAGTGGCACAAGTTTTGTGTCAAATTTGAAAGAAAGTTTACAGACCAAGGGTATACCTACTGAAGTCGAGGGTCATAAAGGATATGTTGGTATGAACGATGAGGGTGTTTTAATGGAAGGTGATAAAGTGCCTGAAGATAGAAGAATGATGGAAAAAGGAGACACGACAGAACAAGAAAAAATAGAATTAGAGGAAGAGGATTCAAGGTTAAATAAATTAGAAGAAAAAATAAGAAATGAGCGAGTAGAGAGCAGGAAAATGTTAAGGCTTTTAGAAGTCAAGTTGGAAAAAGCAGTGGAAAAGTGGCGAGATGGTCGTCGTTTGATTTATAAATTTCGTAAAAGACTAAGTGAAATAGATGAAGAGTTAATTGATGCCAGAATAGCGATAAAGATGTTTAAGATATCTAAAAAATTTAAACATATGGAACAAGCTCAAAAATATTTTGACCAACAATTCGAACTGAGAAGACAAACAAAGGCAGAAATGGATAAATACACGACAAATGAAGAAGAGGTAAGTGCCTTGAGTCAACAGTTTACGGATAGACACAATGAGCACTTAAAGGAAAAAGTAGCACTTAAAGAGGTTATATATGCAGAGGAAGAAAACACCAGACAGAAGTTAGAAAATATGCGTGAAGATATAAAAAAAGAAGAAAGGCAAGAGCAAGGATTGTTAGCGGAATCAGATAAAAAAAATAAAGAAAAATTAAAAACAACATTGCACGCTCTAGAAGAAGAAATAGAAGCTATAAGGCAAAAGAAACGAGCATTATTGAAAGATAATTTGTTAACGAAAATGATAGGCCTACAAAGAACACAAACAGGCGATGAGCTGACAAAATCCTTGTTTGAAGAAATAAAAAAGTACAGGGAAGAAGAGGTAGAAAAATGGATGGATAAAGTGGATAGTGTGAGCGAGACACCAGAGACAACATATCGAGAACTCAAGAGTCAATCTAAGAGAGTAAAGGACTTAGAAAGTGAAATATCATATGTAGAAGGCCTGCTGAAACAAAAAAGTCGAAATAAGTTTGAACAACAAAGGAGGTTAAATACCTTGAAAGGCAAGCTAAAAAAAGAGCACATGAGGTCAGCATTTGATGAAGGTGCTTTATCAATGCCTGATTTTATATTTAATGAAGTCAGTCCATTGGTGGGGGTAGCAATAGAAGAAATAGATGCAACAAGAGATCAAATAGAAAATACAGAATTAAAGTTAACAGAACAAAATAAAACAATGGACAAGTTAGAAGAAAAATTCCAAAAAGTTGCAGGCAATCAAGAAGCGCAAAATGCAGACGATGACAACAATACTTTGCGTGAAGCGGCACAACAATCAATCATTAGGCAAGAAGAAGATGAAGCCGTAGATGAACTGTTAAAAGATATTGTTATAGCTGAAGGGAATAAAACCATAGTCCTAACAACAATTGAGAGGTATGATGAGGGAGTAAAGGAAATAGAAGGATTGGTCAAAAAGGAAACAAAAGAATCAAACAAAAGAAAATTAGAGATCAGGCTTGATAACCTCAGGCAAGTAAGAGAACGAGCGGTTATTATGCAGCTAAACGCCAACCAAGAGCAGCATGAGCAAATTCAAACAATTAAAGATCTAAAAGAGTCTCTAAAAGAGACGTTAACAATAGGAGGTTTTTCTATCCCAGGGCGTAAGAGCGAACCACAAGAAGAGAAGAGGATTGAGGCAATAGAAGAGGCTAATTCAAAGTTTGTAGAGCGTTATATTAAGAAAAAAGGTTTTGTGCTAGATTTAAATACAAAAGGTACGAAACTTGATGCCCTCAAAAGATTGACTAGCCAAAGATTTGAAGAAGAATATACTGAATTGGTAGTAGACAAGATTTTGAAAGGAATATGGATAGGAGTCGATGATAAGGAGTTTTATAGGGATCAAATTTTGAACTCTGATAACGATATTTCTGTTCGTCTTGATGCAATGTCTAGGGTAAAAAGAATGCTTAAACGGACAAATGAACTCAGGGAAAATAGAACAATAAAACGTGGCGGTAATGTAGAAAAACAAAAACAAAGAGAAGTAATAACAAATGAAGGGCTTGAGGGAGAGGAAACCAGTAGAGTTGCACAAGAAAATGAGCAAGATTTTAGTAAAAAGGAGGTAGAATATCAAGAATTGACGCAAGAAGAAAGGTTGGCACAAGAGGAGGAAAAGTTAGCGCAAGAAGAAAGGTTAACACCAGAGGAATACGCAGAAAGCCCAGAGGAGAAAAAAGAAAGAGAAAAAGAGGAGAGCGAAAAGCTTGTAGAAATGCTTGAACAGCAATATGCAAGAAATAATCAGGAGTACAGAGAAAAACAAAAAGAGGCGCTGATTAAACAACAACAACAAGCACAAGAAAACATATTGGCTGAAGAAGAAGAGTTGAGCCAACCTGTTAATTTTGAGAAATACAAGTTAAAATATAATAACATAAAGGTTAAGGCTTTTAGTCAAGCAATGATAAGAGCAAAAATACCAATGTCATATGGCGGAAAACATGCTGCTTATCACAGAATGGTAGACGGGAAAAAATCAAGTTACACTATGCCTTTGCACCCAGGAACACTTATAGATGCTGTCTATATTAAAATTTTACAAAATGAGTTGAAACTTAATATGAGAACCATGAAGTCACTTGGTGTGGTATTTAACGAGATAGACCCTACCTCTACATCCAGCTCTGCAAAAAAACAAGCCAGTACTTCTTCAGGCCTACAAAAAACTCACAGAAAAACAAAAACCCAACAAAAAACAAACGACAAAGACGGCGATCGAGCATCAGGTGGCAAATCAAAAGAACAGTCCTCAACAAAGCAGGATGATAGCGCTAACCCAGCAATTAAACACAATTCCAGTTTAATCATCCAAATAGCAAACGATCAAACTGCCAACGACATGCAAAAGAAAATAACAGCCAAACAAAACAAACAATACACCACTGACAAAGTCGTTGTTGTCAAAAAAAATAACGGAAAATTAGAAATTACCCAAGGTCAAGCCAGAAATTTAACAGGCAATTTAGAAGTCCAAGTAATAGGGCATGGCGAGCAAGTAGACGGCATCAACAAATTAGAGGGTCTCAATAGTGACGCAGTAGTAGAGATTATCCAAAGATTCATCCCACAAGCAGCAGAATTAACAACAATCTTCTTAATGAGCTGCTATAGCGATAGTTGCCTCAATGGGAAATCAAGTTTGGTTCAGGAAGTGAAAGCA
>NZ_FQTR01000169.1 GCF_900128535.1 bacterium endosymbiont of Bathymodiolus sp. 5 South | reverse complement strand
CAAATCCAATTTTTGCCCAATTGGTGATTTCTTTAAACCTTGTCCTAGCAGGGCTAAGGCTGGGTTTAAAAAATTGCCAAGTGGGTGAAAAGTGGGTTTCTGATGATTGTTCCTATTTATGCAAAGGCCTCTCCTAAGCAAAACACACTGAGTAAACATCATGATGAATTCTAGTGGCTAAACGCGTGCGAATACCGCTAAAAACATCATGCCACTGAGCTTTGCTAATCCGTATTCATCATGAGAGCGTGGGTTAAACAAACATACCAATGGCTCCAAGCAAATGGCATTTGATCATTTATCACAAAAGCAAGTTAACAAGGCTGTTGCCTTGTTGAATAATCAACCAAGCAAAAGCCCAGATTATCAAACACCATAAGCGGCGTTTGAATCAGGTGCAACTTATGAGTAAAAAAAAGTTGGGTTTAGCATCTGAATTTAGATTCAAAAATTAAAGGGGCATTAACATGTTTTTTCAAGAAAATATCTTACCGGTATCACGCTAATGAATCCAAAAAAATTGTGCCAGTCACGAATTGCCCCGAAGGAACGAATGATGGCAGTTATTTTTGCACACAAACCCCAGACAAGTCGTACGAACCCCTTGCCAGTTGGAGACAGTGGTGGTGCTGTTACCTTTAAAGAAGATAACGAGTATTGCATTCTTGGTGTTATTAGTACGCCAAATTATTACCCTCGATTAGGGTTTTTAGCTACCAGAAAATGGTTGAATAAAAAGGTCTCTCTTAATATATCAGACACCACTTAGTCGTTTATCTGTATACTTCTTGGCGTTAAGTCAAACCTTTTGTTTGCTGTTGGGAAAAAGGCGAAAGCGTTTAACAAGACTAACAAGAGATGATTTCTGTAGGGCACCCCAGAAACCCTAGTGCGATTTAAGGAATGCAGAAAATAGTGCCTTTTTTATTCAAAAATGAAGAGAATATCCAACTATTTAACGAGTTTTTGGGTGAAAAATCGTTATTTTATGTATTTCATAAATTGTGCTGGGTTTTTTGAAGGCACTCTACAGATGTTAAGTTTATTTAATTTATAATTAGAAAAAAATGAAAATAATAAAATTGTATGTCTTAAGTTTGCTGTTTGTTGGCAGTTTTAATGTGTTAGGCGCTGAATGCAAGGTTAAAAATAAAGATTTAACATATGAAATCACATCATCAGTTTATTCAAATAATACCAAAATCGGAACTTGTAAATGCAAAGCAGGATATGAGTTTAAGATTAACCCCCCTCTCCCTATGGGAGTATTATTGGTTGCAGGAAAAGATAATTTATTTACAGAGCCATCTGGTTTAGCAAAAGAAGGAAAGGAGCTGCAGTGCGTTATATCAAAAGATGACACAAAACTATCGACAAATGATTGGGTCATACCTATTTCTATATTGTCTGCAGTAGCTATTACTGTGCCGATTAATTATCTTATATTCAAGAGATTAGAATCGTCGAGCAACACCCCAACAAATACAATTGAAATGCTTGATCGTCATCTACTTCCAGAAAATCAACTACAAAGTGTTGAGAGAAACATTTACTCTAAACTTGATACAAGTAGGGTGGCTCCTTCTAATGAAAATACTCCTGCTGACTTTGGTAGAAATACTAATGATAACTTTAATATTAGTGAAAATACTAATGATAACTTTAATATTAGTGAGCATACTTTTGTTGACTCTAATGTTATTGAAGATACCGATGTTAACTCTAACCTTATTGAAAATACTGGCGCTAGTAATGAAACTATTTACACTAGTATTGATGGTGATAGCGTACATACACCACTTAATGGTGGGGCAACTGGTGGACCGGGGGGCTTACCAAGTACTACCGCCGATGCTGGAATAAGGACTGCTCCCCCTGTTCCAGAAAGGGGATATCGTGAAATATCATCTAATGTGCGTGGCAAATGCAATATATTATAAGAGACCTTTGCATAAATAGGAACAATCATCAGAAACCCACTTTTCACCCACTTGGCAATTTTTCCAGCGACACCTAGCAGTCCTCTAGGAGGAAAAACCCAGCCTTAGCTCTACTAGGACAAGGTTTAAAGAAATCACCAATTGGGCAAAAATTGGATTTTGCCAATCATCCCTATTTATGCAAAGGCCTCATATCGTGTTTCAATATTAGCAACAATGGCTATTCTCTACAACCATTAAAAAAATAGCTGCTGATCTCAATAAATGGGGTTAGCTTTGTTAATACAGGCGAGTTTTTTGAGAGTTGAGCTATTCTCCTTATTTTTGGGTAATAAATGCACTATTTTCTGCACCCTCTAAATCGCACTAGGGTTTTTAGGAGTGCCCTTAAAGTTATTGCTTGTAATTTAACTAGGGTGTCTAATATTTACAAAAATTTAATAGCGACTTAAGGGTTATTGGATTTTTTTTAACAAAAAAACCAAAATAAGCAATAAAAAGTAAGGATATAGCTGCCTTGTAAATGGAAATTGTATTTTTATGAATTTTTTTTGATTTGTTTGAAAAAAAATAGAAATTTTTTAAATTTTAGGGGGTATTTTTGGGCTTGTACAGTAGCCTCTCTAGTCTAATATATATTTCATTTTGCTCCACTTCTTGATATATCAGGCACCACTCAGTCATTTATCGGTATACTCTTTGATGTTAATGTTTTCTGTTAGGAAAAAGGCGAAAGCGTTATTTGATGTATTTCGTAAATTGTGCTGGGTTTTTTGAGGGCACTCTAAGATGTTAAGTTTATTTAATTTATAATTAGAAGAAAATGAAAATAATAAAATTGCATGTCTTAAGTTTGCTGTTTGTTGGCAGTTTTAATGTGTTAGGCACCGAATGTAAGATTAAAAATAAAGATTTAATATATGAAGTTACATCATCAATTTATTCATATTCAAATGTTACTAAAACTGGAAATTGTAGATGCAAAACAGGATATGAGTTTATGATTAACCCTGCTCTCTCTATAAGAAGATTATCAGCCTCAGGAAAAGATAATTTATTTACAGAGTCACCCGGTTTAGAAAAAGGAAAGAAGCTACAGTGTGTTATAGCAAAATATGACATAGAACTATCGACAGATGATGATGATGATGATGTACAAATATCAACAGCTGCTTGGGTAATACCTACTTCCCTGTTATCTATAGCAGTTGGTACTATATCTTATAATGCTATTAAGTCGTATTATGATATTTCTAGAAATACTCATAATTCTACAGATACAATTGAAATGCTTGATCGTCATCTACTTCCAGAAAATCAACTACGAAGTGTTGAGAGAAACATTTACTCTAAACTTGATACAAGTAGGGTGGCTCCTTCTAATGAAAATACTCCTGCTGACTTTGGTAGAAATACTAATGATAACTTTAATATTAGTGAAAATACTAATGAT
>NZ_FQTR01000168.1 GCF_900128535.1 bacterium endosymbiont of Bathymodiolus sp. 5 South | reverse complement strand
TACTCTACATTGGCACTACAACAACACCCTTAACCAACTCACCAAAGCAGACCAAAGCAACACCACACAATACCATGTTTATGATTACCAAGATAATCGAGTCCGCAGTGTAGTTGAATCTAACAATCAAGCACAAAGTCAAAGAGACTACCTGCCCGCACTAGATCTTTCAACCAACCAAGAAAAACAACAAAGCGCCGCCCTGCACATCGGCACCCACATCCTCAGCGAAAGTAGCAAAGACAACGCGCAAACCCCGCGCCAAACCCGCTACCAACTCATCAACCATCTACAATCCAACACCTTAGAACTAGATGACAAAGCCCAAACCCTTAGTTACGAGCACTACCACCCCTATGGTGGCACTGCTATCATTGCGGGTAAAGACAAAACCCAAGTGCAACAAAAACGCTACCGCTACACAGGCAAAGAAAGAGACGACAGTAGTGGTTTATGCCACTACGGTGCTAGGTACCTAGCCCCTTGGCTAACGAGGTGGATAAGCCCTGATTCAGCAGGGGCAGTTGATGGATTAAACTTGTATGTTTATGTGGACAATAATCCCCTTAAGTATATTGACCCAACAGGACATGTTAAAGTTATTCCAGCTGACATAAGTCTGGCAGATTATGAGATAGATGTACTAAGTCCAATTGAAGAAACTTATCAGAATAATAATTTATTTTATTTTCCTGAAGCGTATGAAAGACTGGAAAATATTGTCAAGACTTATCCTGCTGACAGACTTAACTTGTTAAACACCAATACAGAATTTTTAATAAAATCAGAAGAAAGTAGCAATAGGGCACTAATCATTCAAGCCTATTCTCGTCCGCCTTCTGATTCTTTTACGAATATTATGAACTTTTCCACAGGGGAGTTAGTTTTTAATTCAAATTTTAAAAATATAAATCAAAATCGTCGTTCTGGCTTGAACGCAACAGAAGTAATCTCTTATCAGTATTTAGGGATGACAAAAATAGCAGGTGCATTAAATATGCTACCTAAAACAATGCTACGCCACAATATAACCAACCCCAGCACAAACGAAACAATAAAGATTTATAAAGCGGATAGAAATTACCCAAGGTTTTATAATAATTTTCTTAAAAATAGTGATAACGGCAGATCTTCTTTAAGGATTACCAATACTTTTAGTCTTGAGGTAACCTCTATAAGATTAAAGGGTATTAGCAATGATGTTCGCCTACATTTAAAATCAAAAATGCCTTTAATATCTGCTGACGAACCCCTACCACCTCGTGGAGATATGCATGAATATTTTGCACCTGATAGTAGGTCGCCTGGAATAAGACGACAAGCAAACTGTTGTACCATATCGTGATTTCACTAGAACTCTACCAGCAAATATACGCCTACGATACAGGCAATAACCTAACCAACCTATCACACCAGGCAAAAAGCAACGCATGGCAACAAACCATCTCCATTCACACCAGCAATAACCATGGCACTGAAAATAACAAGCAAAATAACTTTGATGCCAATGGCAATTTATTACATTTAGACAATATTGCTAACCTAGATTGGTATTACAACAATACCCTTAACAAACTCACCAAAGCAGACAAACCCAACACCACACAATACTATGTTTATGATTATCAAGGCAAGCGAGTTCGCACTGTAACTAAATCTAACCACCAAGTGCAAAGCCAAAGAGACTACCTACCCGCACTAGACATCTCAATCAACCAAACAAAACAACAAAGCACTATCTTGCACATCGGCACCCACATCCTCAGCAAAAGCAGTGAAAACAATACCCAACCCCCACACCAAACCCGCTACCAACTCAACAGCCACCTACAATCCAACACCTTAGAGTTGGATAACAAAGCCCAAACCCTCAGTTATGAACATTATTATCCTTATGGTGGCACTGCCATTATCGCTGGCAAAGACAAAACCCAAGTGCAACAAAAACGCTACCGCTACACGGGCAAAGAAAGAGACGACAGTAGTGGCTTATGCTACTACGGCGCTAGGTATCTAGCCCCTTGGTTAGCAAGATGGATAAGCCCTGATTCAGCAGGAGCGGTTGATGGATTAGACTTGTATGTTTATGTGGACAATAATCCCCTTAAGTATATTGACCCAACAGGACATGTTAAAGTTATTCCAGCTGACATAAATCTGGCAAATTATGAGATAGATGTACTAAGTCCAATTGAAGGAACTTATCAGAATAATAATTTATTTTATTTTCCTGAATCGTATGAAAGACTGGAAAATATTGTCAGGACTTATCCTGCTGATAAACTTAACTTATTAAACACTAATACAGAATTTTCCATAGAACCAGAATGGAGAAACAACGGGGAACTCATCATTCAAGCCCATTCTCATCCGCCTTCTGATTATTTTAAGAATGCTATGAACTTCTCCACAGGGGAGTTAGTTT
This sequence comes from bacterium endosymbiont of Bathymodiolus sp. 5 South, assembly GCF_900128535.1. Lineage (GTDB taxonomy): Bacteria > Pseudomonadota > Gammaproteobacteria > PS1 > Pseudothioglobaceae > Thiodubiliella. Next base: position 1,000 of record NZ_FQTR01000168.1, on the reverse strand, counting down.
TTGATTCAAATTTTAAAAATGAATATCCAGGTCGTCGTTCTGGCTTGAACGCAACAGAAGTAATCTCTTATCAGTATTTAGGGATGACAAAAATAGCAGGCGCATTAAATATACTACCTCAAACAATGCTACAACAGAATATAACCAACCCCAGCGCAAACGAAGCAATGGAGATTTATCGAGCGGATAGAAATTACCCAAAGTTTTATCGTAATTTTCTTATCAAGAGTGATAATGGTAGATCTTCTTTAAGGATTACCAATACTTTTAGTCTCAAGGTAGACTCTGTAGAATTAGAGGCTACTGGCAGTAACGTTCGCCTATATTTAGAACCAAAAATGCCTTTAATATCTGCTGAAGAGCCCCTACCACCTCGTGGAGATATGCATGAATATTTTGCACCTACTAGTAGACTATCTAGAATAATACAACAAACAAACTACTGTGCCATATTATGATTTCACTAGAGCCCTTCTACACCTACGACACAGGTAACAACCCAACTAACCTATCGCACCAGACAAACAGTGGTGATTGGCAACAAACCCTCACCATCCACCCAAACAGCAACCGTGGCACTGAAAATAACAACCAAAATAACTTTGATACCAATGGCAATTTATTAAACTTAAACAATATCGGTAACCTAGAGTGGCACTACAACAACACCTTAAATAAACTTACTAAATCAGACAAAAGCAACGCCACACAATACTATGTTTATGATTACCAAGGCAAACGAGTTCGCGCTATAACTGAATCTAGTCACCAAGTACAAAGCCAAAGAGACTACCTACCCGCACTAGACATCTCAATCAACCAAGCAAAACAACAAAGCAAAACTCTGCACATCGGCACCCACATCCTCAGCGAAAGCAGCAAAGACAACACCCAAACCCACTACCAACTCAACAGCCACCTACAATCCAACACCTTGGAATTGGGCGGCAAAGCCCAAACTCTCAGTTACGAACATTATTATCCCTATGGTGGTACTGCC
>NZ_FQTR01000167.1 GCF_900128535.1 bacterium endosymbiont of Bathymodiolus sp. 5 South | reverse complement strand
CCGACTTGGTGATTTTATGAAATATAGTCATAGCAAAGCTATGGCTGTGTTTCATAAAATTGTCAAGTTGGTGAAAAATGGCGTTTTGATGATTATTCATATTTATACAAAGGTCTCTTATTATTTAAATAACCAATAAGTCTGTTTTGGAGAGTGCATCAGAACCTTTTTGTAATAGATACTCTCTGTGGGTCTATCTATCTTTGGTGTGTCTTTAATTTTTAGCATTGTTAATCAGCTTATCCTCTAACAACCCACCATTCTTAACCCAATCATCAAGTCCCTGCAAGGTTTTTAACAACTCGCCCATTTTATCAATCGGCATAGAATTAGGGCCATCACTAAGGGCCTTTGCTGGGTTGGGGTGGGTTTCCATAAACAGTCCACTCACACCAACGGCAATGGCAGCACGGGCGAGGACTGGCACCATCTCTCGTTGTCCGCCTGAGGTGGTGCCTTGTCCGCCAGGTTGTTGCACTGAATGAGTGGCGTCAAATACCACAGGACAACCAGTGGCACGCATTTGCGCTAAACCACGCATATCTGATACCAAGGTGTTGTAGCCAAAACTAGTGCCTCTGTCGCAAACGGTGATTTGCTGATTGCCGACTTCTCGGGCTTTGGCAACAACATTGCCCATATCCCACGGGGCTTGAAATTGACCTTTTTTGATATTAACAGGGATGCCTTGCTTGCATACATTTTGAATGAAGTTGGTTTGACGCACCAAAAATGCAGGGGTTTGCATCATATCTACCACGCTGGCGACTTCATCGAGTGGTGTGTCTTCGTGCACATCGGTTAACACTTTGCAACCAACCTCATCTTTGACTTTTTGTAAAATGCGTAGCCCTTCTTCAATGCCTAAGCCTCTAAAACTACTGGTGCTGGTGCGATTGGCTTTATCGTATGAAGATTTGTAAATAAAATTAATGCCCAAATCCTCTGTTACTTGCTTTAAATAAGCGGCAGTTTCCAAAGCCAACGCCTCGGATTCAATCACACAAGGACCTGCAATCAGGAAAAATGGCTGATTAATGCCGACTTCAAAATCTAATAATTTCATCATAAATACCTATACAAAAAACTCAGCATTAATTATATTCGTTTAAAATGACAACTATGACAAATACGCCTGACATTCTAAAAAAAATTATTACTCGAAAGGAAGAAGAGGTTGCCGAGTGTAAAAAAAATATTTCAGAAAAGCAAATGCTTGACGCTGCTTATAAAGATCGTGATACCCGCGACTTTTACCAAGCATTAAAAGATAAAGCAGATGCCAAACAAAATGCGATTATTGCAGAAATTAAAAAAGCATCGCCTTCCAAAGGTGTGTTGCGTGAGGATTTCAACCCTGTTGAAATTGCCAAAAGCTACGAGAAAGCAGGCGCTACTTGCTTGTCAGTTTTGACTGATAAGGACTTTTTTCAAGGTAACAATCAATATTTAGTTGATGTACGAAAAGCAGTATCCATACCGGTATTACGCAAGGAATTCATTATAGACCCTTATCAGATTTACGAGGCCAGAACCTTAGGCGCTGATTGTATCTTGCTGATTGCGGCTTGTCTAAGCGATGAGCAAATGGAGGACTTTGCAATGCGTGCTATTGCTATTAATATGGATGTTTTGGTTGAGGTGCATAACCTAGAAGAATTACAACGCACATTACTGTTGCGCTTGCCAATGATTGGTATTAATAATAGAAACTTACGCACCTTTGGTGTTGCTTTAGAAACAACAGTTGAACTAATGAAAGAAATTAAAGAAGACACCTTGATTATCACCGAAAGCGGTATCTTGAGTGCCAATGATGTTGCCTTTATGCATAAGCACCATATTTACAGTTTTTTGGTTGGTGAAGCCTTTATGCGTCACGACAACCCCGGCAAAGCATTACAAGATATCTTTGGAGTAAACAAATGAACTCAACCGTTAAATGGATTGATAACATGATGATGCTTGGCACCTCAGCCAGTGGCCACGCCGTGGTGATGGATGGCCCTGAAGAATTGGGAGGCAAAAATCTAGGCATTCGCCCCATGGAGATGTTACTCCTAGGTATGGGCGGTTGCACAACCATTGATGTGGTATCAACACTGAAAAAAATGCGTGAAACTGTGCGCGATTGTCGCGTAGAAATATCCACTCAGCGCGCTGAAGAACATCCAAAAATATTCACTAAAATCCACCTTCACTTTATTATTAAAGGCACTGATTTAAATGATAAAAAAGTAGCTAAAGCCATAAGCCTATCTGCTGACAAATATTGCTCTGCTTCAATCATGCTTGGCAAAACTGCCCGCATAACCCATGATTTTGAAATCCATGAATAATACCTGGGGGTGGCTGGGCACGATTACAGGTATCACTGGTGGCTTACTGGTCGCACTCCACTTTAACTATTCAAAATATGGCTACATTTTCTTTATGATTTCAGCCATCAGTTGGATTATTCAAGGTGCTAAAAATCATGACAAATCCTTAATCTTATTAAATGCTGTTTTTGTCTGCGTTAACACATTGGGAATTTACCACTGGTTCTTTTAAAAAGTCAATTTCATTTATTCTTCTTATTTTATTCAAGCACACAGATACCCTGCAGGATGCTACACCAAGCGGACAAAGTGTGTTCTGCTCTACCGCGCACACGCTTAGATATTTTTAATGCAACGAACAGCCATACCAGCACTACGGGAAAAATTATCATTAATCCTCGCATCGCCTTGGTTATGGGTGATGTATAAATAATGAGGTTTCAAATTACTAGCATCAGACCGAGTCCACATGTGGATAGTATTAGAAGACTGTATACTGCCATCTGTGTGACGGAAGCCGCCAACAGCTGGGATTTTAAGGAAACTATTAAATGCTTTAATAGTATTACCTGTACCACCCGTATTCGTATAAGTGTCAATAGTATCTTTCTTTAACTCTTCCTTAGTTGGCACGCTAAAGCCTACTGGGCAAATATCATTGACTCCGCCATCTGCCCAGGCGGCTGTTCTAAGTGTACCATCTGCATCTGTGGTTGTCCAATCACTAGAGGATTTGATAAATGCATTTTTTGCTGGGGTGATGGAAGTTGCCCGTATTGTTGATGTTGTGCTTGAGCTAAACTCATGCCCATCATCATTTCTACCCCATTGGTAGAAATATCCACGAGCTTCGGTGTCTGCACTTAAGGTGGCTACTCGTGTAGCCCCTAGGTTTCTATCAAGCCAAACTCTGCCTGTGTAAGGTGAGAGGACCAGTCCGTAAGTTAGTCCATTAAACACTATCGTGTTGTCTTTTATTTTATTATCACGCTCTATCCAAGCAAGTGCACTTAGGTTCATTTTATGGCTGTCTTTAAAGGCTTTGCTGGCAATCGCATAGTTGATGGATTTTTGCTTGTTGCCCAGTGGCAGTTTTACCGTGAATTTGCCATAGTTTGTGGCATTGATGGTGTTGTTGTTTTCTTGACCGAACTCGAAATTTACCGATGGGGTAAGCTCAATATCCACACCTAAAATATTACCCTTAATGTCTGGA
>NZ_FQTR01000166.1 GCF_900128535.1 bacterium endosymbiont of Bathymodiolus sp. 5 South | reverse complement strand
AACAATCATCAGAAACCCACTTTTCACCCACTTGGCGATTTTTTAAACCCAGCCTTAGCCCTGCTAGGACAAGGTTTAAAGAAATCACCAAGTGGGCAAAAATTGGATTTTGCTAATCATCTCTATTTATGCAAAGGTCTCGAATAATGATTAAAAATTTTACTATAACACTTAAAAATTTTTTTGTCAAGGTGTTATGTATGCACCCCAAAAAAAATCCAAAAATAAGATCACTTACAACCCAAAACTTGCCTGTTGACATATTTTATTAATTTTCATAGTCAGAGTTTTATGTGGTTTGTATGATACTGTCATAAATTCTTAGATAAAGTTTTAAGTCTGAGATACTAAGTTTTAAATTTGGTGATTGTGCTAAAGGCATTTGAATTTATAAGTAGTAAAGAGAGACCTTTGCATAAATATGAATAATCATCAAAACGCCATTTTTCACCAACTTGACAATTTTATAAAACACAGCCATAGCTTTGCTATGACTATATTTCATAAAATCACCAATTCGGCAAAACTTGTCATTTTGCTAATCATTCCTACTTATGAAAAAGTCTCGGTGTAATTTTTCCGGCTTTGAAAATATCAAATATATTTTCATCAATTTACAGACGCACCCGTTGAATGATTAACCACCAGCACACACAACCTAAGTAACCAGCAACTGAAGCGCTTTTACTGCGTTTGCTTTATTTAAAGATCAACGCCTATAACCTGAACTTCTGCTAGAGACAGATAGTTCTTGTCAAGCAATTGGATTCTAACATAGCGACCTTTTTTACTTGGTGCGCCTAATTTAATGGTCTTTTTGGGGTTAGGCGCAACATGAAAGTCTTGTTGATAGGTGTGGGTGCTAAAGTCTGCTTTATTAGAGATACTAACTTGGTAGTTGCTTAGTCTATTTGCACAGCAATCAGTGCGGTTGTAGATAATGATTTGATCGATACTTTTCTTACTGCCTAGATCAACCTGCCACCAAGCACCTTGTTCTTTTTGTGTGTGGGTTGTGCTACTATTTAAGAATTCTCCATCAGTGTTGCCATCTACTGCATAGCCAGCAACAGCGTGGATGCGGTGTGGATATATACTGGATTGTGTGGCAGGTTTTCCAAGCGCTAGATTGTAACCACCAGAGGCATATGCGCCTCCATAACTTGGGTCACCCCATGTCCTGATTGAGCCATCGGGCCTAACAGCAGTAAAGGCAAATTCATTTGAATAAATCTCAATATAACCTTTGTCAGTGGGTATGTTTTTGCGTATATTTTCTATGTTACTCCACGGATTCTCCATGTCACCCCATGTCGTAATTGAGCCATCAGCTTTAAGAGCAGCAAAGGCTCTACGGGTTGAATAAACCTTGATATAGTCTTTATCAGTGGGTGCGTTGAGTGCGTTTTTACCTCCACTCTTTGTGTCACCCCATGTCGTAATTGAGCCATCGGCTTTAAGAGCAGCAAAGGCATACTCATTTGAATAAATCTTGGTATAGCCTTTGTCGGTGGGTGCGCTTGTGCCTCCAGAAAATGAGTTACCCCACACTGTGATTGAGCCATCGGCTTTAAGAGCAGCAAAGGCAAATTCATTTGAATAAATCTTGGTATAGCCTTTGTCGGCGGGTGCGCTTTCGCCTCCAGTAAATGGGTCACCCCACGCCTTGATTGAGCCATCAGCTTTAAGAGCAGCAAAGGCATGTTCATTTGAATAAATCTTGGTATAGCCTTTGTCGGCGGGTGCATTAACACCTCCAGCATCTGATTCACCCCACGCCTTGATTGAGCCATCAGCCTTAAGGACAGCAAAGGCACCAACAGTTGAATAAATCTTGGTATAGCCACTGCCAGCAGGTGCGTTTGCACCTCCATAATCTGAGTTACCCCACACTTTGATTGAGCCATCGTGTGCAAGGGCGGCAAAGGCACTAACAGTTGAATAAATCTTGGTATAGCCTTTGTCAGTGGGTACATTGGATGCGTTTGTGCCTCCATTGTTTAGGCTACCCCATGTTGTAATTGAGCCATCAGCTTTAAGAGCAGCAAATGCATATTCGTTTGAATAAATCTCGGTATAGCCACTGTCAGTGGGTGCGTTTTTACCTACAGAATCTGGATCTATGCCTTCAGAAGGTAGACCACCCCATGCTATGATTGAGCCGTCGCTTTTAACGGCGGCAAAGGCCGTCTTATTGGCATAATTTGGCGCATTATAAGATCCATCAAAATCATTATGGGTACTAGAATAATCCACCTTAGCAAAACGCAAAGGATCAATACCCATCACCTGAACTTCTGCTAGAGACAGATAGTTCTGATCAAGCAACTGGATTCTAACATAGCGACCTTGTTTACCTGATGCGTCTAATTTAATAGTCTTTTTGGGATTAGGCGCAACATGGAAGTCTTGTTGATAAATGTGGGTGCTGAAGTCTGCTTTATCAGAAATACTAACTTGGTAGTTGCTTAGTCTATCTGCACAGCAATCAGTACGGTTGTAGATAATGATCTGATTGATGTTTTTCTTGCTGCCTAGATCAACCTGCCACCAAGCGCCGTGTTCATATTCGGTATAGGTGGTGCTCTTATTTAAGAAATGGCCATCAGTGTTACCATCCACTGCATAGCCAGCAACAGGAACGATAGAGCGGTATAGATGTGTGCTGGATTGTGTGGCATGTTTTCCAAAGGCCAAATTAATATCACCGACACCAACAGCAATAACAACAGTTGCAGTGTCCTTAATAAATAAACCAGTTGCTGTTACAACATAAGTTGTTATAACATAAGTCACTGGATCAGATGTAAAAATTGGCGTTCCAGAGATGGTTCCATTTCTTGCATTAAAGGATAAGCCATTGGAGATAGCAGGAGAAATTGAGTAATAAAAAGCAGCATCACCTGTATTAGTGATGGTAACAGGTGTAATAGCAGTTCCAGCAGTAGCACTAACATAATTAGTGCTGATTGTAACACTAAAAGCATTCAAAGAGACTGAAATGATGGCAACTGCAAGGAGTTTAGTAAGTTTGTTTAGTGTATTTGTTGTGTTTTTCATTTTTAAAAAAATAATGATTAAAAAATTTACTATAGCATTTAAAAACAATTTTGTCAAAGTTCTTTATGTGCCCTAAAAATCCAAAAATAGAGCCACTCATAATCCAAAACTTATTTGCTGACATATTTTCTTAATTTTCATAGTCAGAGTTTTAGGGATTTGTATGAACTGTTGAGACCTTTGCATAAATCGACTAAAAAAAATCACAAACCTCCTGTATAGCAAAATAATACTCATCTAAAACAACGCTAAAAAACCAATCATGCCTTGAAAAAACATCCAACAAAAACAAGAAAACAAACAGCGTTCATCCATTCGTTATATTGTTGAGAAAACCTTTGGATTGTTAAAACTTCATTATGATTTAGGTAAAGCAAGACATCTTGGGAGACCTTTGCATAAATAGGGATGATTAGCAAAATCCAATTTTTGCCCAATTGGTGATTTCTTTAAACCTTGTCCTAGCAGGGCTAAGGCTGGGTTTAAAAAATCGCCAAGTGGGTGAAAAGTGGGT
>NZ_FQTR01000165.1 GCF_900128535.1 bacterium endosymbiont of Bathymodiolus sp. 5 South | reverse complement strand
ATCCAAGCCCCTTACAATACACAGAGTTATAATAGATACAGTTATGTAATGAACAACCCGCTGAAATACACTGACCCGAGCGGTTACAATCCCTTTAAAGCAATAGCTAAAGCATGGCGAAGTACTTGGAGGGGTATTAAAAAATATGGCAGACAAGTTGTAGCAATAGTTGTTGCTATTTACACCGGCGGTGCAACATTGGCTGCTGGCTGGAGTGTGTGGGCAAGTGGTGCGGCCGCTGGTTTTGTTAGCGGTGCAATTAGCACAGGTAGTTTAAAAGGTGCAATGCGAGGGGCAGTGTTGGGAAGTGTAACGGCAGGCGTTGCTAATCACATTGGTTATGGTAAAAGTGCTTTTGCAAAATGGGCGCAAAAAGATATTTATAACAAAGCAATTGCCCACGGGTTATCTCAAGGTGCTATTAGTCAAATATCAGGTGGAAATTTTAAAGAAGGGTTTTTAGGTGGTGCATTTTCTTCATATGCTGGAGATTCTTGGCTGGACGCCTCTTCTTCTAATAACGTGATTACTGATACTATGATTAGTAGTGTTATAGGTGGCGTTTCCGCAGAATTGGGCGGAGGTAAGTTTGCGAATGGGGCAAGGAGTGCGGCTTTTGTGAGTTTGTATAATCATGGTAGTAGTGCGTATGAAGGTGATGATTATTCTTATCCTAATTCTGATGGAAGTCATTATCATGAAGTACCGTTGGGGAGTTTTACGCCTGTGCTAGATATTTTGGGGGGTGGAAGAATTATTGGTTCCGCGATTAAAAATTCTTTTACTAGAATTCTTTGTCTTACTGTACTATTATGCGCCCCCCCTAACACTATTTCTAACGCTATTAGAAGTGGTTTAGAAGACGGTATTAGATTGAAAAATATTTCTAGAAAAGTAAAGGATTCTATTAATGTTCACAATAGGAGTAAAAAATAATGTTGAAAAGATATGATGTTCTTTGGTATGAAGCCGAATCTGATAAGAACAATAAAGAATTATCTGACAGTTTAGAGGATTGTTTTGTAAATGGAAATTGTAAGAATACAATTAATATTTTGTTAAAAGCTGATAAAAATAATTGCAGAATTGCCGCAAGTCTTATTGGTAATTTTTATTTACATGGAAAATATGGTGTTAAAAAAGATGTTAACGAGACTATTTATTGGCATCGCAAGGCGTTTTTTGAAAACGAAGATATAGATGCCGGGTTAGATTTAGCTATTTTTTATAAAAATTTAGCAATTAAAAATAAAGATAATGCACTGCATAAAAAATCAATTGAAGTTTACCAAAAAATTGCCACCATCAACAATCATATCGCTCTTACTGCACTAGGTGGATGTTACGAAATAGGGCGCGGTGTTGAGAAAAATATAGATAAATCACTTGAGTATTACAAACAAGCGGCAGAAGCAGGCAATCTGGCAGCCACTATGGCAATGAGTAGAGTTTATCGTAAACATAAAAATTGGCTTAAGGGTATAAAAATGTGTTTAAAAGCTATACCAAAAGTTTTAAGTGAATCAAAGAAAAACCCAGATAGTGAAAAATTAAGAAGAGAATAAAAATAAAGAGACACAAGAATAATATATTGCATATTAGGAGCGCCTTGAAAAATAAGAAATAAGATACTGTCTTAAAAGTCAACCTTTTTTTAATTTTTATTTGTCATTAGAAAATAAGGGGACGCTACCCTTTAAAATAAAGGGAATAGACAAAAAGATATTGGGATATATAGGGACGCTGCCCTTTTTTACATCCCTGACAAAACCCGTTACCTACACTACGACAACCTCGGCTCAATAGACACCATCACCGATGGACAAGGCAACATCGTTGAGCGCATGGCATACACCGCCTTTGGTGAAAGACGCAAAGGCGATTGGAGGGTATCCGATCCACTACCGCCTATCATTCCAGCTCTAACCAACCGAGGATTTACAGGTCATGAGCATATTGATGAAATGGGATTGATACATATGAACGGTAGAGTGTATGACCCACAAATTGGAAGATTCCTCAGTGCTGATCCCTATATTCAATCTCCATATAATACACAGAGTTACAACAGATACAGCTATACAATAAACAATCCGCTGAAATACACCGACCCAGATGGGAATTTTTTCTTGGCTTTTCTAGCAGTAGCAATTACCAAGACCATTGTGACAAATATTGCAATGGGTCTCATTGCTCAGATGTTTGTTGCCTATGCTGTGAGTTATGCAGTTACCTACATCGCAACAGGCAGCGCCAAAGTCGCCCAAGGCGCAGGACTGAGCGCTGCTTTATTTATGGGTATCGGAGGACTAAGGGGAGGTAAAATAGGCGCTAATGGCAAAATGCAATACAACCTAGGTTGGGAATCAGGCTCTATGAAAACCTTAGCCGCTCATGGATTAGCAGGCGGTATCGTGCAAGACAGAATGGGCGGTAGTTTTGGTGCTGGTTTCTTATCGGGTTCACTCGGCTCTTACCTTGGTTCACCAGAACATTCAAAGAATATGTCTGAGATGATTGGCAACACTGCTAGAGATGCGGTTGTTGGCGGTACCATCTCGGTGATTGGCGGTGGTAAATTCGCAAACGGGGCACAGACGGGGGCGTTTAGGTATTTGTTTAATGAGTGGACGCATGATGCTCAGAAACCAAGTATTCCCATTTCTGCGTATGAAAGGAGGTTAGCAAAAAGAGGAGCACCATTGTCAAGAGTACTATTTTGGCATATGAGAAACTCAGAGGGCGATCCGTTTGCATTAACGGCTTTAGATGTTGTTGCCAATAGAGGGCTTCGTGGTATATCTGCTAATATGTTGGCACCAATAAATAATGAACAATTAGGGATAAATCTAATGGTTGATTATGTTGACTGGGTGGACAGAGATTATGCTGATACTAGCCAAAGTAATTGGAGGGGTGTTTTAAGTAATGACCAAATTAACAGTTGGCATAACAATACATTTGACAGGACACCATGGTCGGGTACTTATGGTGGAAACATACCTTTTACTGACAGTATGATTTGCAGTACTTGTGATTCGTATAATCCATAATGAAAGATATAATGTATTTTGTAAAAGTTAGTATTTTTAGTTCTTTAATCTCAAGTGCTATAATACCCCCTTTATTCGTGATGATGATAGAGTTGAATATTGATGTTGAAAGTTTTTTTATCAACGTTTTGCCTATTTTTATTCCATCGTTTATAGTTATTATTATTTTTACAATCTTATTCGCTATTCCTGTGCATATTTTGACGAATAAAAGTAATAAATTCAATCTTAAAAATACATTGCTTATAGGCGGATTAGTTACATTGACTGTAGATTTAGTTTATATAAAATTAGGTATTTTGGATTATCCTATATTTCTCTTTTGTGGAATAATTCATTCATATGTATATTGGCTTATTGCACAAAAAATAAGTCAGCGAAAAAGATAAAAAAATATATAGATCTTTGCATAAGATAGGAACAATCATCAGAAACCCACTTTTCACCCACTTGGCGATTTTTTAAACCCAGCCTTAGCCCTGCTAGGACAAGGTTTAAAGAAATCACCAATTGGGCAAAAATTGG
>NZ_FQTR01000164.1 GCF_900128535.1 bacterium endosymbiont of Bathymodiolus sp. 5 South | reverse complement strand
GCACCGCCCGCAACGGGTATTTTGATTGAATTCTTGGGAATTTTTGTAAAAACAACCACTTCTCTTAAATTGGTTGTTATATTTTTCTTTTCTAATTCCGAATCATAAAACAGTTCATTAAAAAGATAGTTATTAGACACGCTACCCTCAGAGCCCTTTACCCCAACATCAGAGGCGGCAATTTCAGCCAAGGGCTCTCCTTGTTCATTGGTAAATTTTGTGGGATGAATGTCATTACTTACTTTTTGATAACCAATGCTAAAATTAGTGATGGCATTGTGCATTAAATACTGCTGAAACTTTTGTTGAATGACACTAATAGTGGAATGGTTTAAATGTGGATTAAGGGCAATATTATACCAAATTCAAAAAACAACAATACCATAAATAGTGTATAATAATCATTTTTTTCACCAACAAAACAATGCCAAAAAGAATCCAACTACCTGATGATTTTTATAAACACGATTTTAAGCAACTAGCCAAGATAGAAAAACACCCAAGAACAAGAATTAGATTTATTGGGCTTAGTCATATTCAAAATGGAAAAAGCTACGAACAAGTGGCACAATATCTCTTACAAAGTTTAAGCGCTGTCAAGCAATGGGTTCGACATTATAAAGATGAAGGTATCGATGGCTTAAAAGAAAAGCAACGCAGTGGTCGCCCCAGTAAGGCTCGCAATCAGAATCATACCAAATTACTTCAATCTATACTTGCAATGCAGAATAATAAAAATGGTGGCAGAGTCAGACTTAAAGATATTCAAAACATGCTAGCAAAAGATTTTAATATTCATTATCAAAATATAAACGGCGTTCATTATTTATTAACAAAATTAGGGTTAAGTTAGATAAGTGCTAGATCTAAAAATATGTTTAAATATCATCTAAAAGAATGTGAATTTAGATTTAATAACAAGGGTCAAGATTTACATAAAATCTTGCTACAAAATTTCAAAAATAACCCGCTTAACTAGTTAAGACCCAAATTTAATTAAATCAATAATAACTGGAATAAAAAATCCCAACAAATCATTTCAGGCGACCACTGATGTGACAGTTGAATTCAGATATTAGTTTTACAAAATAAAACAGCCACTTTTCGTGGACAGCATCACAATAAAACAAGGGCGAATATGATTAAAGAATCAGTGTATGAGTGTATTGGAAATACTCCTTTGGTTGAGTTACAGCACCTGCCAAACGCAACAAATAGTACAAAAATTTATGGAAAAATAGAATATATTAACCCAGGGTTAAGTATTAAAGATCGTGCAGCATTAAGATTAATTGAAGATGCTGAGAAGCGCCAATTAATTATCAAAGGTGATACTATTGTAGAGTCAACTTCTGGTAATATGGGGCATTCACTTGCAATGATATGTGCGGCAAAAGGTTATAAACTTATTTGCATAGTGGATCCAAAAACGCCAAAAATAAATATTGAAATATACAGGGCATATGGTGCAAGTATATTACTGATAACTGAGATGGATGAATATGGTGGCTATCAAAAAAATAGAATTTTAACTGCAAAAAAAATAGGTGAGAAAATAAACCACTTTAACTTAGATCAATATTCAAATCCTTCCTGTAAATCAGGAAATTATAATACTGGATATGAAATATTCTCAGATCTAAATGGAAAAATAGATGTCCTAATAGCAAGTGTAAGTACAGGCGGTCATTTATCAGGCGTATCTAAATATTTAAAACAACACTGCATAAAAAAACCTATTATAGTTGGCGTTGAACCATTGGGCTCTATAATATTTGGAGGTTGCCAAATGCCATATAAACAAAATGGTACGGGGTTAAGCTTTGTTCCAGATAACTATACGCCTTCATTAGTTGACATAAAATTAAAGTGTAATGATAACGATGCATTTTCAATGTGTAGGTATATCGCAAAAAATGAAGGCATTTTACTGGGCGGGTCTTCCGGAAGTGTCTTATGGGCGGCATCTAAATTACTAAAAAGTGGTGATATAAAACAAGATTCTAATATCGTATGTATTTTACCTGATGGCGGAATAAAATATATAGATAGCATCTACAAGGAAGTTAAATCATGAAAGAGGGGGTGATTCAGGATTATTATTCAGCCATAGGAATTATTAAAATAATACTCCCATTCTTAATAATTATAGAGATTTTGAAATATTTTAATTTAATTATTGAAATATCCATTGTAGTATATCCATTAACAAGCCTATTAAACTTACCGGTAGAATTTGGTATGGTGTTATTGCTTGGATTATTAACAGGTGTTTATGGGGGTGTATCAAGTTTTTTTCTATTAATTAATCCAGAAACCGTAACAACAGCAGAGGTTACGACATTGGCATCTTTTATCCTTATTTCTCACGCATTACCAATTGAGGCTAAAATATCAAGTTATCTAGGTGTGGAATACTGGAAAATAATATTATTTAGAATAATTTCAGCAATTATTTTTTCTTCGCTATTAACAAGTATATTCTCTTTTTTTAACTTATTTCAGGAAAAAATAAGTGTAATAAACATTATTACTGTGATGGGCGAAAATTCAATCCAAGATATTTTCATAGGTCCCTTTATTTTATGCTTGGAAATTGGAGTTATCATAATTCTTCTTCATAGACTTGTTTTTATTTTAAAAAAATGGGGTGTAATAGTTTATCTTGAAAAATCACTGTCTCCAATTACAAGAATATTAAAAATCAATAAAGATATATCGTTTTCTCTGTTAATCGGTGTTCTTCTTGGGATTTCCTACGGAGGAGCGTTACTTAAAAAAGATTTCCAAGAAAAATCAAATATTAGCAAGGAAGATAAAAAAAAATCAATTTATTTTTTAAATTTAATGCATTCAATAATAGAGGATACGGCCTTGGTCTTACTGATAGGCGCTAATATATTTATTGTGGTAATAGGAAGACTTTTATTTTCAATATCGGTATTGCTCATGTTAAACTTTTATTGGGCACATTCAATACAAAAAAATCCAACGAAAAGTTCCAATTGACCTGAAAAACCACCAATTTTGCGTCAACTAATAAGTGTCGAACTTATGTTAAAAAAGGATAGCACACCCTGCTTTCCTGCTTCTCTTAATGCCATTATCAAAGTTTTGATCATTACCATTGATTTGATTCAAAAACTTTATCATAATATAAAACCCCAACAATTTCAAACAACAATCTAAAATTTCTTATTTCGAATAAGTCAAACTAAACTAAGAATAAAGGGGACGCTACCCTTTTATTTGAGTTTAATCTCTTGGTATACGGGGAATTTTGGTTTTTGATTGAGACCTTTGCATAAATAGGGATGATTAGCAAAATCCAATTTTTGCCCAATTGGTGATTTCTTTAAACCTTGTCCTAGAGGGCTAAGGCTGGGTTTAAAAAATCGCCAAGTGGGTGAAAAGTGGGTTTCTGATGATTGTTCCTATTTAGTCGCCCCTTAAAAACCACTCCAAACAAACCAAAACCACCCATTTTTCCAACCATCTAAATCAACAAAACTGCTTTTTATCCAGTACCGCAAAAAACCTTAGGTATTTTACAAAAAATAAACCCAGTTTTTGCCAAAACAAAAAAA
>NZ_FQTR01000163.1 GCF_900128535.1 bacterium endosymbiont of Bathymodiolus sp. 5 South | reverse complement strand
ATTTTTCCAACCATCTAAATCAACAAAACTGCTTTTTATCCAGTGCCGCAAAAAACCTTAGGTGAGGCCTTTGCATAAATAGGAATGATTGGCAAAATCCAATTTTTGCCCAATGGGTGATTTCTTTAAACCTTGTCCTAGCAGGGCTAAGGCTGGGTTTAAAAAATCGCCAAGTGGGTGAAAAGTGGGTTTATGATGATTATTCCTATTTATGCAAAGGTCTCTAGGTATTTTACAAAAATAAACCCAGTTTTTGCCAAAACAAAAAAAATAGTGGCTATCACCGGCCATTTTCT
This sequence comes from bacterium endosymbiont of Bathymodiolus sp. 5 South, assembly GCF_900128535.1. Classification (GTDB taxonomy): domain Bacteria; phylum Pseudomonadota; class Gammaproteobacteria; order PS1; family Pseudothioglobaceae; genus Thiodubiliella. Next base: position 3,300 of record NZ_FQTR01000163.1, on the reverse strand, counting down.
CAAATTCCAAGCACAGGCCAGCCATTAAAACATTAATCTCATCACCAACTTGCCCTTTGAGTAGGTTTCTAGAGAGTCTAAAATCCGATTTAAAGGGTAGCGTCCCCAATATCCCCGATTGAACCTAGAGAAACAATAATACTGTTTCAATAACAAGAGAATCTGCAAATGAATTTTGTTGGATATTTTTCTAAGACATTTTGGGTGTTTTATGGTTGTTTTAGATGGGTGTTATTTTATCAGATTGGTGGTTTTTTGGTTGGGTTATGCAAAGGTCTCAAATAAAAGGGTAGCATCCCCTCATTATTTATATTCTGTCCCTAATGCAACGAACACTCAGACCGTAAGAACGTTGATAGTCTCCGATCGTCTTTTGACTACTGAAGTTATGGATACTAATCCGACGACTCTTGGACCTATTACCATCCTTCTCACTCAGAGCCTTCGAAGCATTGCGAACCCACAAGAAGGCACTTGTGTCTTTATTAGTAAAGCTATTAGGATTACCCGAAGAGCGACGACCAGCAGCTGGGATTTTTAAGAAGCCGGATGTGATGGTATTGAAATTGCCTTTAAGCTCTGCACTTAGCTCTGCCTCAGTTGGCACGCTAAAGCCTGCAGGGCAAATGTCATTTTTACCACCATCTGCCCAAGCGGCTACTCTAAGTGTACCACTATGATTATAAGGTGTACTATCAGCTGTAGTCCAATCCGATGTTCCGTAAATAAATTTACTACCTCCTAAAACAATATCACTTGATCGAGTTTGTGTGCCCAATGTAGATGATTCATGACCATCTTTTGCTCGTCCCCATTGATAGTGATCACCATAAGCAGCACTGTCATTACTTGAGGCAGCAACTTTTGTTGCGCCGAGATTTCTATCAAGCCAAACTCTGTGTGGTGGGTTAGGCGAGGTGACCAGTTGATATTCTAACCCTCTAAACATACCGCCTGTAAATGTTGGTATGTTACCTTCTACTTCTACCATTATTTTATTACTACGCTCGACCCAAGCAAGCGCGCCTAAGTCCATTGTGCTGCTGTCTTTAAAGGCTTTGCTGGCAATGGCAAAGTTGGTGAATTTTTGTTTGTTGCCCAGTGGCAGTTTGACCGTGAGTTTGCCATAACTTGTGGCATCTATGGTGTTGTTGTTTTCTTGACCAAACTCAAAGCTCACTGATGGGGTAAGCTCAATATCCACGCCCAAAATGTTACCCTTAATGTTTGGACCCGTTGTAGCGTCCCAGTGATAATAAGTGCCTTTGATTTTTGCCCAAGGTAGATAAGGGGCTTGACCGCTGAGCTTGACATCATAACCTGACATGGCTCTTTCCTGTTTCTGTAAACCGTTGACTAATTTTTTGTCTGAAAACACATGGTATTTATTGATATTGACACTAAAGTTAGCACGCTGGTATTCTAAACCAAGACTTAGGCGTTTGTGACTGGACTTGGACTCATAGTCGGTAAACACATTGATACCGGCGATGGCCATGTCGTCCTCTACCAATAGACGATGACCAATGCCTAAGTTAACTGTAGTACGGCGACTATCGGTACTTTTGCCAGAAGCGATGCTAGCTTGAATGAAAGTTAATGCTTTGCTGTTGGCATCAAGCTCAGATATCGGCTGAATGGTTCTGAGGCTGTAATTTAGTTTTTTTGAGCTCAGTCCACCAATACTTACCTCACTACGACCTGCACCAAATGCGTTTAAAAATGTATTGGCTTTGTTGTTCACAAAACCTTCGGTTTTGTTAATGGCTTGGTTTTTTAGTTGATTGCTAACGCCTTTGGTAATCTTATTACCCAGTTGGTCGGTATTGCCTGAGTTGGTAGAGCCTAGGGCAGTGCGCGCTGTGCCTGCGACTTCTTTGAGAAAAGCGGTGGCTTGGTTGTCTTTCTTGGTGGTATTGCTCTGCTTGTGTGTGTAAGGCTTGCTGAGGTCTAGATAGGCTTCTTTGCTAAGCTCTTTGTTAGGTTGCTCAGAATTATCAGCAGCAAAAGCATTAAAAGAGAATGTGATTAAAAGACTAAGCACAAGAAAGTGCTTGAATTTATTAAGACCACTCAGTGTTGAGGCTGGCGTTAATTGGGATTTTGTTGTGTTTATTTCCATGGACGATTAAGATTGTGTAATAAAATGTATGAAAATTATACCATTGCCTTTTATTTTGCACGAGTTTTTTTTGACTATCTCTAAAAACTCTGATGAATTTTTTTGCACCTACATTTAAGGGCACAATTACTACCCAATGCGGGGAAGTGTTGATCTGTTGTTTTTGATAAATCCAATACTTGAATAGTATGTGCTAGTGTAATAAGTCCAATGCGAGAAGTTAAAAGTTCGTTAGTTGTATCGAGACCTTTGCATAAATAGGGATGATTAGCAAAATCCAATTTTTGCCCAATTGGTGATTTCTTTAAGCCTTGTCCTAGCAGGGCTAAGGCTGGGTTTAAAAAATCGCCAAGTGGGTGAAAAGTGGGTTTCTGATGATTGTTCCTATTTATGCAAAGGTCTCGTATCAAGTTTATAATTTATAGTGTTCATGAATGCATAAAGTTTGGTTGGTTAATGAGGGGCTTGGTTGTCTTTGGTTTTCACCTAATAGGTGAAACTATTTTTTGGTTGAAATCATTATACCAGTTGGGGTTTGTGCGTTTTTTGGTTTTTATTTTTGGATTGGGGGGTTATGCAAAAATCTCATAGGGTATAATATTTCACAAATTATTAATAATATTATATTTACCATGATAAAGATGACACTAAATAAGCTTACAAACAACAACCTACATAACTTCAAGTTTTTTTTTACCTCCATTCTTTTGACGCTTTCTCTTAATGTTGGCTCGTCCGACACCCAAACATTCAGCAAAGACGCTTACCTAGACCTCAGCAAGCCTTACACATATAACTGGAACAACTCTCCAAACTACACCAAAAAAGACAATCAAGCCAACAAACTCCTCAAACAAGTCGGCACGACGATTGGCAGCGCCATAGGCTCTACCAACTCAGACAACGCCAGCCAACTTGGTAATAAAATTACCACCGGTATTAAAAGTCAACTTAAAAACCAAGCCATCAGCAATGTCGAAAGTCGCATTAACCAAAAAGCCAATGAATATGCCAATTCTTTCGGCAAGGGCAAAACAGAGATTTCTATTCGTAAAATCACCTCTAAAAACCCAGATTACAGCCTGAGAACCCTTCAACCATTGACCCCATTTGATGATGACGCTACTGAGCTTACCTTTGTCCAAGCTCAGCTTAGCTCTGGTGAGAATTTTGGCGAC
>NZ_FQTR01000162.1 GCF_900128535.1 bacterium endosymbiont of Bathymodiolus sp. 5 South | reverse complement strand
TAAATATAAAGAAAAGTTGATTGATTATGAATTTAGTTATGATCCAAGACCCTTTGAATCGTTAGAGATATTGCAAGATAAATTAACCGCCTTTAAAGATTATCCACTACAACATTATTTAACAGAGCATAAGGTAAACAATATAAGGGTTATTAGTCGAATTATAAATGCATTAAATGATTTCTCTTTTATTGAGTCTGATATTAAAGATGTGCCAGAAGTTACAACTGAGATAGTGGGCAGTATTATCGAAATTGCCGCCATTAACGCACAGACCTCTTCTTTTCTTGAACTTATAGAATATGCACATAAAAGGATACTGTCTGTATCTGATGCCTCTGATAAATTAAAGAAAAATAAGAAATATGAAGATTTATTGTCCTTAATTAGTAATAGACATAAATTCTATGGCGAAGCCTGTTTCTTGAAAAGTGATATTGTTTCTAAACTTTTTGAATATTGCCAAACCTCACTTATTGATGAAGAATTTTTTAACGAGACTGTTAGATCTAAAATCAATAATCAGAGTTTATATTCTATATATAAAGATATTCGAGCAAAGCAAGATAAGCATCTATATGATATGCAGTATAAGAATGAAGTGTATGTATCAGATTTATGGAATATTTTGAAAGAACAAGGAAATAAAATTATTATTGCTAAAGATACATATCTACACCCTAGAGCATTTATATTTTATATTGAGCAATTAGAGACACTAGATGTTAAAAATAAAGCACAATATCATGACTTTGCTCTTAAATGTTTAAAGGATTTTATCGAGAATAATATTGGCTGGATACGAGATGATTATTCTGGACACGCACAAGAACTTTTAGATTTTGATCCAAAATTAGGTGAGTATTACAAACAATGCACTGCTACAAATCAACAAAACTCTATCAACTCTAGTGAGAAAATAATAGGTTTGATGCGTGATGTTATAGAAAGTGGCAAGAATAGTGCGTTAAAGGCTCTATCTCAAATTCAGAAACAAGAGATAAAGCAGTATATATTAAGCGACGCAAGATACTTCAAAGAGACTTTTGATTTTTTGATGAAATATGATAGTATCAGCGAATCGTTGAGGAAATATGTAGGTAATATAGACTCTGTACTTAAGGAATTGTCTCTATCTAAAGATAGTGATCATGCGTATAAAGCTAAGGAGGCGCTGGATTCTTTAGTAGAAAAAGGTGTGATAAAGCCATTAAATAGTGATGATATTTCAAAATAATTTAATCAAAGTTGAGATTGAACTTAGTGAACTCCCATGGGTGAAAGTTTTTACCCAACGAAAAATCAAAGAATTTAGCGAATGCACCGCCGATAAAAAGGCTGAGATTTTTTAGAGTGCTTGATATTACTGAAAAGTTAATATTAAGTTATTTCAACGCAGATAATATTAATATCGCCTCTTTTGGAAACTTATTGCCCCAAGTCCACTGGCACATTATGGCGCGTTTTGAAACGGACAGTTATTTCCCAGAGCCGATGTGGGGGCAAAAACAAAGAGAGGCGCAGTTAGGTTTACCCAGTTTTGAAGTGTTTTTCACCCAATTACAAAATAAACTGTGATCAGTATCCACAATCAAGCGCAATTAGACACTTTAAAGCGTGAAAAAGACGCAATATTGATTTTATTTGGTGGTGAAAATTGTGGCGTATGCCAAACCATCAAGCCACAAATTAACGCCAATTTTTCTGATAAATTCCCCGCTTTAACCCTAGTTTATATTGATTGTCAACATGCACAAGAAATTTGCGCTCAACACGGCGTATTTTCTTTACCCGTAGTGCAAGTATTTTTTATGGAGCAAAAATTTATTGAAGAAGTTCGAGGTTTTAGTTTGCTAGCTTTAGAACAAAAAATTGAGCAAGTTTTTACCAAAATGAATCGTCATGAATAGAGCGACAAGCGTATAAGTTTCCTGTTTACTTCTACATTCTGGGATGCCACCCTTTTTTACAGCAATTTTTTTTGGTGGGGTTGTTGTTTGGCAGTATGCATTTTCAAACTGGATTCTGAAAACGAGATACAATTAAGGTCAGAGTGTAATTTATTCGAATAAAAGGGCGGTGCCTTGTATGAGAATGGGGCAATATAAAGCAATAACAACTCTACATTTTTAACAGATGTGACGCTACAACCAAGCATTGTTTGCCTCGCTTGGCTTTAATTATAAAAAATCTAAGAAATTAACTTTTGTTAGTATTATTAAGTATTTTGTCCGATATTTTTATCCTGGTTAAAAAATCATCTATATTTTTTACATGCTTTTTAACTTCATTGTTTCTTTTATATAACCTAATTGTAAATGTAATAAAGGCACACAGATAAACACCAATTGCAAGCAAATCAATACTAAAAATAATTTTTACTGAAATCCATTCAAATTTATATATTCCTTGCAGTAAAACCAAAAGAATAGAAACAGCAGAAAGAAAAACCACTATCAGCAAGAGAATAAACTCCATTTCAAAATTTCTCTCTAGCAGTTTGAAGCTATTTTTTAATCTGTCGTATTGAGCAGTTAAATCATATATAGCAGTAGCATCGCACTGATGAGTTAGTTCATTTTCTGAATTAGTGTATCTTGATAAACGATTATGAGAGTCTTGTGCTTTTTTGATTATAGCAGTTGCCAAAAATTGGAATATTGCTAAAGTAAATGAAGATAAAACCACTAAAGTAGTGGTAACTATTCCATAAAATATTTCCATAAATATTTTTATTTAAAACGATCAAAAATATCTGAAAGAAATTGTCCAATACTAGGTCTATTAAAAGATGCTGTTGCCAACTTTAATCTATCATCAGTTTCTAATCTGTATGCGCAATCTCCAACCAAAATAAAATGAGGCAGAGAAGTAACCTTGTCGTCTTTACTGATAATCTTAATGGTGCCATTGGCAGATTTTTTAATTTCTTGACTAAAACTACTGTCTTCGTATGATTTTTCGCTAATAATTGAAACTTTATTTTTAGTTAAAATTTCTTTAACAATACCAGAAAACTTGTTATAAAACCTCTCGTCTAATGATCCAGTAACAATTTTAATGTCTTTATTCTTTTCTTTTGCATAACGAAAAAGATAGTCAGCTAATATTTTTGCATGTTCTATAGAGCCATTACTGATCTCTTCATCGCTATTTTTTTGATAACATCTTTTTACTATATCTTCAAAGTTGTGCATGGTTATTTTTTTAGTTTTTTATTGTGTTGTAAAAACACAGAAAATAGAACCAATAATTTTATACTACTTTGTCGTTATTTTATTTATAAATGAAATAACACCTATTTACAACTAGGGTGAAAAGGAGATGCTATGCACTTTCCCTATTTGACTGGATGCTAAATTTTGGTTTTCCCATTATTTTTTTGTTAATAGAGACCTTTGCATAAATAGGAACAATCATCAGAAACCCACTTTTCACCCACTTGGCGATTTTTTAAACCCAGCCTTAGCCCTGCTAGGACAAGGTTTAAAGAAATCACCAATTGGGCAAAAATTGGATTTTACTAATCATCCCTATTTATGCAAAGGTCTCTAATAATCTTTTTTTGAATAAGGGCAAACAAGGTGGTGTTACCCTTTTTCA
>NZ_FQTR01000161.1 GCF_900128535.1 bacterium endosymbiont of Bathymodiolus sp. 5 South | reverse complement strand
AACATCTTAGTGTTTAGTTACACAATAGCCAGCGGTGACACGGCAACAACTGGCATAACTGCCACCACAACTGCCTTGTCTTTAAACGCTGGCAGCATTAAAGATACTACAGGCAACGCCATACAATTAGCCACACCAGCAGTAGCCAGTAGTGCAAACACAATAACCGTTGACGCCAAAGCCCAAAATTCTGTTGATTCAGACCCACCAACCGCTTTATTACAAGAGCCGCAGCGTGGTTTTGTTATCAATGGCGAGACGAGAGGTGATCAAAGTGGCGTCTCAGTCTCCTGTGCAGGTGATGTCAACGGCGATGGCTTGGATGATTTGATTGTGGGTGCTAGGTATGCCGATCCAAGTGGTAAATTAAATGCAGGTAAATCTTATGTTGTGTTTGGTAAAGCCGACGGTAGTGCTATTGATCTAAGCGCCATTGCTGATGCAAACAACCCCATAGGGGGCTTTGTGATTAATGGTGCGGCAGCGAGTGATAAAAATGGCATCTCAGTCTCCAGCGCAGGCGATGTCAACGGCGATGGCTTAGATGATTTGATTGTGGGTGCTACGCACGCCGACCTAAATGGTAAAAAAGATGTAGGTAAATCTTATGTTGTATTTGGCAAAGCGGATAGCAGTGCCATTAATCTAAGCACTATTGCTACTGGCAACTCTTCAGGAGGCTTTGTTATCAATGGTGAGGAAGCGAATGATTGGAGTGGCATCTCAGTCTCCAGCGCAGGCGATGTCAACGGCGATGGCTTGGATGATTTGATTGTGGGTGCTGCACACGCCGACCTAAGTGGTAAATTAGATGCAGGTAAATCTTATGTTGTATTTGGTAAAGCGGATAGCAGTGCCATTAATCTAAGCACTATTGCTGCTAGCAACTCTCTAGGAGGCTTTGTTATCAATGGTGAGGAAACGAATGATTGGAGTGGTCTCTCAGTCTCCAGTGCAGGCGATGTCAACGGCGATGGCTTGGATGATTTGATTGTGGGTGCTGGACGCGCCAACCTAAATGGTAAATCGAATGTAGGTAAATCTTATGTTGTATTTGGTAAAACCAACGGTAATGCTATTGATCTGAGTACTATTGCTGATGCAAACAACCCGACAGGGGGCTTTGTTATCAATGGCGAGATAAAATATGATTATAGTGGCTTCTCAGTCTCCAACGCAGGCGATGTCAACGGCGATGGCTTGGATGATTTGATTGTGAGCGCCTATAAGGGCGATCCAAGCAGTAAATCAGAGGCGGGTAAAACTTATGTTGTGTTTGGTAAAGCCAACAATAGTGCCATTGATCTGAGTGTGATTGCTGATGTAAGCAACCCTACAGGGGGATTTGTTATTAATGGCGAGGCGGCAGAGAATTATAGTGGCTGGTCTGTCTCCAGTGCAGGCGATGTCAACGGCGATGGCTTGGATGATTTGATTGTGGGTGCTCCATATGCCAATCCAGATGGTAAATCATTTGCAGGTAAATCTTATGTTGTGTTTGGCAAAATCAACAGCAGCGCCATTAATCTTAGCGCTATTGCTGATGCAAATAACCCTACGGGAGGGTTTGTTATGAATGGCGAGGTGACGGGTGGTGAGAGTGGCGCCTCAGTCTCCTCTGCAGGCGATGTCAATGGCGACGGCTTGGATGATTTGATTGTGGGTGCTAAGTATGCTAATCCAAATGGCCATGACTCAGGTAAATCTTATGTCATCTTCGGCAAAACCGACACCAATGCCATAGACTTAGCAAAACTGGGCGGTAATCCCAAACACACCATTGATTATCTCGGTGATAAAAATGCCAACACATTCACAGGCGCCAGTCGCGATGAAATCTTCGTTGCCGGCGCTGGCAACGATACCCTAACAGGCAATGGTGGCATGGATGTATTTAACGCCGGCTTAGGCACAGATAGTATTCTCATTAACGCCAGCAATATCACTGCATTAGAAAAAACCGGCACAGGCAACCGTGCCCGTGTGGATGGCGGTGGTGGCGTTGATACTCTTAAATTAGACGGTGCAAGTCTAATCTTGGATTTAACCAAAATCAGCAATACCCGTATTCGAGATATTGAAATAATTGATATTAGGGGCTCAGGCAACAATACCTTGAAACTCAATCTGAATGACCTATTAGATGCTTCTACCAGCACCAATATTCTTAAAGTGTTAGGGGATAGTGGTGACACTGTGAGTATATCAGGCTTTATCAAGGTGTCAGGCATTACTAGAACTGAAGGCGATGTTACTTATGATGTTTATACCCATGGTTATGCCAGCACTGATACCAAAGCTGCACTTTGGGTTCAACAAGGTGTTAGCATGAAAGATATGCATCGCGGCTTTGTTATTAATGGCAAGGTGGCAGGCGACCAAAGTGGCTACTCAGTCTCCAGCGCAGGCGATGTCAACGGCGATGGCTTGGATGATTTGATTGTGGGTGCTCCTTTTGCCGATCTAAGTGGCAAATCAAATGCAGGTAAATCTTATGTTGTATTTGGTAAAGCGGATGGTAGTGCTATTAATCTGAGTGCTATTGCTGATGCAAACAACTCCACAGGGGGTTTTGTGATTAATGGTGAGGCAGCGGATGATCGTAGTGGCTACTCAGTCTCCAGCGCAGGCGATATCAACGGCGATGGTTTAGATGATTTGATTGTGGGTGCTTGGGGTAGTCAGATATGGACAGGTAAATCTTATGTTGTATTTGGTAAAGCCAACAGTAGTGCTATTAATCTAAGTGCCATTGTTGATGCAGACAACCCGACAGCAGGGGGCTTTGTGATTAATGGTGAGGCAGAGGATAATCGTAGTGGCTTCTCAGTCTCCAGCGCAGGCGATGTCAACGGCGATGGTTTAGATGATTTGATTGTGGGTGCTTGGACTGCCGACCCGAGTGGCAAATCAGATGCAGGTAAATCTTATGTTGTGTTTGGTAAAGCCAACAGTAATGCTATTAATCTAAGCACTATTGCTGATGCAAACAACCCTACAGGAGGCTTTGTGATTAATGGCGAGGTGGCGAATGATCGTAGTGGCTACTCAGTCTCCAGCGCAGGCGATGTCAATGGCGATGGCTTGGATGATTTGATTGTGGGTGCTTGGGATAGTGAGACATGGACAGGTAAATCTTATGTTGTGTTTGGTAAAGCCAACAGCAGCGCCATTAATCTGAGTGCTATTGCTGATGCAAACAACCCTACAGGAGGCTTTGTGATTAATGGTGAGGTGGCGAATGATCGTAGTGGCTACTCAGTCTCCAGCGCAGGCGATGTCAATGGCGATGGCTTGGATGATTTGATTGTGGGTGCTACATATGCCGATCCAAGTGGTAAATCAAATGCAGGTAAATCTTATGTTGTATTTGGTAAAGCGGATGGTAGTGCTATTAATCTGAGTGCTATTGCTGCTGCAAACAACCCTACAGGAGGCTTTGTGATTAATGGCGAGGCAACGAGTGATTATAGTGGCGGCTCAGTCTCCAGTGCAGGCGATGTCAATGGCGATGGCTTGGATGATTTGATTGTAGGTACGCAGGGTGCCGATCCAAGTGGTAAATCATTTGCAGGTAAATCTTATGTTGTGTTTGGCAAAGTCAACAGCAGCGCCATTAATCTTAGTGCTATTGCTGATGCAAATAACCCTACGGGAGGGTTTGTTATGAATGGCGAGGTGACGGG
>NZ_FQTR01000160.1 GCF_900128535.1 bacterium endosymbiont of Bathymodiolus sp. 5 South | reverse complement strand
CAATCAAATCATCTAAGCCATCACCATTCACATCACCTGCACTGGAGACTGAGTAGCCACTCCAATCACCCGCTGACTCGCCATTGATAACAAAGCCATCTGTGCTTGTACCAGTAGTAATGGCTGATAATTCAATGGCATTGGTGTTGTCTTTTTTGCCAAATACAACATACGATTTACCTGCGGATCGTTTACCGCTTGGATCAGCACTATAAGCACCCACAATTAAATCATCTAAGCCATCGCCGTTGACATCACCTGCGCTGGAGATTGAAAAACTACTATAATCATCCTCTGACTCACCATTGATAACAAAGCCACCTTTGCCAGCGACAATATCTGATAATTCAATGGCATTGGTGTTGTCTTTTTTGCCGAATACGACATATGATTTACCTGCATTTAGTTTACCATTTATATTGCTCTCTTCATTACCTACAATTAAATCATCTAAGCCATCGCCGTTAACATCGCCTGCGTTGGAGATTGAGTGGGAATACTCATCATTCGTTAACTCACCAACAATAACAAAGCCACCTGTGCCAGAGGCAATGGCTGATAATTCAACGGCATCAGTATCTTGTTTGCCGAATACGACATACGATGTGTCTGATGTCTCGCGTGCACTAATAATTAAATCATCTAAACCGTCACCATTGATATCACCTGCGTTGGAGGCTAAGTGGTCACTCCAAAAACTCGCTGACTCGCCCTTGATAATAAAGCCACCTTTGCCAGCAGCAATGGCTGATAATTCAATGGCATCAGTGCCTTGTTTGCCGAATACGACATACGATTTACCTGTGACTGCGTGTACTTTACTTGGATCGCCACCATAATTAGCTACAATTAAATCATCTAAACCATCGCCGTTGACATCGCCTGCGTTGGAAACTAAGTAACCACTTCCATCCTCTATTGACTCGCCATTGATAACAAAGCCGCCTTTGCCAGCAGCAATGGCTGATAATTCAACGGCATCAGTATCTTGTTTGCCGAACACGACATAGGATTTACCTGCGTTTGATTTACCGCTTAGATTGGCACCCCAAGCACCTATAATTAAATCATCTAAGCCATCGCCGTTAACATCGCCTGCACTGGAGACTGAACGACCACTATCATCATTCGCTGACTCACCATTGATAACAAAGCCACTCTGAGCCCCCATTAATGTGACACCTTTTTGAACCCAGAGCTCGGCATTAGCACCTGTATTGGCATTACTATGAGCGTAAATAGTATAAGTGATATCATAAACAGTTTTCTCAGTTGTTGAATCATCAAAGCCAATAACCATTACTTTGTCACCACTATTGCCTAATACTTTAAGAATATTGGTACTAGTAGAAGCGTGTAATAAATCATTTAAGTTGAGTTTTAGAGTGTTGTTGCCTGAGCCTGTAATGTCAATAACTTCAATGTCTTGGATGCGTCTGTCGCTGATCTTGGTTAAATCTAGGGTTAAACCTGCACCCTCTAATTTAAGGGCATCCATACCGCCACCACCATCAACACGGGCACGGTTGCCTGTGCCGGTTTTTTCTAGTGCGGCGATGTTGCTGGCGTTGATGATAATCATATCATCGCCTAAACCTGCATTGAATACATCCATACCACCGTTGCCCGTTAGGATGTCGTTGCCTGCACCAGCAACAAAGATTTCATCTTTAGTAGTGCCAGTAAGAATGTTGGCGTTTTCATCACCGAGGTAATCAATGGTGTATTTTGGCTCATCGCCCAATTTTGATAAATCTATGGCTCCAGTGTCAGTTTTACCGAAGATGACATAGGATTTACCTGTGGATGATTTGGCACCATTAGCACCTACAATTAAATCATCTAATCCATCGCCATTGACATCACCTGCGCTGGAGACTGAGTGGCCACTATAATCACCCGCTGATTCGCCAATAATAACAAAACCATCAATACCAGCGGCAATGTCTGATAATTTAACGGCATGGGTATTGTCTTTTTTGCCGAACACAACATACGATTTACCCGCTTGTGATTGATGGTTTGAATCAGCTAGATATGCACCCACAATTAAATCATCTAAGCCGTCGCCATTGACATCGCCTGCGTTGGAGACTGAATGTCCACTAAAATCACGTGCTGACTCGCCATTGATAACAAAGCCACCTGTACCAGCGGCAATGGCTGATAATTCAATGGCATCGGTGTTGTCTTTTTTGCCGAACACAACATATGATTTACCTGCATGTGATTGACCGCTTGGATCGGCTTGATAAGCACCTACAATTAAATCATCTAAGCCATCACCGTTGACATCACCTGCGCTGGAGACTGAGGATCCACTATAATTGAGCCTTGATTCGCCATTGATAACAAAGCCACCTGTACCAGCGGCAATGGCTGATAAATTAATAGCGGTATTGTCTTGTTTGCCGAACACTATATACGATTTACCTGTGTCGACTTTACCGTTTGAATCGGCATAGAGGGCACCAATAATCAAATCATCCAAACCATCGCCGTTGACATCGCCTGCACTGGAGACTGACCAACCACTATAATCGTGCTTTGACTCGCCATTAATAACAAAGCCACCTGTACCAGCGGCAATGGCTGATAAATTAATAGCGGTATTGTCTTGTTTGCCAAATATAACATACGATTTGCCTGCATTTTTCTTGTCACTCAGATTGGCTTGATAAGCACCCACAATCAAATCATCTAAGCCATCACCATTGACATCACCCGCATTGGAGACTGAATGCCCACTAAAATCACCCGCTGACTCGCCATTGATAACAAAGCCACCTGTACCAGCGGCAATGTCTGATAATTCAACGGCATGGGTATTGTCTTTTTTGCCGAACACAACATACGATTTACCTGCGTTTGACTTACCGCTTGGATCGGATTGACCAGCGCCTATAATTAAATCATCTAAGCCATCAGCGTTGACATCACCTGCATTGGAGACTGACCAACCACTCCAACCCCTCGCTGACTCGCCATTGATAACAAAGCCACCTGTGCCAGCGGCAATGGCTGATAAATTAATAGCGGTATTGTCTTGTTTGCCAAATATAACATACGATTTTCCTGCGTCTATCTTGTCACTCAGATTGGCACCATAAGCACCCACAATTAAATCATCTACGCCATCGCCGTTAACATCGCCTGCACTGGAGACTGACCAACCACTATAATCGTGCTTTGACTCGCCATTAACAACAAAGCCACACTGCATTTTTCTAAGTGTTACCCTCTCTTGAATCCAAAGTTCGGCATTAGTGTCACCATAAGTATAAACATTATAAGCGACACCGTTAACAGTTTTATTAGTTACTAAATCATTGAAGCCAGTGGTAACTACTTCGTCGCCACTATTGCCCAATACTTTAAGAATATTGGCGCTAGTAGAGGTGTGTAATAAATCATCTAAGTTGAACTTTAGGGTGTTGTTACCTGAGCCTGTAATATCAATAACTTCAATGTCTTGGATGCGTCTGTCACTGATCTTAGTTAGATCTAGAGTTAAACCTGCACCCTCAAGTTTAAGGGTGTCAGTACCACCACCACCATCAACACGGGCACGGTTACCTGCGCCAGTTTTTTCTAGTGCGGCGATGTTGCTGGCGTTGATGATAATCGTATCATCGCCTGTACCTGCGTTAAGGACATCCATACCGCCGTTGCCCGTTAGGGTGTCGTTGCCTGCGCCAGCAACAAAG
>NZ_FQTR01000159.1 GCF_900128535.1 bacterium endosymbiont of Bathymodiolus sp. 5 South | reverse complement strand
TGCATAAATAGGGATGATTAGCAAAATCCAATTTTTGCCCAATTGGTGATTTCTTTAAACCTTGTCCTAGCAGGGCTAAGGCTGGGTTTAAAAAATCGCCAAGTGGGTGAAAAGTGGGTTTCTGATGTTTGTTCCTATTTATACAAAGGTCTCCGATCTACTAAAAAACTCCTCTCGGGTCAAATACTTGCTTTAATTTCTGTTCAATCTCAACTCTTAATGCTCACCCGTAATTGTGCCGCCCATATCCACACTAAGTTTTAAGATTTCTGTGCCAAATTCTTCCGTTTTTTCTAACTCACCTACCACATTAGCGTCATACAAAATCAGGGGACAACCTGCCTACCTCAGAGAAAGTGGACTTGCACCCTTTCCACAAATTAGAATTAAAGGAAATTCAAGCGTCCTTTTTTTTATTGCCCAACAATTGATAAGTCGGATAAGTTACCAAGCAAAATCCGCAATACACGCACTTGCGAATAATATCATTGGCTTTCAGGTTTTGAATGTCTATTGTTTGCATTTTTCTTTGGTAAGCCTCATTACTTCAGGTCGTTAACTTTTCTCTCAAGTTGCCTAATAAAATCTTTTTCAACTTGTGTGATTCTATTGCTTATTTGCTCTTTATAAATTTCATATTCACGATGTGCTTTTTTGATGGCTTGTTGATGACTGATGACCCCAGAATGTTGCAAAACATTTTTATTAGTCATTTTCAAAAAAGTATCTAATTGCTTAATCCAATCAGCCATATACATTGGTGTGCGGTCTAAGGCTTGTATTTCTGCAATTTCCAAAAATGCTGTTACCATTCGGCTCAACATATCCAACTCGTCTTTTGTAAGATAATTTTTAGCAGTTTCAGCTTCCTTTTTTGATGGTATTTCACCTTTAAAATTGGTTAACCCCATGTGTTCTTTTGACGAATTTACTCGTTTATAGACTGTTTCTGCTGCTGTTTCTCCGTGACTTGCCCAATGCATTTTATTTTGTATGGTTTCAAACACCTTTACAGATTGTTCTGTTTTAGGATCATAATCAATACTTGTGGCGTAAATCTCTAAAACCTTACGCCAAAATACCTTTTCCGACGAACGAATATCACGGATTCGCGCCAAAAGCTCATCAAAGTAATTCCCTCCGCCCGCTTCTTTGAGTAGTTCGTCATTCATGGCAAAACCTTTTATCAAATACTCTTTGATAAGTGCCGTCGCCCATTTCCTAAAATGCACTCCCTGATGTGATTTGACTCTGTAACCTACCGAAATAACCACATCGAGATTGTAAAATTTAACAGATTTATCCGAATTTTCAATGTGCAAGTTTTGCACATTGCTTTTTTGCTCTAATTCCCCATCACTAAAAATATTACCGATATGCTTGGTAATAACACTCCTATCTTTGTCAAAAAGCGCTGCTATTTGTTTTTGATTAAGCCAAACCGTTTCATCTTCAAAATGCGTTTCAATTTTGATTTGTCCATCTTCGGTTTGGTAAATGATAAGTGGAATGGTTTTCATTTATTTTGATATTTGATTTATTACCTTTATTATTAAAACCAAACTATCATTTTTTGCGATAGATTGTATAAACTTTTTTTGTTCTTTATTCTTTTTTGAATAATAAAGAAAACTTAAAGATTTTTTTACATCTTTACAGTTAGATATAAGCTTTAATTGCCTTTTATTTTCAGCATTTAAAAAAGATTCCAGTTTAAAGCTATTTTTTGTATTATAAAAATGTATATTATTTTTTATAGAATCTCCAAAATATTCAGTATATCTTATTTTAGCTTTTTTTCCATCAATATCATTATCAAGCAAAACTAAAAAATTCTCAGCAAATGCAATAGCAATACTGATGAGAGAAGAAGAATTTTCAGCTCCAGCGCCTGGAATGAATTTAATATGTTGACTTATATGCTTATATTTTTTTAACAACTCAAATAAATAAAAATCAGTAATTCCTTCTAGTATTACAATATCATCCATAAAATCATGTGCGAAATTTAGATTTAGTGCTTGATATATTGGCGTTAATGCCCCCTTATCTCTTTTTGCCTTACAATCTCCAAAATTGAATGATTTTACTTCTGAGCCTGTTTTTTCTGCAATTCTTATACTACCTAATTCTATAGTTTTAGGATCAAGTAAAAATTGAGAATGAGTACAAAAGATAACTTGATTGTTATTTGATACTTTTTTAAGTTCTTTTAATAATTCTATTTGAGCAGACGAGTGTAAATAAGAACCTGGCTCATCCAATAAAAATAGTGCATTTTCTAAAGTATCACCACTATAATTTGGGTTAAACTTTAATTTCACCATATAATTGAAGAACCATTGAAACCCTTTACTTCTTGAATTAATAGAAAATGTTCTACTTTTATTGCTATTAGATTTATCTTTTACTTTGAATTTAAACACTGAGTTCGACTTATTTTCTAAGATTAACTCTAAATTAGTACTGTCATCGGCTAAATTACCACCTGTATTTTTTAAATTTTTCCACTCTGATATTATTACATCATTTAGTATTGATTGAATATCTGAGAGTATATCTGTCTTTCTATCTTCATCATCTACAGACATATAGGTTTGCAACGGTTTTTGTGTTTCGTTTAAGTTTTCTTGATTGGATCTTTTGAAAACCTCCTCTATAATTTCTTGCCACTCTCTTTTTCTACCCCTTGTTAATTTGCCATCAGTAGCATAGGTGTCTTTAAATTCTATAGATTGCGGAACTCTGTCTGTAAAGTCATCAAAATATAAAACAAATGGAAACTTATTTTTTAAAAAACATGTTACTTTGTTTGTAGTTTGTTCTGTTAAATCATTATTTATGTATTTATATTCGTTGTTATTTGATAATTCTCTAATAAGAATAAATTGTGTTTCGTTATTAAATTTAGACAGTGCATTGTAATCTTCTGAATCTGTATTAATATTGATATCTGCAATTAAACTTTCTATCTCTTGTTGAGTAAGATTTAATGTTGCCGAAACACTACTATCAGTCGTATCAACAGTAGAATATTTATTCTGATATTCTAGATGCTCTCCTTTATTATATTTATCTCTTCTAAAATCAAAAGCTAGAATGGCTTGTAGTATAGATGTTTTCCCAGACTCATTAATTCCAATTATTGGAATTAATGAATACCTTAAAGATATATCTATTTCTTTTATTGCTCTATAATTTTTAATAGAAAAATGCTTAACATTCATATTATTTCCTCATTTTGTATTTTTACTCATATTTTGCTCGATATTAATTTAGGTAACAATGCACACCTCAATTTCTAAATAATCCTTCTCACAATAACACTACACTATTGAAATATCCCCCTAGGGTCAAACACCTGCTTTAATTTATTTTCAATCTCAGTTCTTAACACTGATTTATTCTCTAATTTGACAGCTGCATTGAGTTTGCCAACATAGGTATCTGGCATTACTTTAAAACTGATTTGTGTTACCATTGCCAGTTGTCCTTTTGAACCAACCAATAAACGCGCCACATCATAACCGGCGACATTTTTCATCACCTGACCGCCAAAATTTAAGAGTGCGCCGGTGCCATCGATAATTTGTACGCCTAATACGCTATCGGATATATCTTGAGCGCCATTAGCATACACGGCACCAATACTCATATCGTCATTGTTGGTATAAAAAGATAAGGCTTGATTGTTTTTCTTGAGTTGTTTTTTAATCTCAGAAATTGGCGTGCCTGCTTTTACCGTCATCACC
>NZ_FQTR01000158.1 GCF_900128535.1 bacterium endosymbiont of Bathymodiolus sp. 5 South | reverse complement strand
TAAAGAAAATGCAGTAAAGGTGTTTCAGTTACTGGTTACCTAGGTTGTGATGTGCTGGTGGTTAATCATCATTCAAGGGGTAAAATTTTTGGATTTCATAAAAGACCTTGACAAAATTGTTTTTAAATGCTATAGTAAATTTTTTAATCATTATTTTTTAAAAATGAAAAATACAACAAATACCTGAACAAATTACTAAACTCCTTGCAATCGCCATCTTTTCAGTCTCATTAAATGCTTTTAGTGTTGTGCTGAGTCCAATCATCACAATCAGCACTAATCATGTTGGTGCCACTGCTGGAACTGCTATTACACCTGTTACCATCACTAATACAGGTAGTGGTATTTATTCTTATTCAATTTCTCCTGCTATTTCCAATGGCTTGTCCTTTAATAAAAAAACTGGAACCATATCTGGAGCGCCAATTGTTGCAGCTGATCCAGTGACTTATGTTGTAATGGCACATGGTTTCTATTTCTTTGATGACACTGCAACTGTTGTTATTGCTGTTGGTGCCGGTACTATTAATCTAGCCCTTGGAAAACCTGCCACACAATCCAGCACATTTTTGTACCACTCTATCAATCCTGTTGCTGGCTATGCAGTGGATGGTAACACTGATGGCTATTTCTTGAATAAGAGCACAACCCATACTGAATATGCACAAGGCGCTTGGTGGCAGGTTGATCTAGGTAGTAAGAAAGATATCAAGCAAATCATTATCTACAACCGCACTGATTGCTGTGCAGATAGACTAAGCAACTACCAAGTTAGTATTTCTAATAAAGCAGACTTCAGCACCCACACTTATCAACAAGACTTTCATGTTGCACCCAATCCCAAAAAAATCATTCAATTAGACGCACCAGGCAAACAAGGTCGTTATGTTAGAATCCAGTTGCTTGACAGTGACTATCTGTCTTTAGCAGAAGTTCAGGTTATGGGTGTTGATCCTTTGCGTTTTGCTGAGGTGGATGTCTCTAATGCCCGTAATAATTTTGGTGGGTTTAATAATGTGCCAAATTTTCCTAACTTATATGCCTTTGCCATTATTCAAGCCGATAGGTCAATCGTGTCGTGGGGTGATTCAAGATTTGGAGGTATAGGCACTGCACCCACTGATAGTGGCTATACCCAGATTTACTCAAATTTTAGCGCCTTTGCCGCCCTTAAAACCGACGGGTCAATCACGGCGTGGGGTGCGTCAGATAGAGGAGGCACAGGTGCGCCCATTGATAGCGGCTATACCAAAATTTATTCAACTGGGTGGGGAGGCTTTGCTGCCATTAAAGCCGATGGATCAATCACGGCGTGGGGTCATTCAGGCTATGGAGGCACAGGTGCACCCTCTGATAATGGTTATACCAAGATTTATTCAACTCTATATGCCTTTGCCGCCCTTAAAGCCGATGGGTCAATCACGGCGTGGGGTGATGTGAATTGGGGGGGCAATGGTGCGCCCTCTGATAGTGGCTATATCAAGATTTATTCAACTAAGCATGCCTTTGCCGCCCTTAAATCCGATGGGTCAATCACAGCGTGGGGTAGTACAGTGTTTGGAGGCTTAGACGCACCCTTTGATAGTGGCTATACCAAGATTTATTCAACTGATTCTGCCTTTGTCGCCGTTAAAGCCGATGGAACAATCACGGGGTGGGGCGATGAGGAACAGGGAGGCGGAAATGGCGTCCTTACAGAAGGATCCTTTGGTACAGCCGCACCCTCTGATGGTGGCTATACCAAGTTTTATTCAACCAAGTATGCCTTTACCGCCGTTAAAGCCGATGGGACAAGCGCGACATGGGGTGAGATCACGGATAGGTCCTCTAATAACTATACCAAGATTTATTCAACTGATTATGCCTTTGCCGCCCTTAAAGCTGATGGGTCAATCGTGACATGGGGTCATTCACGCTTTGGAGGTACAGGTGCACCCTCTGGTAATGGTTATACCGAGATTTATTCAACTAAGCGGGGCTTTTCCGCCCTTAAAGCCGATGGGTCAATCGCGACATGGGGTAGAAATTCAGATCCTTATAATAGTGATCCTAATAGTGTAGGTGTAGGTATACCCGTGAGTGCACCCTCTGATAGTGGCTATATCAAGATTTATTCAAATGGGTATGCCTTTGCCGCCGTTAAAGCCGATGGAACAATCGTAACATGGGGTGATTCGAGATATGGAGGAGGTATTGCACCTGCACTCTATCACTCTACCGCTAAAATAAATGTAAAATAAGGATACGCTATGTGGCTCCCTCGCTTGAGAAACCGACTTGATAAATTATAGGTCTTGTTTTTTATTAAAAACGCCACTAGTTTTTGAGCGAATGACGGGGTTTAGAGTAATGTAGTTAAATTCAAAGCGTCCCTCGTATCATAACAATCGTGTCAATCATCAACACCAAAAACCGTTTTTGATTACACTATCCAATGGCGATTGGATAAGGAGATAGTGACACAGTGCATCCCAATAAGTTTTTAAACTTGTGAATAAGGTTTTGTGCCTATCTCCTTATTCACTATACCAACACAAAATAACAACCCATCCACTATTAAGTTTTGGAAAACAGAACAAAGAAGACCATCAGAAAAAATGGTTGAGAAATTACAGCATTTGTAAAGATTTTAAACTTGACACTTCTTATAAAAAGTTTTGAAAAAATACTTGTAAAAACTGCATCATAATCGGAAAATTATAGTTCAAAAAATAAGGCCAACAGCAATGATAAAAACAAACAACACAACAAATCTTAAAAACATATCAAAGTATCTTTTAACAACCACTTTAACGCTTGGATTGTTAAGTGCAACTAACACAGTTATTGCCAACCAGAACTCTACGATAGACAACTATAACACCCGCTATACCCCACAAGGTAGAATAAAGGCGGGCAAGCGAGGCACCTACAAAAAAGATATCCATGTTTGGGTTTATACCTCAAAGTTTGCCAAGCGTTTTGGTATGCCACAAGAATGGGTGGATGATGAGTTAAAGGGTGCAGAGGCACTTGCCTATCGACTAGATTTAGATGTGTATGGCACTAAGTGCGGTTACTTCTCCAATGTAGAAAACTGTCGCCCTTCTACTGCTTGTGTGGTGGATATGTATATTGATGATAAGGCTAATTTGCCTTGGAATACTAATTCTCGTTTTGAAAGTCTTTACGGAAGAAAATCTAATCCTTTCTTTGTGGCACAAAAGAAAAAAGACGGTCCTACATATGGAAAACGCATCACCAAACGCGGTCAGCAATATAAGTTGGGGCTGGATTCAACAGGTATAGTTTATGGTAAAAATGACAAATGGAAATTGGGTGCTTACTACATATTAGAATATGATAGGGATATTTATAAAAACCTAGATTATCTATCAGGCTCTGTAATTTGTCACTCTTTTGGCAAGGAAAGAGATGTAAAAATTGATATTGACAACCCAGTTTTTAGAAAAGATGGTTCAGTGTCAATGAAATCTACTCTTGCTCACCAAATAAAAATCCCAAATTCTTTTATGGGGCGCATAGAGGTTTACGATAAAGCCCAATACGAGCCCAACAGTCTATTTAAAGCATTAAGGGATCGTCTTAGCGCTACCACCAAACCAAAATCATCAGAATAATAGTAACGAGGAGCAAACCATACCAACACCAAATAACAACCCAGCCACTATTAAGTTTTGGGAAACAGAACAAAGAAGACCGTCAGAAAAAATGGTTGAGAAATTACGGCATTTGTAAAAATTTTAAACTTGACAC
>NZ_FQTR01000157.1 GCF_900128535.1 bacterium endosymbiont of Bathymodiolus sp. 5 South | reverse complement strand
TTGAGTTTTTATTTTTTAGTTTTTTGCAAGCAAAAACTCAAACCCTTAAAATGACGATTGTAAGTGGCTTGAGAATTATTGATTCAAATGCTCAAACTGGAATAATGTGGTGGAACTGGACACTTTTAGAAAAGGCAGTGTCAAAAATTGACCAGTTGATGGCATTAGCAAGCTGTATTAAAGGATCTTTGGTGTCTAATTGAGAAAACAGTTCTGAATGAAACAGGTTGAGCTGGGTGGATATTGGCAAGGATTTAGTTAGCATTTTTTATAAACAAAACGACTAAGAAATTAGGGTTATTTTACCAAAAGTTGGTTTATTTTTCTATGTTTTTTGTTGGTTTTATTGTTATAAATCAAGTTGTTGGGTGGTTTTTAAGGGTTGACTAAATATGCTAATAACAGTACCAGAAGTCACAATTGCTAAAAATATTTTTATACGCTTTTCCTCTCTTGAATACTTTATTAACATAGCTTTCCAATACCGTGCATTCATGTCAGTATCTAACATCGCTCGCCAAATAGCTTTTTGAGAATTATTCATTAATTTTATGACGGCACATAATGCTAGAATTCAGCCGATGTGTTATCGGTCGGCTGGAATGATTTGTTATAATTTTCATTATTGTAATTTATTAATGATTTCATAAATTCTTTCTTCTGCTTTGGTTACAGCTCTAAACTCCACCCTTTGAGAGGCTTGTATATCTTCTTTTTCATTTTTTAAAATCAAATTAGAAAATGACATGCCATTTGCGCGAAAAACATTCTCTAAAAATACTTTATTGTTTGCTGACTTTACAATGTTATAACTATAAGCTAAAACAGATTTAGCTCTATTTTGTGATAAAGACATATTATTTATATATGATTGCCCTCTTGTAGCATTTTTCCATACTGAGGATGTATGTCCTTCAATCCTAATTTCTTTAATTTGTTTTTTATATTTATTATTGGTTAAAATTTCTAAATATCTTGGGAAAAAATTATCCAATACATTCTTAAAAAGTTCTTTAATCTTACTACTATTAGTATCAAATAAAATCTCTGGAGATTTAAAGCGAATTGTATTGTCTTTTAAAATTTCCGCATCCCAAATTTCAAGATCTTTTTTAAATTCTTTCTTTAAATCTTCATATAGCTGTTGTTGAATATTTTGGTAGCCCTCTGCTATTTCTTTAATCGCTTTTTGTTCTTTTTGCACTTCGCTCATAAATAAAACGGCGACAAACAAAAACACCATCATGAGACCCGCCATCATATCGGATATACTTATCCACTCCCTATTAGCTTGCATAACTTTCTTTTAATTGTAAAAAACTACTGTATTGCGATGTTTGCTTTATATGTCCATGCTTAAATTCTTTTGCATGACATTCAATACATAGAACTTTTAAATTTTCGTGCTTATCATTTGTTATATCTGCATTTATATGGTGAGTATGTAAATATTTTCTACAATTATTTAAATCGTAAAAACACTCTTGACATATCCATTTGTAATACTGTTTTCTCTCTTTTGAAATATCTGGCCAATTGTCGGCATAACTACTTGGAATGGTTGTCATGTCTAACTTATTGGTAATATAAGGTTGAACATGCTGTATTGGTGCATCTAAATAAGACTTAACATTAAAACTCGCTACTCTTTGATTGTTATATATTGAATTGTGCTGTTCCAAGCAATTATTGTTGCAGATATTTAAATATTCATATTTGCCGCCTGTTGTGTGAATCATCCAAAACTTTCCATCATTCCTTGAGGCTTTTTTATATCTATGCCCTCTATTGGCATTTCTCATTTTTGTCAAAGTCGCACATTCAAAAATATGAAATTTAGGCAAATTCCATTCTGTTTTATAATTTGAAATATCGCAAATATGCACTATCGTTTTACGAATTGAGCCATCTTTTAAAACTGTAAACAACTCACCTTCTGAACTGGTATAAACATCAGCTAAATTGGTATCTACCCCCTCATTTTCAAATAATATTACCTCCGTTTTAGCAACAATATCAATTTTTATTTTATTGACTGCTCGCCATAATTCACCAAAATCTGTAATTTTCATTAGTTGATATTGTTTGCTTTCATTAGTTTAGATATTTGCTCTAAAAAACTCTCATAATCAGTTGCAAATTGTGATGTTAAAGAGGTAAGTGATTTATTTAATACATCTAATGAATTTGGCAATTGATTTTCTATTTCTCGGGTTAATTTTGTTAATGCTTCTGATTGATTGGTTAATGATTTTTGAATTTCATTAGAAAAAGTTTTTAATTCACTGGTAATACCTTTTGCCTCACCGCTAATTTCTGCAAAAGTTTTTAGATGATTTTCTAAATTTTGTATTTGATTTTGATTGGTGCTAATAACAGCTTCTAATTTGTTACTAACATCTGCAATCTTGGAATAATTATCTGTCATTTCACTAATTATTTTTGCATTATTTTCTGTGGTTGAAACGGCATTTTTAGTTTGTTCAAATAATTGAATTAAACTTTCTTTTATTTTTTTGTTAGCTTGTTGATTTTGCTCAACACTTTCTTTTAAAGAGTTGTTTATTTCGTTAGAAAACTCCCCAACCTTTGTAATTAATGCATTGGTATTTTGAGTTGTTGTGGTGTTAATTTTGTCTATATTTTTTAATAATACTTGATTATTTTCATTAACAAAATTTTGTAAACTTCTTAAATTGGTTTCGACAAATTCTTTTACCAATGCCGTTGTATTTTGATGACTTTCGTTTGTATTTTCCGCAGTTATTTTTAACTGTTTTTCAAATTCTTGAACGGAATTTTTATAAGTATTTTGCCATTCAATCATTTTTAAAACAGCCTCATTTAATTGTTTAAAATTATCGCCAAATTGTTCTGTAAGGTTGTTATTGAAATCTTTGATAACATCCTGTAATGCTTTAATAATTTCTTCAGTAGCGCCTTTTGATAAGGTTTGAACCGCTTCTTTTAAAGAATTATCAATTTCAGATAATTTTTCTTTTAAAAACTCAAATAAATCTTTTTGATTTATTTTTAACTCATCTTTAACACTTGATATATTAGAAGATAAAGATTTTATATTGGTATCAATTGAATTTAATTTTTCCAATTTTTTACTAATGTTGTTTAAGGCTGTAATTTCATTTTCAGCCTCGCCTCCACTTCTATTTTTTTGAATAATAGAAAGCAATATTGCTAGACCCATACCGACAATAGAAGTAACAAATGCTGTTTTTAATCCATCTAATAACTTTGGAACACTATCTACAACACTACTACTATCAAAACCAAGTAAGCCAATAAAGATGCCTATAAATGTTCCTAAAACACCAGTGCTAACAAGGATAGATTTAAAGTCTTGATGGCTGTCTCCTTTATAACTTGAGAGGTCTTTCCAAAACAACCAAAACATTAACAAAAAGATGATGGAAATTACAATAATATTTTCAATGGACATATGCTAACTGGCTGATGTGGGGAAATTATAACTATTAGTATTAGTATTAGAGACTTTTGCATAACTCATAATTTTTCACTTTAATTTCAATTTTTAGATTTTTTTCAAAAATATTTTCAAAACTATCTGTATTTTTTCATAAAGTCCAAAAAAAACCTTATTTTCCCCGCTGTTTATTGCTTTATTTCCCTATTTTTAGCCCTCTCCCACTCATTGGGCGTAACAATCCCCTAGACTTCGCATTTGTTTAAAAATATTCATCCCAGTTTTAAGATTGTGACTCATGGCAATAAGTTGCGCTCTAGTTTTGTTTCTT
>NZ_FQTR01000156.1 GCF_900128535.1 bacterium endosymbiont of Bathymodiolus sp. 5 South | reverse complement strand
TTTAACATCTAGAAAAATTACAAAATTAATGGATTCAAGAGTAGATGTAATGATGCTAGCGGTAACTCTTAACTCTGATTATATTGGTAGATATAACTGGAGGGATACAGGAGAATACAACAGAATGCTAAAAGCGGGAAGCTTCAAAGGAAGTTCGCTCGTTTTGGTTGGCGCATCCCATACGCTAACAGATATAAGGGAGGGGGGAAATGAAAACAAAAAAGCGTTCCCTGCTTTTAAATATTTGAGTGCAAATTCAAGTATCGCGGTAACACCCAAAAGTATTATTGATGAATCAAGTGACTTTTTTGATACTTACAGAAATGAAACACCCATGTTGCCTGATTTTGGTGTGTGGGTTGAGGTCAAGCAAGATTCGGAAGTAGGTACTTTTTTAGTTCATGGCCCAGAAAGTCTGATGAGGGGGATATTTGGCAATATAGTTGAGGAGGTGCCAAGGAAGTTAGCCAGCATAGCCAAAAAACAACACTGTATTATCTCATGAATTCACTAGAGCCCTACTGCCAAGTTTACACCTATGACACAGGCAACAACCTAACCAACCTCTCACACCAAGCAAACAGTGGTGATTGGCAACAAACCCTTACCATCCACCCAAACAACAACCGTGGCACTGAAACTCAACAATCCACCAGCAACTTTGACGCCAATGGCAACCTGCTAGTCTTAAATAACATTGGTACCCTACATTGGCACTACAATAACACCCTTAACCAACTTACCAAAACAGACAAGAGTAACACCACACAATACTATGTTTATGATTACCAAGGCAATCGAGTCCGCACTGTGATTGAATCTGACCACCAAGTGCAAAGCCAAAGAGACTACCTACCCGCACTAGACCTCTCAATCAACCAAACAAAACAACAAAGCACCACCTTGCACATCGGCACTCACATCCTCAGCGAAAGTAGCAAAGACAATGCGCAAACTACGCGCCAAACCCGCTATCAACTCAACAGTCATCTACAATCCAACACCTTAGAACTAGATGACCAAGCCCAAACCCTCAGTTATGAACACTACTACCCCTATGGTGGCACTGCCATCATTGCAGGTAAAGACAAAACCCAAGCCCAACAAAAACGCTACCGCTACACGGGCAAAGAAAGAGACGACAGTAGTGGTTTATGCTACTACGGTGCTAGGTACCTAGCCCCTTGGTTGGCAAGATGGATAAGTCCTGATTCAGCGGGTGCAATTGCTGACTTGAATTTGTATGTTTATGTGGGCAACAATCCGCTTAAATATAGGGACCCAACAGGGCATGTTAAAGAAACACCTGAACAAGAAGCGATGGAAGAAGGTGCTGTGGGAGGGGTGATGGCTGAAAAATCAGAGGCTGAAAAACACACCACAATAGGCAAAAATATACCCTCAATTGATTTAACTCAAATGAAAAAGATACAACAAGAGGTTTTGCAATGGGGTATTTTTGAAGACCTAGGCAAGCTAGATTCTTCTAGCCGATTTTATGAGGAAGGTGGATCTGCTCATCCATCTCAAGAACATATTTCAATAGTAAAACATAAAGTAGGAATGTTGCGAGGCGATATAAGTACCCGTATTAAAAATATAAAGCGTAGCAGCGGTGTGTCTTTTTTAGCAGCCATTATTCAATTTAGCTTATCTGGTAAATTAAAAGACATGGTCTTTAAACAATATAAAGTCGCCAATTGTGGAGAATGTTCAGACATAATGTTGCATGAGTTAAATCGGCATTATCCTAATATGGCAGTAGAAACACTAGAAACATCTAAGCATTCTTTCAACTTGCTTAACCGTGATCAATCAACCCCTTTGCTAGAACCTGATAAATGGAATGCAGACACTTTGCTAATAGACACTTGGAATAAAAATACTTATATTAAAGGGGAGTTTATACCTGAATATTACCGTGCTCATATTGACTCTGGAGGTCAATTTATCAACATGCTAAAGTATCAAAAACGAATGACTATCAATATACTTAGAACCCCAACCAAAGAATAGAAAATGCAAAGGCATCCCAACGCAAGGATTTCAATACCTGATGATTAATACTTTAGAGCACTACCAACAAACCTACACCTACGACACAGGCAACAACCTGACCGCCCTATCGCACCAGGAAAACAGTAATAATTGGTAACAAACCATCTCCATTCACCCTAACAACAACCGTGGTACCGAAACCCAACAATCCGCATCTGACTTTGATGCCAATGGCAATCTATTAAATTTAAACCTTGAATTCAACTTTCAAGTGCAACGCATTCCATAGAAAATGTGATTATGAACAGCTACCAACACCTAAGCCCTGAAGAACGGGCATTAATTATGATTGAATATAATCAAGAGATGGTCTATTCGCTCTCATGGAGATATGTAGGAATATTTTACACCTGTCTAGAATAAAACAACAAACAAGCCGCTGTGCTATATTATGATTTCACTAGAACCTTACCAGCAAACCTGCACCTACGACACAGGCAACAACCTAATCAATCTATCACACTAGGCAAGCAGTGGTAATTGGCAACAAACCCTCACCATCCACCCAAACAGCAACCGTGGCACTGAAACCCAGCAATCCACCAGCGAATTTGACGCCAATGGCAACCTGCTAGTCTTAAATAACATTGGCACTACAACAACACCCTTAACCAACTCACCAAAGCAGACAAAAGCAACACTACACAATACTATGAGACCTTTGCATAAATAGGAACAATCATCAGAAACCCACTTTTCACCCACTTGGCGATTTTTTAAACCCAGCCTTAGCCCTGCTAGGACAAGGTTTAAAGAAATCACCAATTGGGCAAAAATTGGATTTTGCTAATCATTCCTATTTATGCAAAGGTCTCACTATGTTTATGATTACCAAGGCAATCGAGTCCGCAGTGTGGTTGAATCTAACAATCAAGTACAAAGCCAAAGGGATTACCTGCCTTTATTAGACCTATCAACCAACCAAGCAAGCAAAGCAACAAACCAGCACCCTACACATCGGCACCCACATCCTCAGCGAAACTATAGAAAGCAACACCCAAACCCACTACCAACTCACCAGCCACCTACAATCCAACACCTTAGAGTTGGACAACAAAGCCCAAACCCTCAGTTATGAACACTACTACCCCTATGGTGGCACCGCCATCATTGCTGGCAAAGATAAAACCCAAGTGCAACAAAAACGCTACCGCTACACGGGTAAAGAAAGAGACGACAGTAGTGGTTTATTCTACTACGGTGCTAGATACCTAGCCCCTTGGCTAACGAGGTGGATAAGCCCTGATTCAGCAGGTGCGGTTGATGGTTTGAATTTGTATGTTTATGTGAATAATAATCCCCTTAAATACACAGACCCGACAGGACAGGACAGGACAGGACAGGACAGGACAGGTTGAAGTTTATCCGATGGATGGAGGCAAACCTTATGAACTAGATGTATTAAGTCCAATTGAAAGCACTTATCGCAACGATAATTTGCTTTATTATCCTGAAGCCTATCAAAGATTACAAGAGACAGTTAGGGGTGATCCCGAGCTAACTTTACTAGATAGCAATACACATTTTACTATAATATCAAATAAGCCCTTGAAAATTCAAGCAGAATTTACATTAGCAGAAGAAGGAGGGGATAATATAAATGCAACACAAGTAATACCAAATTCAAAAAACAACAA
The DNA here is from genome assembly GCF_900128535.1 of bacterium endosymbiont of Bathymodiolus sp. 5 South. Taxonomy (GTDB): domain Bacteria; phylum Pseudomonadota; class Gammaproteobacteria; order PS1; family Pseudothioglobaceae; genus Thiodubiliella. The sequence continues at coordinate 80 of NZ_FQTR01000156.1, read as the reverse complement.
TACTATAAGTAGTGTATAATAATCATTTTTTTCACCAACAAAACAATGCCAAAAAGAATTCAACTACCTGATGATTTTTA
>NZ_FQTR01000155.1 GCF_900128535.1 bacterium endosymbiont of Bathymodiolus sp. 5 South | reverse complement strand
TTTTCCCAATGGGTGATTTCTTTAAACCTTGTCCTAGCAGGGCTAAGGCTGGGTTTAAAAAATCGCCAAGTGGGTGAAAAGTGGGTTTCTGATGTTTGTTCCTATTTATGCAAAGGTCTCAGTTTGTTACTAATCAGGGTTTTTTACCTTTCAAATTTGTTTTATGCGCTTTTTTAGTGCGGAAATTGAATTTATTTAACACATATAAAACACTTTCTAGAAGCAATATTTTTTTAGGCATTGTAGGCAGTTGCTTGATGATAGATATTGCCTTTTTAGATTGTGGACCTTTTGGGTGTATTCTGTAAATACCTGGATATAAAAAAGAAAAATTAATCTTATACCACAAGTAAATATCTGAAAAAAATAAATGCCATTGTTTGGGTAAAACCTTTAAATCCTTGGCCAAAGACCTTGTATAGTTACGGTAATCAACAATGTGCGATACACGCTCAAAATCAACAGGAAATTGCCATTTTGAGGTCTCTTGTTGATTTAAAATACATTTTTTCATTGTTGCCTGGTTGGGTAAGGATATTTTGTTGCTCAAATAAGCGGATAAATATCTTGCTTGTAATTCAGATACCGAAGGCAATGAGCCTAAATTTGGACGAACGAAGCCGATAAAATAACAGTTATTGGTTTTTGGCATAAACATATATTTGTATAATTTATTTGGCGAAGAAATGTCGTCCCTTATCTCTTTAGGAAGAAAAGATAAATCAAAAGTGTGTCCTGCACACAAAACGATAGCATCTGCCTCAACAGAGCTGCCATCTTCAAACATAACTGTTTTTCCTTTTAAATCAGAAATTTTCGGCTTAAGGCTGATTTTATCTTCTAAATAAGCCTTAATAAAACCACAACTTTTTACGGTAATTCGACGAAATGGACCTAAGTGCTTAATTGACGGGTTAGAAGAATTAAACTCTTGAATGGTGCTTTGAATTTTTTTATCATCTGTTGAGATAATATTGCGATACTCTATTTCTCTTTTAAACTTTGTTAAAAAAGAAAGCTTGCTCTCGTCAATGTCCCTAGAAATAGCATGATAAATATTAGAGGTGTCCAAATCTGTTGGTTGGTTGTCATGGTATCTTGGGATGAAGTATCCTGGCCATCTACGGATTGAGGCGTAGCTGTTTTTTACTATATGACGAGACAGATAAATTAGATCAGACGCTGTTTCTCCCAATCCTATAAAAACAACCGTTTTATCTTTTAAGATGGAGACATCTTTAAGATCTGAGCTGCGTATGATTTCACCAGAAAAATTTTGTTTGTTTTTTAGGGGGATTTCTTTGGACTTTTGATTGGTGCCAGTACAAATAGTCAAATAGTCAAAAGTATTTGTTGTTACTTTTCCATTGTGTTCAAAGTCAATATTCCATTGACCCTTTATATTGCTTATTTTTTTCACAATAGTATTAAAATGTATTAACTTTAATAGATTGTTTTTCTTTGCATAGCTGTTTAAATAATCAACATATTCGTTCGCTCGCCACATTTTTAAATGGTTGTCATTTATTGTTGGAGGAAAATCACTAAAACTAACTAAAAAAGGGTTATTTACCAAGGTTAAGTCTTGATAGCAGTTTGCAAATATACCGCCAATATTGTTAGACTTTTCAAAAACTTTTATATCAATATTTGGATTGTTTGCTTGAATTTCTTTTGCGGTGCAAAGCCCAGAAGGTCCCGCTCCGATAATGCACATTTTTATTTTATTTTGCATTAACTGCCCTTAAGATTGGTTTTTTATGGGAATGTAATTGAGTATTTGTAATCTAAAAATTTTTGAAATTCATCAAAATGGGCGTCAATTATATATAAGGACTTATTCCAAGTTTCATCATCAATCTCTTCTTGTTCAAAAATTGATAAATCAACGGCATTATCTACCTCGCTATCAATGTGTTGATTGCCAAAATAGTGTAGCTTTTTTCCGGTTTCTTTTTCATATAAATCAGCCATATATTTAGTTGTGTTAAAAAACATTTTTACGGTAGCCTCTCCAGACTCTAATGCGGCTATTTTTAAAAAAACATTATCTCCACACATCTGGGCTCTAACAATAACCTGGTACATATAATTTCTGATAGGCGCACCCCTATCTAGCCAAATCATATTCATAGCATCGCCGTAATTCTTAACCTTGTCATAAAGCCCTAAAGTTTTTAAATCATCCTTTAACATATCCCAATGCGTACTGTCTATTTCGGCATGTGCATTAATTGCTTTTTGCTTATCATTTTTTGGATGTTTAGTGAAATAAAACATCTGATTTATATCTCTAAATGTCATTGCAAGATGAACAAACAAAGGCGCCCATAGATGCATTTTTTCAACAACATCTGCTTGATTGATGCTATAGACATCTTTAAATAATTTGTGACACAAGGTGTTTTTTTGATGTTCATTAATTGCGGCGAATACTCTTTTCATTTTCATTTCTTATTCTAAGAGACCTTTGCATAAATAGGGATGATTAGCAAAATCCAATTTTTGCCCAATGGGTAATTTCTTTAAACCTTGTCCTAGCAGGGCTAAGGCTGGGTTTAAAAAATCGCCAAGTGGGTGAAAAGTGGGTTTCTGATGATTGTTCCTATTTATGCAAAGGTCTCTCTAAGGCTTAATAATTGTGAAAAAGTATCATCTAAAAGATAAGGAGGCACAAATATTAATTATCTTTTTCCCCTTATCTTTTAGGTTGCACCATTTATCAAAAAGGATCTTAACCAGTTGAGGTCTATAAAAAAATTATAAAATTTATTTTTTTATGTGATAATGAGATTAATTGAAATAATAGGATTTATTGTAATGCAAAAAAAACAATTTACAACTTGGTGTTTAGTTTTACTATCAATGCTTTTATTAGGTGCATATGGTGAAAATAATAAAAATAAAAATTTAACAGTACAAAGTAGCAGTGCAGGAGACATTAAATCACTAAAAACCAAAACCAAAGTTACTGCTGTTAAGGAAATGCAAAATCCACTTCCACTTCCTCTTCCTCTTCCTCTTCCTCTTAATCCTGATCCTGACAGTAAAAAGGTTTACTTAAATAAGGATGGATCAGGTGTAGTTGTAACGCTTGCTAACCGTATAGGCCAATTTTTTTCTTTAATAGGCTCCAATTATACGCTGATGGTAGAGTGTCCAGTACAAACGGATAAGGAAAGCACCACTAAGCCGATTGAGTATATTAAAACCATAAGTTCACAATATTGCAGGACAATGCCAAATTACAAGGCAGGTGCAAGCGTTCGGGTGCTCTTTGTATTTACCGCTCTTGATGACAATTATACCCTTTGTCTACTTGATCCCAAGCAACCAGGCAAAGCTGATTGTGGTGATGGCTATATAAAAAGATAGGAAAAGACAAGGGGCACAAACATTAATTATCTTTTTTTAGACCCAGAAACACCTTTCTTTAATTTTTGTTCTCACAGTTGCTTTATCAATAAAACGCTCATCACCAAGTATCCTATCTGTTTTACTGTGTTTTTGTAGTCGGATCTTTTTGTTTGTTGTAGATAAGTCTGTCAATCATCAATCAGATCTAAGCGTCTATTGACTTTAACAATGCCAAGATTGCCATGCCCTGATAAATGAGTATGCACGCTACTATAAGCATAATTCCATGGCTTTTTAACCATGCCAGCCATAACAGGACTGTTAGTTGCCAATGTTGAGCAGCTTGTTAGACTATTTAGTCGCCCCTTAAAAACCACTCCAAACAAACCAAAACCACCCATTTTTCCAACCATCTAAATCAACAAAACTGCTTTTTATCCAGTACCGCAAAAAACCTTAGGTATTTTACAAAAAATAAACCCAGTTTTTGCCAAAACAAAAAAATAGTGGCTATTACCAGCCATTTT
>NZ_FQTR01000154.1 GCF_900128535.1 bacterium endosymbiont of Bathymodiolus sp. 5 South | reverse complement strand
GGGTTGGGTTTCGGCTAGGTGTGGAGGAGTGCGCACAATCACATCTGAGTCTTGGGGTGTTTTTGATAGCCATTCTACGGAATCATTCCCTGCTATTTTCACCCGTACTTCAACATTAACTTTATATTTGTTAGACAATGCTTCAACCAGTTCTTGATAATGACTGAGATTTTCTGTAGTAGGCGCTACAACGGTTACCCTATCAATAGGTTGCTGAGTAACCTGGGATATAAGGTCTAAGTTTTCCACAGTCTCTCTTATCGTAGGAGTATGATCTATATCCTCTGTATGCAAAATTTTGACATGAATATTAGCATCAAAATCATCACCTCGGAATGATATGTGTTGCTGGTCTAATGATAATTGTCCATATTCTTCAAGTTCTATTACATTTTTTGCCATACTGGGCTCTTTAGTAAAACATACCTCACCCTTGATTATCTTTATCTCAGAATTTCTATTGCGAGTAACTATCGATACTTGAGCGTCTTCAGGGTCAGCAGAGTGCACCACGACACTTGCATTAAGGTATCCACCAAAACTATCTAAATTTTGCGTTTGTTGTAATACATTACCCTGAGCAAACCAGTCATGATCTTCTGGTGTTTTAATGTTGAGATGTGATATAGAGGCACCTGAAGGCAGTGTTTCGTTAAACTGGCGCAACATTTTATCAGTCTCACCAAAACTTTCAGCTTTAACAAAAACTTTTAACGGACCTTGTAATTCACTCAGGCGTTTATTGCCATAAATGCGTTCTATTTTTGGTTTTCCATCATCTCCAACTGAGAGAGTAACATCGTAGTGCTCGTCTGTATAAGAATCCACAGGGACTATTTCGCCTTTTTCATTGAAGGCGAAAGTTTTTTTAAGGGCGCTGGAGCGATATTTTCCAGAAGAACCTTCTTCTGAATCCATTATAATTTTTCTGCCATCCAAAAGAACCATTACAGGAAAAAGTCTGACACTTACTTTAGCATCACTTATTCCTTGTTCTCGTAACTTAGGTAGAAGCTTTATTGCATATTTCTCCCCTAAGCTACAGGTAACCAAACTGACTTTCTTCACGCCAGAATCCTCACCAGTAGCCCGACCTATAATACTAATATGTTCGGCAATTTCATCAATGCTTCTGTTGCTAATACCTCTTGAACTACCATGTGCATTAATCATAACCTTAATATCACCTTTTGGTATTCGATCTAATTTAAGTCCGTATACAACTTTGTAATTACCATTTTTATCCATACGGACAATAGTGGTATTGTTTGGATATTTTGTTGCCAGTCGTAACTCAAGTTGAATTAAGCCTGGGTCATCTTCTGTTGTTATAATAATTTGGCGTACGTATCCCAAAAATGGATCTGTAGTGTCATCCTGCCTTATGTTCACTACCTTCAATTGTCCAAGTTTAGCTTCAGACGCCTCAGCCACTTGAATTTCATGTTTTATAGTCGATATATCGTGTTCTAATTGTTCACGCATGACAGGGCTGTGACTTGCAAGATCCAAGAACCATTTATGCGTCTTCTTTAATTCGCTAACTTTATCGCTAACTTCCAGCACTTTGTCTGCTTCGTATTTTTCGCGTGCAAATGGAACAGACTCTTGTGCTTTTCTTAAATTTTGAACTTCAATATCAGTAATAAAATCTTGCACAACAGCGTCTATCCTGTTTAATTCTCCTGCAATCTCTGAACTTTGGTTTTCTCTTAAATACCCTCCAAGATCCAACTTTAATTCCTCTAGTTCAGAGGCATAGGAGCTCAATTCATTTTCTCGTATTTCACGAAAAATACGAAGAGATTCAGATAAAAAATAAAAATCATAGCTTTTCTTTCTAGAGGTGAATTTTTCACTCTTAAGCAACTCTTCCAATCTTTGGATTTCTTCATTAAGATTGATTAATGGGTTCTTTAACACTTCACTGTGGCTTTTAACCGTTTCAGTTTTTTGAGTAATTTCCCCTTTATCTGCATCCCAACTATAAATCGTCTTAGTGCCTCCTGTTAGCATGGTTTTGGTGCCATCAGCATTGACTTCTATTTGTGTTGTTCTGCCGGTTACTTCGGCGTTGATGGTGCCATTTCCACTGTCATACAATCGTTTTGCGACTGATTGTGCTAAAGAGGTAATTGCAGCTGAAGTGCCACCTGAGGAAGGTCTGTCTGTTTCACAACCTACCAAGGCAATACGACCTTGCGCTGTTTGTTTTATTTTGAGTTTTTCTTGTAAGTCGGTAACATAGGTGGCAAGTTTTTCAGTGCCGATTGCCTCCATTTCAGATCCGTGAGCCACTACATTAATACGATATTTGCCATCAACATTAAGACTGACTTCGTTGCCGCTTAAGTCGTATACTGCCAAGTTGCCGTTGTCGTCTATTTTGGCAATATAACTATTGCCCGGGTGTTTTCTAGTCAGGGCGTTTGTGGCATTTCTAACGGTTTCATTATCTGACAATTGTAGGGCTATATTGATTTGGTATTGTGAGTTGTTGTTGCTTAAGTGTGTGCCGTTGTATCTTACTAAAGTGCCCTCACCGTCGTAAACTCGGCTGTCTACTTTGCCTGTGATTTTATTAAAACTATAATGTGTTTTAACCTTGCCATCTTTATGCCTCCATGGGTTTGCACCAGTGCTTGAGGTAAGTTTTTTGCCATCTGGGCCGATGGCAACATAATCGCTTCTGGCACTAGCGCTACTAACACCGATGCCTTTGAGTTTTTGTAGCATTTCTGCACCATAGGCGCTGGTGCTATCATCGGTTAGGTTGTTTGAGGCTAGATTACAGCCTACCAAACTAATGTGTTGCAGGATCACGCCGTTTGTTAATGCTTGATTAAGTTTGGTGATGTTTTCACTTAACTCAGTAGCACTTCTGCCGCCTAGTGTGTCACCGCCCTGTTCTGTTTTTCTGCCGTAACCCACGACGGATAGTTTAACTTTGCCTGTTATTTTATCAAGTTCAGTGCCATAAACCACTCGGTAAGCGCCGTCTTTGTCCATTTGCACAATGGTGGTTTGTGCTGGGTGTTTTAGGGCGAGTTTAAGAGAGCTGTCTTTGGCGTCGTCATCAGATTCGGTCTGGATGATTACCTGATAGTCGTGATTGGCTAATTGAGGCTTGGTTTTTTGGGATTCTGCCTTTAGTTTATCGATTTGTTCTTGGCTTGGGGTGTCCCAGTCTTGGAGTTTTTTGTCGTTGTGGGGTTGAGTTTCGGCTAGGTGTCTAGCATCTATATCTAGCGTTACTTGGGAATCTGCGTGGTTGATTGATAACCATGGGTGGGCTGATCTAAGAGTTTCAAATGCCTTAACTTTAACACCTAATTCTGTGGATAAAAATTTCATCATACTTTTGTATTCACTAACACTGATTGCGTTGTTTTCTGTAATGATTTGTATTTCAGAAACAGGGGTGCTACTCATCTCCATTGCCCCTTTGAATTGCTCTAACAGATCTTGTAGAGAGTATTCATCTGTCATCATAAAAATTTTAGGGGTCTTCGGCTCAAGGGTTTTTGAAAGAGAATAAACGACATCTGTATCGCCTTTTATGTAGTCAGATTGAATGCTTGAAAACTTTTCATCATAAAATTTATAAGCATACCTTCTGCCGTCCGTTCCTGTTGTTCCGCCGACATGGGTGCGATCGTTGTCTTTATAATAATAAGAAAATGAACCTCGATTAGGCCCAGAAATACTATAAGATAAAACATCTGCATCGGTTTGACGGCTGAGTGTATTCATAAGACCCGCATAAGAATGTGCATCATGCTGAGCATACCAATCGGACTCACCTTCACCCAGTTTTATACTGATCTGTTTCATTGAAGCGTCAACGGGCAATTGCCCTTTAAAATCGCTCAGAACCTTTGAAGTTTGTTCAAAACTGCCTG
>NZ_FQTR01000153.1 GCF_900128535.1 bacterium endosymbiont of Bathymodiolus sp. 5 South | reverse complement strand
CACTGGCGCCATAGATCTATCAAAACTGGGTGATAAGTCAAAATACACCATTGATTACCTCGGCGATAAAAATGCCAATATTCTTACTGGCACTACTAAAGATGAAATCTTTGTTGCTGGTGCAGGCAACGACATCCTAACGGGCAACGGTGGTATGGATGTATTCAATGCAGGTTTAGGCAACGACAACATCATTATTAACGCCAGTAATATCACTGCACTAGAAAAAACCGGCACAGGCAACCGCACTCGTGTTGATGGTGGTGGTGGTATTGACACCCTTAAACTTGAGGGTGCAGGTTTAACTCTAGATCTAACTAAAATCAGTGACAGACGCATCCAAGACATTGAAGTTATTGATATTACAGGCTCAGGTAACAACACCCTACAGCTCAACTTAGATGATTTATTACACGCCTCTACTAGTACCAATATTCTTAAAGTATTGGGCAATAGTGGTGATGAAGTCATTGTCACTGGCTTTAATGGTTTAGTAACCAAGAAAACTGTTAATGGCGTCACTTATGATGTTTACACTCATAGTGACGCTAATGCAGGTGCTAATGCCGAGCTTTGGGTTCAAAAAGGTGTCACATTAATGGGGGCTCAGCGTGGCTTTGTTATCAAGGGCGAGTCAGCGCGTGATCATAGTGGCTACTCGGTCTCCAACGCAGGCGATGTTAACGGCGATGGCTTAGATGATTTAATTATCGGTGCTTATGGTGCCGATCCAAGTGGTAAATCATCTGCAGGTAAATCCTATATCGTGTTCGGTAAACAGGACACCGATGCCATTAATTTATCAGACATTGTTGCTGGCAAAGGTGGCTTTGTTATTAATGGCAAGTCAGTGCGTAATTATAGTGGTCGCTCAGTCTCCAGCGCAGGTGATGTCAATGGTGATGGTTTAGATGATTTAATTATCGGTGCTTATAGCACCAATCCAAACGATAAATCAAACGCAGGTGAATCGTATGTTGTATTCGGCAAACAAGACACCGATGCCATTAATTTATCAAGCATTATTGGCGCAGGTGGCTTTGTTATCAAGGGCGAGCCAGGGAGTTTTTGGAGTAGCCACTTAGTCTCCAGTGCGGGCGATGTCAATGGTGATGGCTTAGATGATTTAATTATTAGTGCACGTGACATAGGTAAATCATATGTCTTGTTTGGCAAACAAGACACTAATGCCATTAATTTACCAGCCATTGCTGCTGGCACAAGCACAGATGGCTTTGTTATCAAGGGCGAGCCATGGAATGACTATAGAGGTCATCTAATCTCCAGCGCAGGCGATATCAATGGCGATGGCTTAGATGATTTAATTATAGGTGTTTATGAAGCCAATCCAAACGATAAATCAAAAGCAGGTAAATCGTATGTTGTATTCGGCAAAAAAGACAACACCGATGCCATTGAATTGTCAGACATTGTTGCTGGCAAAGGTGGCTTTGTTATCAATGGCGAGTCAGTGCGTGATTATAGTGGCTACTCAGTCTCCAGCGCAGGTGATGTTAACGGTGATGGCTTAGATGATTTAATTATAGGTGCTAGGCAAGCCGATCCAAGCGGTCAATCACATGCAGGTAAATCGTATGTTGTATTTGGCAAAAAAGACAACACTGATGCCATTGAATTGTCAGCCATTGCCGCTGGCGCAGGTGGCTTTGTTATCAATGGCGAGTCAGCGCGTGATTATAGTGGTTGCTCGGTCTCCAACGCAGGTGATGTTAACGGTGATGGATTAGATGATTTAATTGTGGGTGCTTATGGTTCTGACGATTCAAGCGGTAAATCACACCAGGGTAAATCATATGTTGTGTTCGGCAAAAAAGACAATACCAATGCCATTGAATTATCAGACATTGCCGCTGGTATTGGTGGTTTTGTTATCATTGGCGAATCAGCGGGTGATTATAGTGGCCACTCAGTCTCCAGCGCAGGTGATGTCAACGGTGATGGCTTAGATGATTTAATTGTGGGTGCTTGGAATGCCGATCCGAGCGGCAGGACAAGCGCAGGTAAATCCTATGTCATCTTCGGCAAAACCGACACTAATGCCATAGATTTATCAAAATTGGGTGATAAGTCAAAATACACCATTGATTACCTCGGCGATAAAAATGACAATATTCTTACTGGCACCACTAAAGATGAAATCTTTGTTGCTGGTGCAGGCAACGACATCCTAACGGGCAACGGTGGTATGGATGTATTCAATTATCATCAACGCCAGCAACATCGCCGCACTAGAAAAAACCGGCGCAGGCAACCGTGCCCGTGTTGATGGTGGTGGTGGTATTGACACCCTTAAACTTGAGGGTGCAGGTTTAACTCTAGATCTAACTAAGATCAGTGACAGACGCATCCAAGACATTGAAGTTATTGACATTACAGGCTCAGGCAACAACACCCTAAAGCTCAACTTAGATGATTTATTACACACCTCTACTAGCACCAATATTCTTAAAGTATTGGGCAATAGTGGCGACAAAGTGATAGTTATTGACTTTGACTATTTAACAACTGAGAAAACTGTTAATGGTGTCACTTATTCTGTTTACACTCATAGTAACGCCAGTACAGGTGCTAATGCCGAGATCTGGGTTCAAAAAGATGTAATATTAACGGTGGCTCAGCGTGGCTTTGTTATCAATGGTGAGTCAACACATGATCATAGTGGTCGTTCAGTCTCCAGTGCAGGTGATGTCAATGGCGATGGCTTAGATGATTTAATTGTGGGTGCTTATACTGCCAATCCAGGTGGCAAACCAAAAGCAGGTAAATCGTATGTTGTGTTCGGCAAACAAGGCACCGATCCCATTGAATTATCAGCCATTGCTACTGGCACAGGTGGCTTTGTTATCAATGGCGAGTCAGCGGGTGATTTTAGTGGACATTCAGTCTCCAGTGCAGGTGATGTCAATGGCGATGGCTTAGATGATTTAATTGTGGGTACTAAGGAAGCTAAATCGTATGTCGTGTTCGGCAAACAAGACACCGCTGCCATTGAATTATCAGCCATTGCTACTGGCACAGGTGGCTTTGTTATCAGTGGCGAGTCAATGCGTAATCATAGTAGATTCTCAGTCTCCAGTGCAGGTGATGTCAATGGCGACGGCTTAGATGATTTAATTATTGGTGCACATAACGCTGGTAAATCGTATGTCGTGTTCGGCAAACAAGACACCGCTGCTATTAATTTATCAGTCATTGCTGCTGGCAAAAATACAGTCGGCTTTGTTATAAAAGGCGAGTCAAGGCATGATTATAGTGGATTTTCAGTATCCAGCGCAGGTGATGTCAATGGCGATGGCTTAGATGATTTAATTATTGGTGCACATCACGCCAATCCAAGCGGTGAGAAAAAAGCAGGTAAATCGTATGTTGTGTTTGGCAAACAAGACACCTATCCTATTGAATTATCAGCCATTGCCACTGGTAAAGGTGGCTTTGTTATCAAGGGTGAGTCAGCGGGTGATCATAGTGGCTATGCAGTTTCCAGTGCAGGTGATGTCAACGGTGATGGTTTAGATGATTTGATTGTGGGTGCTTATGGTGCTAAATCAGGTGCAGGTAAATCGTATGTTATATTTGGCAAACAAGACAATACCGCTATTAATTTATCAGCCATTGCCGCTGGTACAGGTGGCTTTGTTATTAATGGCGAGTCAGCGGGTGATCGTAATGGTTACTCAGTTTCCAGTGCAGGTGATGTCAATGGCGATGGCTTAGATGATTTAATTGTAGGCGCTCATGCTGCCGATCCAAGCGGTAAATCACGCACAGGTAAATCATATGTTGTGTTCGGCAAAAAAGACAATACCAATACCATTGAATTATCAGACATTGCCACTGGTATTGGTGGTTTTATTATCATTGGCGAATCAGCGGGTGATCATAGTGGCT
>NZ_FQTR01000152.1 GCF_900128535.1 bacterium endosymbiont of Bathymodiolus sp. 5 South | reverse complement strand
CTCTTTTAATATATCTGACATTGATAAATCAGGGGTTGATGTCTTGGTTTTGTAGAATTCACCAGAATCGATGTATTGATAGCCTAATATATCGCCAAAGGTGGTGTCTTCTGCTTTTGCTGCCATTTCATTGAGAATGCCGTTGATAAGTTTTGTTTTTACATTGCTTGGTGTGTAGGTAAAAGTGGTTTTGGGTTGTCCGTCTGAGGTGTACCCTTGCTGCATAATGCCAAATAATGAAGCAACTGTTGTGTCTAAAACAGAAGAGAAGGTATCGCCAAACATAAAACTAAAATTGCCATTACCAATAAGAATGTCAGATCCTTGTCCGCCAATTGTAAGGTTTAAGCTAAAGTTACTAAGTTTCTCTTTGAAGCTTTGATTGGCTTGTTGGCGTATGCTTTCTCGTTGCATAAAGGTAGTAGCTTTCTTATTGAGCGTCGCCTCTATATCGTATTTCAACCCTCTGTCGGATACTTTGTTTTGTCCACCACGGTTTAAAATCTTCTTATAGTTGGTGTCACTATTCGTATCTAACGAACTCATATCCTTTGCAAACTTTTTGGTTTTCTTCCAACTCCATAGGATATTTTGCTCAGCGTTACTCATATCTGCCATATCTTGTAAGGAGCCTAAAATATTGGCTGATCCATCAAAAGGATTAACAAATGGAATCATGGGGAAAGAAGGGTCGGTTGCAATAATAAAGTCATTCCTGACACCGTAATTAACCACCACATTTTTAGTGCCTATTAAAATTTGCACACCTTCTAATGCGCGATAACCTCCTATTTCAATAAAGCGATTGGTGTCTCCTGCATGACCAACACTCACTAAAATATTGTTATCTCCATACATAAGTGTGTAGTGTGCACCATTGCCAACTTTGACATCTACATTAGTAGAGCCGCCAAAGAAAGCAATGTGGTCTCCATCACCGACATCGATTTGAATGTTAAAAGCAGGGGGGGTAAACTTTTTCTTATTTGTGTTGTTTGTGTTGCTTGTGTTGCTTGTGTTGCTTGTGTTGTTTGTGTTGGCCTTAAGTTTTTCTTGGTTAACTGACTTAGCAAAGTTAGTTTGCTGCTTATCAATATCAACTAACTTTTGTTTGGTTTTTTCTACATCTATTGGCTTTTGCTTGTCACTTGCTTCCTGTTGATTGCTTGTATCTTGTGAGCTTATGTCATTGTCTAAATCTTCACCTAGGTTTCTACCGTTATATTTAATCAGGGTGCCTTCATTGTTATAAACCCTGCTAATCACAGCGCCAGTTGCACCAAGACTGTAAATAGTTTTGGCGGCACTGTCTTTGTGTATCCAGTCGCCTGCACCTGTGCTTGAAGTTATTTTTCTACCGTGTTCGTCAACAGCCACATAATTACTTCTAACAACAACGGGGACTTTGATATTTGATTGACTGAGTTTTTCAAGCATTTTCCTGCCGTATTGACTCTCGCTATTATCGGTAGGATTGTCTGAATCTATATTGCAACCGACAAGACTAATACGCCGTATGTCAGCATCACCTGTTAATGCTTGATTGAGTTTGGTGATATTTGCGCTTAACTCAGTAGCACTTCTACCGCCCAGTGTGTCGCCTCCCTCTTGTGTTTTTCTGCCGTAACCCACGACGGATAGTTTAACTCTGCCTGTTATTTTATCAAGGTCAGTGCCGTAAACCACTCGGTAAGTGCCATCTTTTTGCATTTGTACGATGGTGGTTTGTGCTGGGTGTTTAAGGGCAAGCTTGAGGGCACTGTCTTTGATATTGTCATCGGGTTCGGTTTGGATTAAGACCTGGTGGTCGTGGTTGGCTAGTTGGGGCTTGGTTTTTTGGGATTCTGCTTTTAGTTTGTTGATTTGTTCTTGGTTTGGGGTGTCCCAGTCTTGGAGTTTTTGGTCGTTGTGGGGTTGGGTTTCGGCTAGGTGTGGAGAAGTACGCACAATCACATTTGAGTCTTGAGGTGTTTTTGATAGCCATTCTACGGATTTATTCTTTCCTATTTCTTTATGCACTGTAATGGTAACTTTATATTTGTCAGACAGCGCTTTAACCAGTTCTAGATAATGACTAAGATTTTTTGCAGTAGGCACCATAATGACTATATCTGCAATAGGTTGCTGGGTAACTTGAAATATATTGTCTAAGTTTTCCACAGTCTTTCTTATCATAGGAACCCGCTCTATACCCTTATGCAAAATATGAACACGAATGTCAGCATCAAAATTATCACCTCGAAATTCTAAGTATTGTTGATTTAAGTCTAACCCTCCGAATTCTGTAATTCGTATTACATTTTTTGTCATACCGGACTCTTTAACAAAGTACATATCGCCCTTGACTATTCTTACTCTAGAATTTCTCTCACGAGTAGCTACCGATACTTGAGCGTCTTCAGAGTCAGAGTGCACCACAACACTTGCATTAAGGCGTCCACCAAAATTATCTAAATTTTGCGTTTGTTGCAACGCATTACCCTGAGCGAACCAGTCGTTATCTTTTGGTGTTTTAATATTGAGATGTGCTATGGAGGCACCTGAAGGTAGTATATCTTTAAACTGATGCAACATTTTTTCAGTTTCATCCCAACCTTCGGCTTTAACAAAAACTTTTAACGCACCTTTTAATTCACTAAGGCGTTGATTGCCGTAAATGCGTTCTATTTTTGGACTGCCATCTTTATCAATAGAAAGACTAACATCGTAATGCTCGTCTGTATAAGAATCCACAAGGATTATTTCACCTTTTTCATTGAATGCGTAAGTTTTTTTAAGGGCGCTGGAGCGATATTTTCCAGAAATACCTTCTTCTGAATCCATTATCATCTTTCTACCGTCTGGAAGAATTAACACATCAGCAAGTCTGACACTTACTTTGGTGTTACCTACCCCTTTTTTTCGCAATTCAGGTAGAAGTCTTTCTACATAACCGCCCCCTAAACTACAGGAAGCCAAACTAACTTTCCTCACATTAGAATCCTCACCAGCAGCCCGATCTATAATACTGATATGTTCGGCAATTTCCTCAATGCTTCTGTTCTCAATTTCTCTTGATTCACCATGTGCATTGATCAAAACCTTAAGATCGCCTTTTGATATTTGATCTAATTTAAGTCCATATACAACTTTGTAATTACCATTTTTATCCATATAGACAATGGTTGTATTGTCTGGATATTTTCCTGCCAGTTCTGACTGATCTTGAAATAGCTCGGGGTCATTTTCTGTTGTCATAATAATTTGGCGTTTGTATCCTACAAATGGATCTGTAATGCTGTTTTGACTTATGTTGCTTATGTGGCTTATGGTGCTTATATCCCATTTTTCAAGTTTAACTTGAGACTCCTTGGCCACTCGAATCTCACGCTCTATAGCTGATATATCGTGTTCTAATTGTTTACGCACTTCAACGCTGCGACTTGCAAGATCCAAGAACCGCTCATGCGTCTTCTTTAATTCTTTAACTTTATCGTCAATTTCCAGAACTTTGTCTACTTCATATTTTTCACGTGCAAGTAGCACGGAGCGCTCTGTTCTTCTCAAATTTTCAGCTTCAATGTTAGTGATAAAACCTTGCAGAACAATGTTTATTCTGTTTAATTCTCCTATAATTTCTGAATTTGGGTTGCTGCTTAAATGTTCATCAAAATCCAACTTTAATTTCTTTAATTCAGAATGATAGAGGTCCAATTCATCTTCTCGTACTACATGAAAAATACGAAAAACATCAAGAGTGTCAGATAAAAGATCATAATGCTTACTTTGCTTTTTAGATGTGAATTTAAGCAACTCTTTCAATCTTTGTATTTCTTCATTAAGATTGATCAATGGATTATTAAGGTTGTCGGCTGTAGTTTTGGCACTTTTAGTTATAGAAACAATACCGCCATCGTGCCAACTGTAAAGCGTTTTAGTACCC
>NZ_FQTR01000151.1 GCF_900128535.1 bacterium endosymbiont of Bathymodiolus sp. 5 South | reverse complement strand
GTGATGTGCCCATGACTTTTGAATTGTTAAGTATTGCCCCTTGATTGCCGACATTAAACTTGTTGTAATGGTTAACTGATACCCCGACAGAGTTAGGGTTTGCAATGTTGATTAAATCTACCCCGTTTGCTGTGGTGTCGATAAATGTGGTTGGACTTTTGGTGGTATCTACAACTTGATTGGCGGCGTACACATTACTTACGCCACCTAATACAAAAGCGTTTAGGTGGCTGAATATTAAAAACAGGGTGAGTGATTTTTTAAGGGTGAGCATAAATATTATTTTAGGTTGGTTTTTTAAAAATACGCTTTATTTTAACCCTAAAAAATCTCATTGGGGAGGGTAAAATACCGGTTTAAATTTTGCAGATTGGTTGATGCTGCAAAAGTGTATAGCAGTTTTATTGCTATTTACATTGAAAAGAGTTATTTGGGGGCAAATGATTAAAAAATTAAAAATTGTTTTTATATTATTGAATTTATTCACCAGTCTTATTGTTATGGCTGACATTAATGATGACATTCAAAGAAAGCAAGCGCAAGATAGGCGGCAGTTAGAACTTGAAAAATCTTTAAAAGAGCGTTTTAAACTCAAAACAAAGCAGCAAGTAATGCCAAGGCAGGAGGTTAAACCCTATATTGCTGGTTTAAGAAAATGCATCAACATTAAACAAATCAACACCTCAAAACAAAATTTAATAGACACGCAATTAGTTAATGACTTTAAACAAGAGCACCAAGGTAAATGCCTTGGTGTAGAGCAAATTCATCAGTTGATTAAAAAGTTGCAAAATATCTATCAGGATAATGGCTTTGTTAGCACCAAAGTCGGGCTTAGCGTTCCACAAACCAAGCTTCAACAAGGCATCTTAGATATTAGTATTAAAACAGGCTTTACAGATTCAATCAACTTTAACTCACAAATTATTGATAATACTGCCTTTGCAAAACAGTTAATTTTTGATGATTTAATTGATAAACCTTTGAATATTAATGATGTCAATAAGCGTATTAATCATATCAATCGACTAAACTCTCATCAAGTAAATTTCGGCATTAAGCCTGGCAAAAAACCATACTACTCCGAGATTGTTATCGATGACAACAAACAAGATTACCAGCCATTTAGTATTACTTTGGATAATTCAGGTTCAAAGTTAACAGGTGTGGAGATGGTAAAACTGAATGCAGATTGGGATGATTTTTTGATTCCACTGTCTAAGTGGTCGCTTAATTATGCTTTTCCAGTAGCAGCAGAAGATGGCGTTAAAGGCTCAAACACTTACACCCTAGATGTGTCTTTTCCATATAGAGATTACTTACTTAACTACAATGCAACCAAAATCGATTATGTCACCAGTCAAGCGTTAACAACAGACGGTATTTTTCATTTATTTGGTAATAGTACAACCAAAAACTTTTATCTAACAAAATCTCTAAACAAGACTAATAAGCAAGATAGCAAAATCAAGATAGGGTTAAGTTTAAGTGACGAAAAAAGTTATTCGAAGGTGCGAGGTACTATAACTAAAAGTGAAGTTAGTTCTAGAAAACTCAGTGTTTTGTCTTTAGGATATGAGCACAGTTTTCAACTGAGTGATAAATCAACGCTGTATTTAAACCCAAGTATCAGTAGAGGCATTGATGCCTTTGACGCACTAAATGATGATGAATCTGGGCTAGATCTTAAAGCGCAATTTAGTTTATTCAAATTCTATGGTTATTATGCAACGCCTTTAGAATTAAACAAAAAGCGATTTAATTTTATGAGCAGCTTAAGTATGCAAATCAGTGAAGATGAATTGTTCGCCGCACAAAGTTTTAGTATTGGTGGGCAGGGCAGTGTTAGAGGTTTTAAAGATGAGTCAATAGCCGCAAAATCAGGGTTTTATATTCAAAATAGTTTATCAACTAACTTAAATCAATGGCTGGGTGAAGCAAATGATAACAGTCAAATAACAGGCACAATATTTTTTGACTATGGTCGTGTTTATCCAAACTCATCGGATTACCAAACCTTATCAGGTGCTGGTGTTTCAATTGAGATTAAAAATAAAGATATTGTTGTTAAATTAACAGCGGCTAAGAATTTGAAAAAACCAAATTCCATTAATGAGAGTAGTGCGAATTATTTTGAGATTAGTTATAAATTTTGAGAGCAGAAATCATTAGAGACTTTTGCATAAGTAGGGATGATTAGCAAAATGACAAGTTTTGCCAACTTGGTGATTTTATGAAATATAGTCATAGCAAAGCGTATGGCTGTGTTTCATAAAATTGTCAAGTTGGTGAAAAATAGCGTTTTGATGATTATTCATATTTATGCAAAGGTCTCATTTAATTAAACCACCCTTTAAAGTGTTTTATCGCTTGAATTCATTAATTAACATACTTATATAAAGCCATTACACAATAAAAAAACCAAATTATGATAACTATCAATAAACCAATAAAAATACCAGATCACGATATATTTAAAAATGACTTATTAGACAGAAAAGGGACTATAGAGGATTTATCCAATTTAATTGTTTCTGATATCCAGCCTTTTGTTTTCAGTGTTAATGCTGATTGGGGTGCAGGAAAAACCACTTTTATAAAATTATGGCAGGCTCATCTAAAAGAATCGTATAAAGTAAAGAGTATTTACTTCAGTGCGTGGGAGGATGATTTTACCAGCGATCCACTAATTGCAATATTAGGGGAGTTGAAGGCTTATATTGAAGAAAACCATAATGAATTAAAAAACAATTTTGAGGATGTTAAAAAAACAGGTGGCAAAATTATTAGAAATAGCTTGCCATTAATATTGAAAGGAGTGGCAGGAAAAGTTATTGGGGATGAGACTGTTGCAAAAATGGTAAGCGATTTTGTAGAAAATTCTACTACCGCACTTATTGACAATTATCAAAAGGAAAAAACAACTTTAGAGAAGTTTAAAAACTCTATTGCCAAGATATTAAAGAAAATAGATAAGGGTCAGCCTTTTATTGTTTTTATCGATGAATTAGACCGATGCAGGCCGCTTTATGCCATAGAATGTCTAGAGAGAATTAAGCATATATTTGGCATTAAACGCTTGATTTTCGTGTTATCCATTGATAAAAAAAATTTAGCAAAATCTATTCAGTCTCAATATGGCAATATAGACACCAATAATTACTTAAGGCGGTTTATAGATCTTGAATTTGATTTAAAAAATCCTAGTATTGATAAGTTTTGTGATGTTTTGTGTCAAAAATTTGAGTTAAACAATATTCTTGAAAATAAAGAAATATCTACTAATGGGGTAAATGAAGGTTACGGTTATTTATTTGCAATGAAAACATTTGCTGCTAGCTTTAAGCTATCATTAAGACAAGTAGAGCAAATTTTCACCAAATTACGAATTATTTTTAGAGTCATTCAGCATAGAATATTCTTCGAACACTTTTTAGTATTAGCATTGTTTGAGTCCTTAAAATCTTATGATAATAATTTATACCTCGGCTTAATAAATGGAAAAGAAGAGGACAAAAAGACAATTAAAGCATTAATAGTAACTATAAAAGATGAGGAGTTGCAAGATAGAGGATTAGAGATGTTTGAGACTCGTATAAGTGCAATTATTGATGCTACGACACTTAGTGACGACCAGTTAAATGATTTAATTAAACAAAAAGAAGAAGAATTATCGACAATAGGTGATGAAAATAGTCGGGAATATTCAAAATTTTACAATTATATTAAATTTTTAAAGCGTTCATTTGATAAATATGACACTTATAGATACAATCAGATAACAAAAACCGTAATAAATAAAATAGATTTTGCTGATAGGTTTAATCTTGATGAGAGACCTTTGCATAAATAGGGATGATTAGCAAAATCCAATTTTTGCCCAATTGGTGATTTCTTTAAACCTTGTCCTAGCAGGGCTAAGGCTGGGTTTAAAAAATCGCCAAGTGGGTGAAAAGTGGGTT
>NZ_FQTR01000150.1 GCF_900128535.1 bacterium endosymbiont of Bathymodiolus sp. 5 South | reverse complement strand
TGTTGCGCAACAATTGCTTAGACTTTACAAGGGTTTTTAAGTTTTCACTGTATGGAAAATAAATAGATAATTTTTTCTCTTGGCAAAAAAACAAACAAGCGAATACAGCAATAATGAGTGCCAATACATAGGGATATTCAAAACTAAACACAAAGAAACTCCTTGATTTTTCCAATTAAACCTTGCTCTAATTGCTCAACTTTTTCTTTATATTTATAGGCTAACAATGCCGTATTAATTTTCTCAAAATTCGCTATATTATCATCATTCACCAACACACTGGCGTAACGACTGAATGTATAAGCGGTGGCTTTGCTGTCGTTAAAATCAAGATTTTTAAGTATTTTTAGTGCACTTCTTTTTTGATCATTACGGCGTTTTAATTGAAATTTTTTCCAACCAAAATACCCTGCAAGCAACACTACCAACAAGACAACAAACAATAAAACCAGTAGATAAATAAAGGAATTATCTGCAATAACAACCAGTGGCTTAATGTCTTTTAAAGTATCCATAATTATTGCTTTAAGCGCCCTCCCTTCACTTCAAAATTTGCGAAAGTTTAACAAAAACATCATCGTTAGTATAAATTTTACCCGCATTGATTTTATGTTGGGCAAAATGCAAATAACGCTTATCGTCCTCAATTTTTAATTTAGATTGGTATTTTTTTGCTAATTTTTTGTCAAAATCTACTTCAATGCTGCTGTTATTTTGTGCATTTTTCAAACTTAATTCTGTGCCAAAAATTGGCAACTCTTCCAGTGGGTCACGCACGATGATTGCATTTATTTGATTTTTATGCGCGATCATACTGTAATCACTGGACTGGTAAAAATCACCAATCACAAAAACCAATGATTTTGCTTGCTGAACCAAGTAGGCACTCAATGTCTCAGCGCTTATTTGTGTTTTTAACAAGTCAAAATTTAGCAATGTTTCAGTAGCCACCAGCAAACTACCCATATTACCCAGTTGAAAGATTTGCTTTTCGTTATTGAAGAAAAATACCAATTTTGTTTGGTTTTTTTGTTGTATTGAAGAATACGCTAAATGTGCAACAATCTCAGCAATTAACTCGTTTTTCATACGCACAGAGCCAAAATGCAGACTACTGGAAAGCATCACACAAATGACCACATTAATTTGCCTATCCTCGTTAAAAACATTGGTTTGCAGTTCACCCGTTTTACCACTGGCAGAAAAATTTATTTTGCGAATATCATCACCTGCTTGATACGGGCGAATTTCGCAAAAATCCAAACCGTCGCCCCGCATTTTTGACAAATGCTCCGCTGACTTTTGGGTAAAAACATTCTTTTTAACACGCAACAATATTTCTTGTGCTGACATCATAATAGTAAAAAGCCTTGGTTAACTTAGGGTACCTGAATCGCCTCAAGTATCTGTTTAATAATGGCTTTGACGCTCATATTTTCAGCTTGTGCTTGATAACTTAAAACAATTCTATGTTGGAGTACTTCCGTGACTACGCTGGCAATGTCGAGTGGGGTAACAAAATCATTGCCTCGTATTAACGCCTTGGCACAACTGGCTTTGTATAAATCAATACTGGCTCTTGGGCTGGCGCCAAACTCAATATAATGCTTGATTGAATCCAAGCCATAATCTTGCGGGTAACGAGTTGCAAAAATTATTTTTAACATATAATTTTGCACCGCATCATCCACATGAATCTTCTCAAACTGCTGTCGAATATCCGCTATATCCGCTATATCCGCCACTTGCTCAACCTGCTCAAAACCACTAATAGCAACTCGCTTAACCACTTCCAATTCTTCCTCTAAGGTGTTGTAATCAAGCACTGTTTTAAGCATAAAACGATCAAGTTGTGCTTCTGGCAATTGATAAGTTCCCTCTTGTTCTACTGGATTTTGGGTTGCCATAACCAAAAAAGGCTGGTCAAGTTTAAAACTTTCGTCAGCAATAGTCACCTGCCTTTCTGCCATCACTTCTAATAATGCTGCTTGCACTTTAGCAGGTGCGCGATTGATCTCATCAGCCAGCAATAAATTGGTAAAAATCGGCCCTTTTTTAACGCTAAATTCTCCTGTTTTCGGATTATAAATTTGCGCGCCTGTTAAGTCACTGGGCAATAAATCTGGCGTAAACTGAATGCGTTTAAACTGGATTCCCAAGGCTTTGGACAAAGTATTAATTGCCGTGGTTTTTGCCAACCCTGGCACGCTTTCAACCAAAATATGCCCACCGGCAATCAGCCCAATTAACAAATGGTCAACCAAATCTTCTTGTCCAATAATGACTTTTTGTATTTCTGTTTTAAGTTTTTTTATCATAGTGCGTATGCCTCCTCTAACTTTTTGTAAAATTGTTCAGGGGTGAGATTAGGGTAGTCTTCCATAATCTTAAAGGCGACTACATTGTCTTCAACGCCCCCCCATAACTTGATATAAGTGCCGTCTTTATAGCCGTGATCTTGTCTAAAAGTGTTAAGTTGATTTTTAACCAGATAGCGCTTATAAAGTTCCGACACATTCATACTCATCGTTGCCAGTGCCTGAAAGAACAACCCTGTAATTTCATACAAGCTATTTTTTGATTTATCAACATTAGCACTAGCAGCAACAGCGAGCATTTTTTCTAAAATTTCCACCGTCATCTCTGGGTTGATTTCTCTTTCAGGTGTCATATCTTCGTAAGCTTCAGCAAATTGCGTGTCACCAAAATGAATGGCTTCACTCATAATAAAATGCCAAATATCCACCAGTTCAACTTTAGCGTTATCTAAGTCTGGCTCGCTTTCAATGTTTTTCCAATGCTTCCAATTAAACGAATCAATCGCCTCAGCAGCCTCCATATAAATGCAGCGAAGCCATGAAATTTGTCGCCCTTCTTTGGTAGCACCTTCAGTCCAAATCAAGCCATTGGTGGTATCATTGAGTTTTTGTTGTAGTTCAAACATTTGTTTAATTTGATTCATAAACAAGACTTTATAATCCTATGAAATTTATTTGGTTATATTATACAATTTAGATGCGTAAAAAATTAATTAATTGCGATTTAGGTGAGTGTTTAATGACTAACTCTAATGTTGACATTGTGCCACTCATTGATATGGCTAATATCGCCTGTGGAAAGCGATAACAGCATAAACAAAACCATTAAGCTTGACAAGCTGCAGTCAAAAATATTTAGATGAATGCTTATATTTAAATTGCCCGCTGGAGCTAATTGTTGGGGTGACAGGAGTAAGCTACTTTTATCATTTTGATTTTGGTTAGGTGAAAATATAGGAATTGCACTATAAGAAATCATCTATTCCCGTTGTTCCCTATATTGCCAAGGGTGAGAGTAAAAAACCACCCCAAAGGGTGGTTTTTATCAAACCTTATTACCTATCTTGTTCTATCCTAAAACAATACAACCTCCTGTTGAACCCAAAGTTCAACATGAGCACCTGTATTGGCATCGCCATGAGTGTAAACATCATAAGTGATGCCATTAACAGTTTTATCAATGGTTGAATCACTAAAACCAGCAGCATTTACTTTATCACCACTATTGCCCAATACTTTAAGAATATTGGTGCTAGTAGAAGCATCTAATAAATCATCTAAGTTGAGCCTTAGGGTATTGTCGCCTGAGCCTGTAATGTCAATAACTTCAATGTCTTGAATGCGTCTGTCGCTGATCTTGGTTAAATCTAGGGTTAAATCTGCACCCTCTAATTGAAGGACATCAATACCACCACCGCCATCAACACGGGCACGGTTACCTACACCAGTTTGCTCTAGTGCGGTGATGTTGCTGGCGTTGATGATAATCGTATCATCGCCTACACCTGCGTTAAAGACATCCATACCACCGTTACCTGTTAGGGTGTCGTTACCTGCGCCAGCAACAAAGATTTCATCTTTGTTGGTTACAGTACTGGTAAGGGTGTTGTCGTCTTTATTGCCAAGGTAATCAATGGTGTATTTTGATTTATCGCCCAGTTTTGATAAATCTATGGCGTCAGTGT
>NZ_FQTR01000149.1 GCF_900128535.1 bacterium endosymbiont of Bathymodiolus sp. 5 South | reverse complement strand
ATAAACAAATCAGGCTTCAAATTATACCAATACTCTAAAGCCTCATAAGGCGTCCTTACCTTAATCTCTTTTCTAAGTCCACCATGTCCACGATTAAAATTATAAAAAATCAAAAACTTGTTCAAATCTTGCTTCATTTCATCAATGTTTTGATATGTTATCGCCTTAACTGTTGCATTCTTAATCGTGCCATTGACGCGCTCGACCATGCCATTGGTTTTAGGGGTTACAGGCTGTGTTAATCGATGCTCAATCTCGCTGCGTGAACAGAGTTTGTCAAATTTGTGTTTACCACTAACTTGCTTGTCTTTAGTGACAAACTTATCAGTAAACTCTAAGCCATTATCAGTTAATATATGCGTAATTGTAAAGGGATAAAAGTCCTTGCAATTATTAAGGAACTCAACGGCATTGATAGCGGTTTTATTCTCATAAATCTCAAAATAAAGCACCCTAGTAGCACGATCAATGGCAACAAACAAATATTGCTTCTTACCCGCTAGTTTTGGTAAATAGGTAACATCAATGTGTAAATATCCAGGCTCATATTCCTTAAATGTAGAGGCTTGTTGTTTCTTTTCTTGTGGCACTCGGTTAATGCCAAAACACACCAAAGTGCGATATACATTACTCCTATTGGCATTTGGCATGCAGGCAACAATACTATCAGTTAAGTCATCAAGTTCTAACCAAGTGAGGGTTCGTACTACTCGAATAATCTCACGCTCAGTCTCATTTAAAGCGTAGTGTATTGTCTTTGGTCTTGAGGTTTTGTCTTTAACAAAATCACGACTCTTCTATTTGGCAATGGTTTTAGTGCTAACACCAAAGCGGTGTGCTAAGGTAGTATTCGAAGCCTTAGCCCTGTGTATAATCGCTCTTGAATGTGAATTAGTATTCGCATTCATGTGGTAGTTCTGTTTCATATATTCTCCTTTTTGTAGTAGAAAAAAAGTTAATATGTTACGGCAACTACCCCCCTAATTTAGGGGGAAGTTTAAGGGTTTGAGTTTTTATTTTTTAGCTTTTTGCAAGCAAAAACTCAAACCCTTAAAATGACGATTGTAAGTGGCTTGAGAATTATTGATTCAAATGCTCAAACTGGAATAACGTGGTGGAACTGGACACTTTAGTTATTTTTCTTTCCAGTGAAAGAATAAACGGCAATCAAATGCTGCAACAAATTTAGAGACAGTCCTATGTGGTAAGAGGACCATCCTGAGATTATGCTTACGAATGAGATAAAAAATTAAAAAAAAGTGTTTTCACCTCATAAAATTATGTAGAATAATATTTCAAATCTAGTAGAAAGACAATTATTTCTACAAAGGTTAAGTTTATTTTGACTTATAAATTAGAAAAAATGAAATCATACACTTTAGGTTTACTGCTTCTCAGTAGTGTTAACGCACTAGGGCATGAATGTTATATTAATGTAAATGACGAAAGCGCATATGTACTCCAATTATCAGTTTATTCGTATTTAAATGATATTAATACTTGTAAATGTCAATCAGGATATGAGTTCAGCCCTTCTATTTCTGGGGGGGAATTATCTAAAAAGGGCAGTGAAAATTTTTTTTTTACAACCCCATCAGATTTAGCAGGAAAGCAGTTGCAGTGCGTTATACCAGTTATACCAAAAGATGGCATAACACTATCAACAGTTGAATGGGCAATACCTGTTTCCATATTTATTATAGCGACTGGTGCAGTGGGTAGTTATTCTATTTATAAACTCAGAGGATTAAGGAACCCTGTTTCAGAAGATGGTGGTGGTATAGAATTAACAAATAGTCAGATAGGCTTAGAAGAGTCATTAGGTATCACGCGAGATAATACAGTGGAATCAGCTAATTCAAGGGGAGTTATAGGAGAGCCTCAACAAGTTCCTCAATATGACTATGTGCGTGCGATTAGTGTTGCTAAGATAGATATTAGACCGAGGCAGCCTATTCCTGGAGCTTCAAATGACGACGGGCTTGTTTATACTCAAGTAGTTAAATCAAAAGTAGCTAGACAAACAGAAGTGGTTTTAAAAAGTTTTAAACAACAAGGCAACGAGGATACAACTATCGAGTCAAGTGAGTTACTAAAAAATACAACTGCCGACCCCAATCTTGATGGCGGACCTTCTTTGCCAGCAAGGGGGTATAAGGAAATAACGAAAAATTTAGGTTCAGACACAGATATATATAAAAATTCAGATGCAGACGAAAACATAGGTGCAGGTGAAAATTCAAGTGCATTTGAAGAACCAAGTATATATGAAAATGTAGAGTTTGGCGCATGTAAATAGGAAGAATATTGCCAATTATGGGGGGCAAAATTAAACCGTTAATACCAACACTTTGTTACCTTTTTAAGGTTGCAATAGTGCTTTTAACAAAAGACAGTTTTATTATTAGGAATTAATTATGCAAACAATTAAAGTATCAACAATCGGTTTACTTATTTACTTATTATTTAGTGTCAACACACTGGCAATATCACCTGTTACTTTTTCTACCCAGTCAGGTGCTTTGTTCAATCTCACTAATCCCAACCTTAATCAATCTGGTTCCTTAAAGCCTCTTGTTCTTACCCCTAGCTCTAAGACAACATCAAGCGAAAATCCTGACGAACTAAAAGCTGCCAAAATGTTTGTAGATGAAGTTTTTAGCAAAACCACCTTATTTTTAGATTTTGTTAAACATCTACATACATCGTTAACATTAGATGACAATCTTCAAACGCTTCAAGGCTTTTTAACCAGTAAGTGTGGCCTTTGCAAGATAAAAACGGTTGCTGCTGAGTTTGAAAAAAGAAAAGCTAACAGTTTATTTTTTTGGGTTGGAAAATATTTCACTAACTTAACATACGACAATGGTAAAAAATCAATAAGAATTTACATAACAAACGCAGCTGAATCTATAGGTGGTAAAGTTACAGATGGATCTATTTTTATCAATGGAACACCTGTCTACAATGCAACATTTAAAGATAGGCGAATGACTTGGGATTATGATGCCACTTTATTACAACCTAATCAATCTAAAGGAGACATTGTTTTTACTGGAGTTTTTGTCAATTCTTTGTATATTGGTAATAATTTTATTGGCTCATTAAAGATTAAGAGCAGTATTACAGAAAAGGAAGATACGCATAAAGTAATAGGCTTTTCTCGTGTTTCATTATCAAAATCCAAGGCTAATAAAGACAAGGATAACAAAAACCAAGACGGCTCCGACAAAAACCAAGACGGCTCCGACAAAAACAAAGACGGCTCTAATAAAAATCAAGACGGCTCTAATAAAAATCAAGACGGCTCTAATAAAAATCAAGACGGCTCTGATAAAAACCAAGACGACTCCGATAAAAACCAAGATGGCTCTGACAAAAACAAAGATACTGTTAATTCCCATGATTACCACAAAGAGATGTCAGTTGGTTTTGCCAAGTATAAAACCAAAGTGTTTGGCGATCAACTATGGACTGTTGAGAATATCCGTCATTATCCAAGTGTCGCCCCCATTAAAGATGTTTATGTAGAAAATGAGGGTCTCAAGTTTTATAATTGGAATGCAGCCATGAACACTAAAACCAAGGCAGAGTTGCCTAAAGCCAAGGCAGAATTGCAAGGAATATGCGCATCTGGCTGGCGCATTCCAACAGATGCAGATTGGAAGAAATTAGAAGGCTACTTTCACATGAGCCAAGCACAACAAAACAAAAACAATGTGTATCGAGGCAGAGAGCAAGCCACATTACTCCATGAAGGCGACTTTAACGCTGAATTGCTAGGTTTCTACCAAGACGGTGAAATGAAGAAAGTAGGAAAAGAAACTTATTTTGTGAGCTCTACTAGCGCTAGCGCCAAAGCCAAAGATACAACACACTTTATTGGTCGTAAAATAGCACCTGTGCCAATACTCCCTAAGCGTTTTGTGTTAATTAAACAATCACTTCCAGGTGTATTGGCAATAGGCGAAGTAGAGGTAATTAGCAATGGTGTGAATGTTGCATTACACAAGT
>NZ_FQTR01000148.1 GCF_900128535.1 bacterium endosymbiont of Bathymodiolus sp. 5 South | reverse complement strand
TATCACTCCTTAATGTAATATCGGTATCTAGTATCAGTTTGTCATTAGTTGCGTTAAAACCTACGCCACCTAATACCACTTTAATAGATTTAATATCTGTATCAGTGGTGTTTGCAATATCGGCGTCAAAGGCAACGCCTACTGCAATTTCTGAACGGGTAAACAGTGCTTTGCTGGTGGATTGTACATCGGTTGCTGAGTTTAAATCAACGGCATTTGGGGCTTTAGCATCAACAGTTATTGTGTTTGCGCTACTGGCTACTGCTGGTGTGGCTAACTGTATGGCGTTGCCTGCAGTATCTTTAATACTGCCAGTGTTTAAAGACAAGGCAGTTGTGGTGGCAGTGATGCCAGTTGTTGTCATGTCACCGCTGGCTATTGTATAACTAAACACTAAGGTGTTAGCGTTAGAAGCAGTAGAAACATAAGTGGCACTTTTATTCACACCGCCTATGCTAATAGTATAAGTGGGCTCTCCAGTTACCACGACTGTTTCACTCAGAGTAACGGTAACAATAATTTTATCACCTATTTTAAGCGTGCTGGTCTTGCCAGCACCAGTGGCATTTGTTGCGCGGATAGCAACGCTATTAATTTTGGTTTGCATGATTACTTCTTTTGTTATTATGGCCTGAGACCTTTGCATAAATAGGAACAATCATCAGAAACCCACTTTTCACCCACTTGGCGATTTTTTAAACCCAGCCTTAGCCCTGCTAGGACAAGGTTTAAAGAAATCACCAATTGGGAAAAAATTGGATTTTGCTAATCATCCCTATTTATGCAAAGGTCTCGGTCTATTATACCACCTTAAAGCTTGTAACTGTATTTTCGCTAGATTTTGCCAAACTTGCACAACAACACCCAACTACCAAAGTTAGATTTCAATTGATAGACATACATCAGGTACAACAAGCGCACTAGGCGTTTAACACATTCTTTGGGATTAATATAACGGCATAGAAGGATCAATTTTCTTCGCCCAAGCATCAATGCCACCACGCAAATTAATAATCTTTTCAAAACCAATAGCATCAAAATAGCGTGCCACTTGCATAGAACGAATACCATGATGGCAAATAATAACAGTTTCTTGTGTTTTGTCTAATGACTCTATATTACTCATAATCTGACCCATCGGCAATAATTTAGAGTTTTCAAAATGACATTTATCCCACTCCCATTGTTCTCGCACATCTAGCAATAAAGGTTGATTGTTTTTTAAATAAGCTTCAAATTCAATAACGCTAAAATCTTGCATAAGTCTAATTGAGTTGTATGCGAGTGCCCCAAGGTGTTTGCTCTTTGCCTTTAATGAGCCACATCACTGGATAATTTGGCTCTGCTTTAGGAAACACACCTTTGGCGTCAGTAAAATAAATAACTACATCACAGGCACTGTCTTGGGTATCAATATAGTCAAATACGGGATTAAAATTAGTACCTTTACCACCACCCAAAGCAGCAGGAAATTGTAACTCATCCCAAGCTTCAAAACACCAAGGTGAGTGCTCAGAGAGCTTATCATCACAAGCAAGTAGCGTAATGCTGGCACGCAAATTAGACTTAATGGCACTCACTTCTGAAACAAACTCATTTACTTCTTCTTGAGAAATAGAACCAGAAGTGTCAATTGCCACGATAATGTCAATCTGATGGGATTTAAGCGCAGGTAGGATTGCCTCGCCTGTTCTGCGTGATGGGCGAGAATAGCTAAAATCATCTCGTGCAAATGCTGACATATATTGTGCTAATAAGGATTGCCACGAAACTTGAGGCTGTAAAAAGAAATCAATTAATTTAGCAAATTCTCCATCAAGTTTACCTGCTTGTTGTGCAAGTTGCGCGCTTGAAGCAAGGTTTTTTTGCCATTCGCTAGCCAGTTTTTCAATCTCATCAGGACGCAAAGTAGCCGGTTGCTTTGCCAAAGAAGAGGCACCCTGATTACCCTCATTTACCTTACTTTCAGGCTTGGGATCTTGTTGTAGTTGGTCTTCACGCATACCACCATCTGATTGCTTAGAATCATCATTTGCTTGGTCATCATATAAGTGCTGATCCATTGGTTCTTGATTAAGATTGTCATCAATCATTGGATAAATTTCTTCGGCAATCATGCCCGAATATTGTTGAAAAATCGGCACATCAATCGGCGGATGAAAACCCTCTTTGACTAACAATGGGTTGATGGCAAAGTCACAAGCTAAATCCCACTTATGCTTGGTGCGATTACCCCGTCGTGCAAAATGTGTCAGTGCACAATGTAGCGCTTCGTGAATTAAAACAAATTTGATTTGATGGTTATTTAGCGAATCAATAAATTCAGGATTATAATAAAAACTTTTGGCATCAGTAGCACTGGTTTTGCACCAAGAGTCCGCTGCCACTAGAGGCAGGCGCAACACCAAATTACCCAAAAAAGGTTTATCCAATATCAATTGCGTGCGTGCTTTAGTGAGTCGTGCTTTAATTGCCTCTAATGCTTCGGTGTTAAGCGTGTATTTTTCCTGTGTTGGAACAACATCTTCGCCAACGACTCTAACTGGTTCGGGCTTGATGGTGTTATCTTTCCATGTGGGGTATTTATCCACTAGTCAAACAAGGTATCGGCAATTTTGCTTGCCCAATTAGCAAACTCTGGAATAGCAAAAATTTCTTCACCGATGGCACGTTGCATATCAGATACCAACATGACACCCAATTCTTTTTGCGGGAAGTCACGAGCAAAGTTTAGAATGTTACCCCAAACTTGTTGGGCGTTGTCTTTATCTTTAACGCTGATTGCTCTACCCACAAGCGCTGAACAAATTGCATATTGTAAGTCAATCGCATCTGGAATTGAAACGGACTCGCCATTCACAATCGCATCCAAATCTGGCAAATCTTCCAAGTGCTCAATAAAAGTAGCGATTTCAACACCTGCCACTTCGCCCACACAGGCGCTAGCAGCGGCTCTAAACAAATTCAAATTATCATCAAATTTTTGTAAGGCACGATGCGTAAACTCCCAAGTTCTTGGTGATGGAAAAGCCACAGGATTGTGTGTAGAGTCAAACTCAAATAAATGCTCAGGACGATAACGCAAAAAACCAATAAGTCGCTCATCAATGTTATTTTTATAAGCCCAATCCACCCAATCATCCAAATTGACATCCAGCTCATAATGTGAAAAACGGTTTGCCAAAGGTGCTGGCATTGAATAAGTGACACCACGATCACCTTGGCGATTGCCAGCGGCAAAAATTACCCAACCTTCTGGCACCACATAATCCCCCAAACGCCGATCTAAAATAAGTTGATAAGCTGCAGCAGAAACCGTGGGTGGCGCTGAGGTAATCTCATCTAAAAATAAAATACCTTGTTTGCCGTGTCGTTTTTCATCGGGCAATAACGAGGGAATTGCCCAATCTACTTGTTCGCCATTTTTAAAGGGAATGCCGCGTAAATCACTCGGCTCCATTTGCGACAGGCGAATATCAATCATATTTACATTGTGCCCAGTAGCAATTTGAGAGATGATTTGGGATTTTCCAATCCCAGGTGCACCCCATAACATAACAGGTGTGTGATGACCGTGAAGCACGGATTCAAATTCTTGATTTAAAACAATACTGACTTGTTGTGGACGCATAATTAATTTGAGAATACTAAAATTGACACTATTTTATAGCAATAGACGATAAAATTACTTAATATGAATAAGCTTAATCCAAAACCTACCGCAGAAGCCATTTTTAATTTTCCTTGCGATTACCCTATCAAAGTAATGGGCAAAGACTGTCAAGCCTTACACACTGAAATGTGCGCTATTATTGAGCGCCACGCCGGTGAGATTCACCCGCATCGAATTAGTAGCAAAAAAAGCACCAAAGGCAACTATATTTCATACACCGTTAGAATCGTTGCAACCAGTGTATCGCAACTTGATTTAATCAATAAAGAACTCCAAGATCATCCTTTGGTCGCCTATATACTTTAAAGGCCTTTATATGAAAATTGTCAATTTAGGGCTACAAGACTACCGTACAA
>NZ_FQTR01000147.1 GCF_900128535.1 bacterium endosymbiont of Bathymodiolus sp. 5 South | reverse complement strand
GTGAGTGCTTTTTAAAAATCAGGATCAACATATAAGGAGACCTTTGCATAAATAGGAACAATCATCAAAAACCCACTTTTCACCCACTTGGCGATTTTTTAAACCCAACCTTAGCTCTGCTAGGACAAGGTTTAAAGAAATCACCAATTGGGCAAAAATTGGATTTTGCCAATCATCCCTATTTATGCAAAGGTCTCATAAGGTTAGTATTTGGCGTTAGTAATATCTTAAATTCACATCATAAGTGCAACACTCGTTAGTTGATCAAAAGGGTATATTAACCCCTCTTTAATCTGACAAAAAAAGGAGTAACACATGAAAAAATACACACAATTGACCTATGAACAAAGATACTCTATTCATCTACTAAATAAGGATACAGTCAAACTTTTATTACCAAATCAATGGGCAGCAAGCGTTTTTAGAGCATTGTCTCGTAATACTGGAAAAAGAGGTTATCGACACAATCTCTCATAAATATTTAAATTAAAAAAAGCTCTAATAATTATGAACACTCTAGAATTTTATCAGCAAACTTATACCTACGACATAGGCAACAACCTGACCGCCCTATCACACCAAGCAAACAGCAACACATGGCAACAAACCCTCGCCATCCACCCAAACAACAACCGTGGCACTGAAACTCAGCAATCCACCAGCGACTTTGATGCCAACGGCAACCTATTAACCCTTAACAACATTGGCACTCTAGATTGGCACTACAACAACACCCTTAACCAACTCACTAAAGCCAACAAAACCAACATCATAGAACACTATGTTTATGATTACCAAGGCAATCGAGCCCGCACTGTGGTTGAATCTGACCACCAAGCACAAAGCAAAAGAGACTATCTGCCGTCACTAGACATCTCAATTAACCAAGCAAAACAACAAAGTACCACCCTGCACATTGGCACCCACATCCTCAGCGAAACTACAGAAAGCAACACCCAAACCCACTATCAACTCACCAGCCACCTACAATCCAATACTTTAGAGTTGGACGACAAAGCCCAAACCCTTAGTTACGAACATTACTACCCCTATGGCGGCACTGCCATCATCGCTAGCAAAGACAAAACCCAAGCTCAACAAAAACGCTACCGCTACACGGATAAAGAAAGAGACGATAGTAATGGTTTATGCTACTACGGTGCCAGATACCTAGCCCCTTGGCTAGCAAGATGGATAAGTCCCGATTCAGCAGGTGTGGTTGATGGTTTAAATTTGTATGCTTATGTGAGCAATAATCCACTTAAATATAGAGATTTGACAGGACATGTTAAGACGATAGCTGGGCAAAAAAATATAGAGGAAGGGGCTGTCAGTAGAATGAATAATGTATTGGCTGAACTATTAAACCTTAAAAAATATACGAAGACAAAGGAGGAGGCATCACTTGATTTAAAAATTGAAAAAACCAAGGTCATGCAACAAGCAATTTTGCAATTAGATATTTTTAAAAAACTGGGTGCATTGCAATCTTCTAGTCGATTTATTGATGCGGGAGCCTGTAATAATGAAGTAGAGGAAAAGATAGGGAAATTACGAAATGATGTAGAAAAGTATATTCCTAGCAGAACAATTTTTAATATTCGTGCCATTATTCAGTTTAGTTTAAGCGATAAATATAAAGATTTAGTCTTTAACAAACATAAAGTTGCTAATTGTGCAGAATGTTCTGCGATTATGCTGGGTGAATTAAGTAAAAAATATCTTGATATGACGGTAGAACTTATATCAAGTCCACAAGCCAATCATGCTTTCAACTTGATTAATCGTGATCAATCAACCTCTATATTTAAACCTGAAGAATGGAATGAGGATGTTTTAGTGGTAGACGCTTGGTTGAGAACCGTTCACACGAAAAAAGAGTTTATTTTTGAAAATTTCCGATTAAACTATTACAGTCTTGGCGTTAACACTAACAACGAGATTCATCATACAACAAAATATGCTGATCACGGGATGAATTATCGTATATTCAAAGAATTTGATGTCACATCAGAAGTTACTATGTTATAACCTATTTCTCTAATCTAAGAGACCTTTGCATAAATAGGAATGATTAGCAAAATCCAATTTTTGCCCAATGGGTAATTTCTTTAAACCTTGTCCTAGCAGGGCTAAGGCTGGGTTTAAAAAATCGCCAAGTGGGTGAAAAGTGGGTTTCTGATGATTGTTCCTATTTATGCAAAGGTCTCCACTGAATAAAAAAACTTTATTTTACGCAAACCATGTCTTGTTTGTTTGTAAAATGATTCTATGCTAAATACCATAAAAGAAGATTTACCTCAATACGATTTTCTTTCCGAAACAACTTCCAATGGCTTACACTGGACAGAAAGAGAATTAGAAAATCCAAAAAATAAAATTAGATTGGCGACAATGTTTTCAGGTATTAGTGCAATTGAATATGCATTAAAGAGATTAAAGATTTCTAATGAAATTGTTTTTGCTAGTGATAATGATAAATTTGTTAAAGAAAGTTATTATGCTAACTATGAAATTGATGATGAACGATGGTATGACGATGTTAAGGATATTGATGGTAAAAAATACCTTAACAAAATAGATCTGTTAGTAGGTGGTAGTCCTTGTCAATCTTTTTCTATGATTGGAAAAAGAAAGGGTTTTAAGGACACTAGGGGGACATTATTTTATGACTTTGCTAGAGTTATAAAAGAGAGTCGGCCAAAAGTCTTTATTTATGAAAATGTAAAAGGACTCACAAATCATGATAAAGGCAATACCTTTGAAACAATGAAAGCCACATTTGATGAACTTGGATATAAATATTTTTATAAAACATTAAACTCTAAAGATTACGGTATACCGCAACACAGGCAAAGAATATTTGTCATAGGTTTTAAAGGTAAAAGTGTTAATTTTGACTTTCCAGAGCCAATACCTCTACAAAATTCAATGCAAGATTTTTTAGAAGATTACATTGAAAGCAAATACTATTTAAAAGAAAAAGGTGTTAAATTCGTCACAAGTTTCAAGAATAGAAAAAAAAGATACACGCAAATTAATGGAAATATCGCAATCTGTCAAAAAGCTAACCAGCAATTTAACTGGCACGGTGATTTCGTTTTTGAAGATATAGAAAATGCTGAATTCAATGAGAGACCTTTGCATAAATATGAATAATCATCAAAACGCCATTTTTCACCAACTTGACAATTTTATAAAACACAGCCATAGCTTTGCTATGACTATATTTCATAAAATCACCAAGTCGGCAAAACTTGTCATTTTGCTAATCATCCCTACTTATGCAAAAGTCTCACAAAAATAAAACAACAAAACCAATCAAACCTTGCTTTGCCAGTTTTAGTTGCTGGTTATCTAGATTACGATATACTGGGCGAATAAATCACACACTAAGCCTAATTATCTTTTTGAATCCAATTATGTCTTAGATCATCTCCATTCATAGCATTACCTACTGTTGTTACGCCATTAAATATAACTACAGCAGTGTCTTCTGCAACTTCAACTACAAAATCAGCCGTATCTTCTGCGGCATTAACTGTAAAATCAGCCACATCATCGGCTGCTCCAGCTATACCATTACCTATATCGTCGAAAATCCCTGCATTTACAAACCCCATTGTTGTTACTAGCATAATTGCTAATATACTTTTGTTTTTCATAATTTTCCCCATGATTACGCCAAAATTGGCACCTAAAAACCCCGAATTAACGGGGCTAAATTTGCCTTATTTTTAGTTGCTGGCTATTTAGATGACAATGTGCTGGGCGAATAAATCACACGCTAAGCCTAATTATCTTTTTGAATCCAATTATCTCTTAGTTTCTCGCCATTTGCAAGATTACCTACTGTTGTTAAGCCATTAAATATAACTATAGAAACATCTCCTGCGGCATCAACTGTAGCGTCAGCCGCATCAACTGTAAAATCAGCCACATCATCGGCTGCCCCAGCTATACCATTACCTATATCGTCGAAAAACCCTGCGTTTGCAAACCCCATTGTTACTGCTAGCGTAATTGCTAATATATTTTTATTTTTCA
>NZ_FQTR01000146.1 GCF_900128535.1 bacterium endosymbiont of Bathymodiolus sp. 5 South | reverse complement strand
GTTACAAAGACGGTGAATTAACCCAGCTTGACCCTTACACAGACGACAATTATCATCTTGTTGTTTCTGTGGGTGAGGATGGTTCGCTACAACTAAATAGATCGATAGAAGGTTTGGAAGGTAGGCTAAAAATTCGTGTTATGGCAGACAAGTCTGATACTACCTTAGCAGCCCTGTTGGAGTTAGAAAAGCGACTGCCTGATGGCACTTCAATGGCACAAATAAACATAAAAATGGGTGATAGCAGTGCCGACTGGTATGCCACGCATGGTGTAGCTGGTTACGCAGGTCTTGTGAGTGATTTAAGTAGCAGGTTCAATGTAAATGTGTTGGCGTACAGTCCTTCAGGTCCGAATAGAGGATCGTATGCTTATCGTTATAAAGGGGATAAAGACACAACAGTAGGCGGAGTAGCAGGAGCGGATAAGGTAACCAAAGATTTTATATTTTACGATGTACGCCCCTTCGGCTGTATTAGTTTTTCCTACAAAAAAGACAGAACTGTTGTTGTATACAATATTGCAAAAAAAACCAGTCTCAACAAAATACCTGTCACCATAATAAAGTCAGGCAGTTACTCTGAGCAAGAACTGTTGGAACAATTTAAGGGTGCAATAGATCTGATTGAGATCCCTGTTTCTAAAATAAAAATTATTACTCAAAATACTGTCATGAGTGATGACGATTACAAATCCATGGTGAAATTCTTATCTAAAGAGTTGAATGTTAGAGTTGAGGCGTATAACTTCGACGCTCAAACCAAACCATGGCTATCCATAAACTCTGGTGACCCCCAAATAACAGAAGACCTTAGTGTAAGACACCTAGCCGAAACCCAACCCTACAACGACGGAAAACTCCAAGCTTGGGAGGACTTAACCCAAGAACAAATCAACAAACTAAAAGCAGAATCCCAAAAAACCAAGCCTCAATTAGCCAACCACGACCACCAAGTCCTAATCCAAACCGAACCCGATGACAATGTCAAAGACAGCACGCTCAAGCTTGCCTTTAAGCACCCAACACAAACCACCATCGTACAAATGCAAAAAGACGGCACTCACCGAGTGGTTTACGGCACTCAGCTTAAAGACATCACAGGCAAAGTCAAAATGGTGGCTGTGGGTTACGGCAGAGAAGCAGAAGACGGCACTCAAACACTGGGCGGTAGAAGTGTTGATGAATTAAGTGCAAATATTACCACCATCAGTCAAGAACTCAATACAGACGCTACCACTATAAAACATGTTAGTCTGGTAGGTTGTAATCTAGCCTCAAACAATCCAACGGATGACAATACCAGCACTTACGGCGCAGAAATGTTGCAGCAACTCAAACAAACAGGTGTTGAAAGCATGAGTGCTAGAAGTGAGTATGTTGCCATTGGTCCAGATGGCAGAAAACTTACCTCAAGCACTGGCACAAGCGAGTGGAAACACAAAGACGGCAAAGCCAAAACACTTTATAGCTTTGATGAGCTTACTGGCAAAGTAGAGAGCCGAGTTTACGACGATAAAGGCACTTTGGTAAGATACAATGGCAAACATTTAAATGACGACTCACAATACAAAACCAACATCATATTCCAATTAGAAAACAAGGATGACACAGTCAAAAACGCCACTGATGCCTTAGCCAATAAACACCCAAAAAACAGCTATATTGCCAAGATGGACGAAGCAGGTAATATCAAAATTTATGATGTAGACGGCAACGAAGTTGCACTTAATGTCAATGGTAAATATCGTATCAATGTTGTGGGTCATGGATCATCAATGAAGACAATGGGTGCTGATGCGTTGTCTAATCGCATTACAGCTTTACAAGCAAAACTCAATATAGAGCAAACAGACGAAGGCCGTATTGCCTTAGTGGGTTGTGAAACAGACAAACCTTCCTCAAGTGGCACTGCAGCTGAAATTACCTCTTTAGCACAATTAGTTGCAAAAAGATTGTATGACAGCGGTAATGGCACCATCAACGCCGAAGTAACTGGCAGAACAACACAAATAGAAGTCAATGCTGATGGCACCAAAACCATGCTAACAGGAGGCACCAAGACCGTTTATAGCTGGGATACTGACAAAGGAGAAACCACCCAAAGAACTGAAGCTGTTAAAAGCCACAGTGAGAAGTTAGAGAATCCATTGGGTGGTTTTGATGAATACTCAAAGCTCTTGAATGAGTTAATTCAAAAAGAGGGTAAGGATGGTAGTAATTATAATTTTTTAAGAAAATTAGAAGCAGGTTTTCAAATGACTAAGGTGTTAGAATCAGGGATTCTGAAGACGAAAAATTTTGAAAGAATGGCTAACGATTTAGATAGGCATTTGCAAGTCCGAAATATCAAATACCAAACACAGTTTGATAAATTAAGTGCAATTGCACGCAAGTGTGCAGAGAATACTCTTGCCTATCATTTAGAAGATAAATTTAACAAGGGTGAGCTGGATGTTGATGCAAGCGTAGATATGTTAGAAGACATTCTTGGCTTGAGCCTTGAAGAGCAAATCAGACGCATTGCAGGTGTTAAAAGTGAATTTGAAAGGTTACTAAGTAAAGACGAGATTAACCTTGATCAAAATGCAGCTCGCAAAGCTTGGGCTGAGGAATGTGTGAGGGATGCATCAATAGTTGTTAATGGTATTACAGAATATCAACAAGCGTTAAGTGCATGGGAGAGGAGAACAGTAGTAAACCCGCTTGAAGTTTCTCCTGGCCCTAGGGACACACATTATGTTGTTGTTCAGTTAGAAGATGAGCCAACTATAGTAGAGAGTTCAGCATACATAGCAGGCAAACATTTTAAAAACTCCACGCTGATTCAAATGGATGAAAATGGTGATTACCAGATTGTGCATGGATCTAAATTACATGAAATAAAAGCAGATAATATTAAAATACTATTTGTTGGACATGGTGATGAAGAATTTAAGAAATCAGGAGATAGAACAGCCAATAACATTGTTAATTATGTTGTTACATTAAGGGGTGTATTGCCCGCTCAATCAAGCATTGACACAGTCGCTATAAAAGGATGTAATCCAGGCGATGATTTTGGTAGAAAGGTTGCAATTGGACTGAAAGAAAGGAGTATTGAAACTAAGGTCAGCTCTAGATTAGGTTCATCAAGACCAGCACTGGTCGGTAGAATGGTGGTTAGCAATCGCTATCATCTTGACGAAGGAAAAGTTGTTTGGGGTTACAAAGACGGCGAATTAACTCGACTTGACCCTTACACAGACGACAATTATCATCTTGTTGTTTCTGTGGGTGA
This sequence comes from bacterium endosymbiont of Bathymodiolus sp. 5 South, assembly GCF_900128535.1. Taxonomy (GTDB): domain Bacteria; phylum Pseudomonadota; class Gammaproteobacteria; order PS1; family Pseudothioglobaceae; genus Thiodubiliella. The sequence continues at coordinate 784 of NZ_FQTR01000146.1, read as the reverse complement.
GGATGGTTCGCTACAACTAAATAGATCGATAGAAGGCTTGAAAGGTAAGTTAAAAATTCGTGTTATGGCAAGTGATTTTGATACTACTTCGGCAGTACTGAAAGAACTAGAAAATCAACTGCCTGATGGCACTTCAATAGCAGAAATAAACATAAAAATGGGTCGTGGTAGTGCAGACTGGTATGCCACACATGGTACATTTGGTTACTCGGATCTTGTGAGTGATTTAAGTAGTAGCTTCAATGCAAATGTGTTGGCATACAGTCCTTCAGGTCCGAATAGAGGATCATATGCTTATCGTTATGAACATAGTGAATATACAAGAGTAGGCGGAATAGTAGGAGCGAATGGGGTGGTCAATAATTTTGAGTTTTACGATATACGCCCCACAGGCGATGTGTATTTTTCTTATAAAAAAAATAGCACTGGTGTTTTATACAGTCTCGCAAAAAGACCCAGTATCAACAAGATACCTATGGCTTCAATAAACTCAGACAGTTATTCTGAGCAAGAACTGTTAGAACAATTTAAAGGTGCAATAAATCTGATTGAAGATCCTATCTCTAACATAAGAATCATTACAAAAAATACTGCAATAAGTGATGACGATTACAAATCCATGATGAAATTCTTATCTAAAGAGCTGAATGTTAGAGTTGAGGCGTATAACTCCGACGCTCAAACCAAACCATGGCTATCCATGAACCCTGGTGACTCTCAAGTAACAGAAGACCTTGGCGCAAAACACCTGGCAGAAACCCAACCCTACAACGACGGAAAACTC
>NZ_FQTR01000145.1 GCF_900128535.1 bacterium endosymbiont of Bathymodiolus sp. 5 South | reverse complement strand
AGTGCCAATGATTTTGTGAATGGCATTCAGGTCAGTTTTGCCGATAGCCAAACCAACAGCCTTATCAATCGTGTGCTCAGTGCCAACGGGCTGAGCAATGTTATCCCCACCTCCAGCCGTAAGGTTGAGCGTTGGGATACTTGGACGAATGCCAAAGTGGTGATTGGTAAAAGCAATGGGTCAGGTGCAAATAAGACTGAGTTTAATCTTAAATCCCTTAATATAGGTATGGACAGACGCATAGCCCAAGATAAAATTATCGGCTTTTCCCTTGGCTTAGGTAAGCAAGATCGCACTGCCACAGGCAGTGATTTCTCAGGCGATGTGGATACCAAGCAATACACACTCTCTAGTTACGGTGCGTTAGAACTCAGTAACAAAGGCAGTATTGAGGCAGTACTAGGCGTCGCCAAAGCCACGCACAAAGTCAGCAAAAACAACACACCAAGTGCCGACCAAGGCAGCAATGGCTTTTTTGCCAGTATTGCTTACCGTGCAGATTTACAGGCTCAGGGCGTTGATTTATCGCCTTTCATTCGCTACGACATCAGCCGTATCAAGATGAAGGCGAATGACACACTTACCAGCAGCGAGACTGCCACCGACGAGGCAATTGCCCTTGGTATTGACATCAGCAAGACAGAGAACTACGAAGAGGGACAACTCACTCGCTTTATGAGTGTGGAATACAAATCCGATATTCGTCGTGATGGCAACGATTACCTTAGCAAAAATGCCGAGCAAGAAGTGAGCGTGAAACTGGGGCTGGATTATCAAAAAGACGACACCACCACTTCTATTAATTATGAACGCATTCAATCCACTAACAATAAAGCGCATAATTATGGTATTGAAGGTACGGTTCAATGGAAGTTTTGATGGGTTTATAAAAAAGGGGAGTAAAAGGGGACGCCACCCTTTTTTAGGTCTCCCCCTTTTTTTTTAAACTCAAATCCCTGCTGCCCACCTTGTCGCTTAGTTTTCGAATAAAACCCTCATTGCCGCATGGCAAACCTTTATGTGTATTTATTTTTAAAGTTTTATCATGCTGAATGCCAACCATAGATTTTAAATAATCCTGATACTCACTTGGCAAAACTCCAATATCATAATCCGTTACAAGGCTATTGTTAACAAGCCCAGCGTGACACATTGCACTTGAATATTTATAATCAGTTGCATTCTCTACCATTTTTGCCTTAACTGGATTATTTTCAACATAAGCAAAGCCATAATAAGTATATTGCTCATCAAGTGGAGAGGAAAAAAATCGCCCTTGCCATAAAATGCCAGTGATGTTTTGTTGTTTGTTAATATATTGGCTGTATCTCATATACAAAGGTTTTAAGGCTTTTTGCAAGCCCTCTTTTGTGGTTGGTTGTAAAATCAAATGAATATGATTATTCATTAGGCAATAAGCCAATACTGCCACTTTGTGTTTAATGGTGTATTCTTGTAGTAAATCTAGATAATAATTTTTGTCATTATCGCAAAAGAAAACATCATTACGACGATTACCTCGCTGGGTAATGTGATGGGGAGTATTAGGAAATACGATTCTAGCTTGTCTTGGTGTGAGTTTATTTTAACAGAAATTAAAATAAAAGGGTAGCGTCCCCTTTATCTTAATTTGTTGCTTATTGCCCTCTATTTTTGAAATAACAGACAAGCTAACTCTTGTTTCATCGCTTAACTCCTTTGCCAAAAAGCAAATAGTCTGATTTTTAATAGCAAGATTCTTTATTTACAGCATCTTTAAGAGTTTTTCCAATAAATGCGTTAATTGATAAGCTTTCTTTTAAAGCTTGTTTATAAATATTTTTGTGCAGCTGCGGATCTATTCTTAAATTAAAACTGCCTTTGTATGTTTTTTGAGGCTTGCGATTTAAATCTTCACAAGTTTGAATGTAGTCATTAACACTATTTTTAAAATTACTTTCAAGCTCAGCCACATTGGTGGCTTCAAAAGTTACCAAATCATCAATCATTGCCAATTTTCCGTAAAAACATTTATCGTCATGTGAATAATCAATAGTAGCAATATATTTTTTATACTCCATGGTGCTCATAATATCTCCTTTAATTTATCTTGAATTTGTCTCACTAAATATATTTTTAAAATTTTACTCGGATGAGGTTTGTGCAAATTAATTAAGCTGTCTTTTTCTTTATTAAAAAATTTAATTCTAGAACCAGCACCGTCAATTTTTTCAAACCCTAAGCTTATTAATAAAGTTTCTAATTCATCAAAAGTCAATGTTTTTGAAATTGGATTTCTTAAAAATTTATCTAACAATTTTTGTTTTTTACTCATGGTTAAATGATACCATAATTTAGTTACAAAATATAATTAGTCAACCATTAAAAACCCAAAACAACCAACCATGAAACCACAGTTATAAATTACAAGGTCTTGGCATTAATCACGCTAACCAAGTTTGGTCTACAGACATTACCTACATCAAAATTGCAGGTGGTATGGTCTAATGGCAGCTATTATTGATTGGCACTCAAAAGCAGTGTTATCATACAAAATATCCAACACTATGGATAGCCAACTGGTGATGAGTGTACTCAATGACGCTTTAGAAAAACATCCACACCCAAAGATATTTAATACCGATCAAGGCTCTCAATATACCAGTGAGATACACACTAAGCGTCTAAAAGATTTGGGTATTACAATATCTATGGATGGCAAAGGCAGAGCCACAGATAATAGTTGCATTGAGCGCTTCTGGCGAAGCGCAAAATGCGAGAGAATTTATTTGAACGAATATCAATCTATTAGTGAGTTAATCACTGATGTAGATGATTATATTGAGTTTTATAACCATAGAAGATTCCATGAAACACTGGCATATAAAAAACCAATGGATGTGTACCAAGAAAGTATAAAATTAAATCAAGAAAAAGCGAAGGCTTCTTAGGATGCTCTATATAAGAAATTTTAAAAAGTTGTCAAAGGTTTTGGGGTAATGTATTAAACTATAATTAAAGATAAAAAAATAAAACAAATTGACGGTGATAATATATACAATCCGTCTGCAAGATGGCATTCATCTTGTGTTTATTTAAAGGAAGAGTGGAAAGATGGAAAAGTTGTTAAAATATGCACAATACAACACAAAGGCACAACATTAATGGAAATCCATAAAGTGTCAAAATCTGCCATTTATCTAAGAACGGAAAAGAAAATAAGGGATACTTTTGGTACTCTCGAGAAGAATAATATTACCCCTTGGGCATTCTTTAATTTAGGCAAGCCTTTTCAAGTGAAAAAATTTGATGGTTCAAAAATTACAAGCGAAGGATTTGAGTTTTCAGGAAGCATTCGTCAAATTTATTGGCATAGCATTGAACCATTTATCGAAGATATTACTGTAAAAGTTATAGATGAAGTCGTGACCTTAACCCAAGAAAAATCACAAGACTTAAAAGAAACACTAACCGAAGCCGAGGGTTTATTGGTTTCCTACACGAGAAAAACATATCAGCGTATGGCTGAAATTGATCAAAGATTGCGTGGCAAGGGATATCCCAAGAGCGTTAATATCCAGAAGACCGATAGGTATGAAACACCTATGATTGAGTTCATAAAGGGCAGTGTTTCTGCCGAGCTTAAAACTTACCGCCCCAAATCAAGATTTGAACAGTTTTATCAAAATAACAAGTTCTTAGTTTGGTTGGTTGGTATTCTCGGTGCAGTAATCAAATTTTCATTGGGCAAAAGTGCCTAACAAAAAAATCAAAGGCGACGCCAAAAAGCGGCGCGCTTTATTTAGTCACCCCTTAAAAACTATACAACCACTTGATTTAAAACAATAAAACTAACAATAACCATAGGCAAATCAACCAACTTCCACTAAAATAACCCTTATTTCTTAGTCGTTTTGTTTAAAAAAATATGCTGGGTAAAAGGGGGCGCTGCCCTTTTTTAGGTCTCTCCCCTTTTTTTAAAACTCAAATCCCTGCCCACCTTGTCGCTTAGTTTTCGAATAAAACCCTCATTGCCACATGGCAAACCTTTGTGTGTATTTATTTTTAAAGTTTTATCATGC
>NZ_FQTR01000144.1 GCF_900128535.1 bacterium endosymbiont of Bathymodiolus sp. 5 South | reverse complement strand
ATCACTGCTGCTTTGTTGGTGTTACTGACCTGAATAACACAGCCCAACTCTTCATTAAATAATGCACTGATATCGTCATTTACTATATCTAAACCGCAGTGAGAGGCAAATGCCATTTCTAATAGCGTGGTGATAACGCCACCATCACTACGATCATGATAGGCACTGATTAAACCCTGTTTATTAAGTTGATTGATGGTGGTGAAGAAATTTTTAAACACCGTTGAATCATCAAGATTAGGCGTATCAATACCGATTTGATTATAGACTTGCGCTAAGCACGAGCCACCCAGTCGATTTTGACCTTTGCCTAAATCAATCAGTAGCAATTCACTCTCTATGGAGCTGTCCAATAGCGGGGTGATTTGCATGCGAACATCCAATGTTTTAGAAAATGCAGTAATCACAAGGGACAATGGCGCAGTAACCGATTTATTTTTCCCCTCTTCTTGCCAAGCACTTTTCATGCTCATGGAGTCTTTACCGACAGGTACGGTCAAGCCTAATTCTGGACACAGGTCCATACCCACTGCTTTTACTGCTTCAAATAATTTGGCATCTTCGCCCGAATGGCCACTGGCACTCATCCAGTTAGCACTGAGGCTAATGTGGCTAATGTCTTGTACATAACCGCCTAACATGTTGGTCAATGCCTCGCCAATTGTCATTCTAGCAGCGGCATTCGCATCACATAATGCAAGAGGTGCTCGCTCGCCTAAAGACATAATTTCGCCTTTGTAGCCCGTGTAATCGGAGGTAGAAATAGCACAATCTGCCACGGGTGTTTGCCATGGTCCAACAAATTGGTCGCGTGCTACCATGCCTGTTACACTTCTATCGCCAATGGTAATGAGAAAGTTTTTACTGGCAACGCTTGGTAGTTGTAATATTCTATCAATCGCCTCATCCAGCTCAATAGCACTTGTATCTAAGGCATTAAGATTAATTGCCTGTGTGGTGGCATTGATTGTGGTGGTTGGTGGATTACCCAGTAATATTTCCATCGGCATGTGAATGGGGTTATTATTAAACAATTCATCGCTTAAAATTAATTCTTGTTCTTTGGTTGCCTCGCCTAATACTGCAAATGGCGCTCGTTCACGCTTGCAAAGTGCACTGAATAATTCAAGATTTTCAGCGCTAATCGCAAGCACATAACGCTCTTGTGATTCATTGCACCAAACCTCTAATGGCGACATTTGTTTATCGTCATTGGGAATATGACGCAGTTTAAACCGCCCCCCTTTGCCTGCATCATTTACCAATTCCGGCAATCCATTTGACAAGCCACCCGCACCGATATCGTGAATAGAGATGATTGGGTTTTTAGCACCTAAATTAGTGCAACAATCAATCACCTCTTGTGCACGCCTCTCCATTTCTGGATTGGCGCGTTGTACTGAGGCAAAATCTAGGTCTTCATTTTGCTCACCACTGTTAATAGACGATGCCGCACCACCCCCTAAACCAATGAGCATTGCGGGGCCACCTAGAACGATAATTTTACTGCCCACAGGAATATTACCTTTTTTAATGTGTTGCGCTTGAATATGCCCCAAACCGCCTGCCAACATAATAGGTTTGTGATAACCACGCACATCCCCATCAGCGGTGGCTTGCTCATAAGTCCTAAAATAGCCCAATATATTAGGACGACCAAATTCATTGTTAAAGCTAGCAGCGCCAATGGGACCCTCAAGCATAATATCTAATGCTGAGACAATTTGACTGGGTTTGCCGTATTCAACTTCCCATGGTTGTTGTGCACCGTCAATTTTAAGGTTAGAAACACTAAACCCACACAAACCCACTTTTGGCTTTGACCCCTGACCGGTTGCCCCTTCATCACGAATCTCTCCGCCAGAACCCGTCGCTGCCCCTGGATTGGGGGCAATAGCAGTAGGGTGGTTGTGGGTTTCCACTTTCATTAAAATTGCTCTATGTTCGCTAGAGCTGACATATTTGCCATCTGCTGCTGCATAAAATCGTTTGCCTTCATAACCCGCCATTACGGCAGAGTTATCAGAATACACACTCAGTAAACCTTCAGGATGTTGCTGATAAGTATTGCGAATCATCGCAAACAAACTCTTGGCCTGTGCTACGCCGTCAATTGTCCAATCGGCATTAAAAATCTTATGCCGGCAATGCTCAGAGTTTGCCTGGGCAAACATCATCAATTCTACATCGGTGGGATTGCGTTTTAATGTTGTAAAATTATCAACCAAGTAATCCATCTCACCATCAGAAAGCGCCAAGCCCAAGGTAGTGTTAGCGTGTTCGAGTGCAGATTTGCCCTTTGATAAAATATCAACATGCGCAAAAGGGCGTGGCTCGAAGTCATCAAAAATACTGTGTGCCTCGTCAATAGAGCACAACTCAGACTCAGTCATCTTATCCATAATCACTGACAAAACGGCTTTTTTGTCCGTTACTGACCGATCAAAATGATAAATAATCCCGCGTTCAATGCGTTTTATTTTTTCCAGCCCGCATAAATGTAGAATATCACTTGCCTTGGACGACCAAGGCGAGATTGTGCCAAGGCGTGGCATGACAATAATCTGCGCTTTGGTATTCAAGTCAACAGTCTGATCGTAATTTAGCAGGGTTTCTAAGGTTGTGGTTTCATCTTGCGTTAGTTGATCCGCACAATGCGCAAAATGTACAAATTCTGCGCCGACTAACACCACACTCAGTTTAGAGAGTTTTTGGTTTAGTCTGTTTTGTTTGAATGCGCTTAATGCTTGAATGTTTTTAATGGTTTTAATCATGTTGTTTTTTATTTAATTGTTCTAATTTTTTCCAGTCTTTCTTGATGATGGCTTGAAGTTGTTCACTATTTTCTAAAATGCCTGTGATACAATCCTCTGGTGTGCCATATTTTGGTTCTTTACCTTTGTTGTCTTGGATAATTCTTTGTAACCCGAATTTGTTTAAATATTTTTTGGCATTTTCAATATTTTTAATAACATTTTCGGCAATTTCTCCCTTTAATTGCAAAGTTTCAAACTCAGTCTCTTTACCAATTCTAGAGCTTAATTCTTGTGAATAAAACTTTTTCAATGCGTAAGCCCCTTGACATTGTGTAGACTCAAAACTCGCCCCTTGACACTGCGTATCCTAAAAACCCGCCTCTTGATACTGTGCTTCCGAAAAATTCGCCTCTTGATACTGTGCTTTCGAAAAATACGCCCCTTGACACTGCGCACCCCAAAAATACGCCCCTTGACACTGCGCATCAAAAAAATTCGCTTCTTGGCACTGCGCACCTCTAAAACTCGCCCTTTGACACTGTGCACCCCAAAAATACGCCCCTTGACACTGTGTATATCTAAAATCCGCTTTCACAAGGTAGGCGTGTGACAAATCCGCCTTAGGAAAGCCTGATACTTTTGCAAAATCTTGTGTGTATAAACCGCGCTTTTCCTCTTTAAATAAAAGATTGAGGGTAGTTTGAATTTCATTTGATGGGCGTTCTTTGTGAGTTTTTTGATACTCAGTCTCACTGGTTTTTGAACGAACATGTGAACAGAGGATTTGCACAATTTGCTGGCGATATTTATCCTCCTCCAATGCCAATTCATGCAAGACATAAACTGCGCCTGTGCGCGCCGAAGTTTCACTTGATCCTAACAAGTTAATGGCTGAATTAAACCGATCATCTACTCGTTGGATATCTTGGTTTTTTAAGCGTTTGTAAAAAAAATACAAGCCTATGATTGCAATAAGACCGCTACCAATAGAAGTCAAAGTTATTTGTTCTTCCATATTGATGTAGTCAAAGTAATATAAAACAATAATAAGAATTATGACCAATCCAACATAAACTGCATTTTCCTTTAATTTTTTTTTCACAACTGTGCCGTCATCTCATCAGAAATATCAGCTTGTGCACCGACTAACGCCACACTCAGTTTGGAGGGTTTTTGACTTAGTCTGTTTTTGTTTGAATGTACTTAATGCTTGAATGTTTTTGATGGTTTTAATCATGTTGTTTTTTATTTAATTGTTCTAATTTTTTCCAGTCTTTCTTGATGATGGCTTGAAGTTCTTTGCTATCTTCTA
>NZ_FQTR01000143.1 GCF_900128535.1 bacterium endosymbiont of Bathymodiolus sp. 5 South | reverse complement strand
AGACAAAAATACACCCTCAATTGATTTAACTCAAATAAAAAAGATACAGCAAGATATTTTGCAATGGGATATTTTTAAAGACCTAGGTGCGCTAGATTCTTCTAGCCGGTTTTATGAGGAAGGGGGATTTTCTTATCCATATCAAGAGCATGCTTCAATAGCAAATGATAAAATAGAAGCGTTACGAGACAATAGAAATGCCCATATTAAAAATATTATAATGCGCAACAAAGTGTCTCCTTTAAATGCCATTATTCAATTTAGCTTATCTGGTAAATTAAAAGATATGGTCTTTAAACAATATAAAGTTGCCAATTGTGGAGAATGTTCAGAAATAATGTTGCATGAGTTAAATTGGCAGTATCCTGATATGGTAGTAGAAATGTTAGAAACGCCTCAGCATACTTTCAACTTGTTTAACCGTGATCAATCAACCCCTTTGCTCGAACCTGATAAATGGAATGCAGACACTTTAGTAATAGATGCTTGGAAGAAAAATATTTATATTAAAGGGGAGTTTATACCTCAATATTACAATACTCATATTAATTCTAAAGGTCAATTTATTAGTATACTAAAGCATAAAAAACTGATAAGCATAAAAACATTTAAAACCCCAATCAAAAAATAGAAAATACAAGGATCCCCTAACACAAGGATTACAATATCTTATGATTAATACTTCAGAGTACTACCAGCAAACCTACACCTACGACACAGGCAACAACCTAACCGCCCTATCGCACCAAGCAAACAGTAGCACTTGGCAACAAACTCTCGCCATCCGCCCAAACAGCAACCGTGGCACTGAAAATAACAACCAAAATAACTTTGATACCAATGGCAATTTATTACATTTAGACAATATTGCTAACCTAGGCTGGTATTACAACAACACCCTTAACAAACTCACTAAAGCAGACAAAAGCAACACCACACAATACTATGTTTATGATTATCAAGGCAAGCGAGTTCGCACTGTGGTTGAATCTAACAATCAACTACAAAGCCAAAGGGATTACCTGCCTTTATTAGACATCTCAAGCAACCAAGCAAAACAACAAAACAACACCCTGCACATCGGCACCCACATCCTTAACGAAAGCAACAAAGACAACACCCAAAACCTCAGCCAAACCCGATATCAACTCACCAGTCACCTACAATCCAACACCCTAGAGTTGGATGACAAAGCCCAAACCCTCAGTTATGAACATTATTATCCTTATGGTGGCACTGCCATCATCGCTGGCAAAGACAAAACCCAAGTCCAGCAAAAACGCTATCGCTATACGGGCAAAGAAAGAGACGACAGTAGTGGCTTATGCTACTACGGTGCTAGGTACCTAGCCCCTTGGTTAACGAGATGGATAAGCCCTGATTCAGCAGGAGCGGTTGATGGATTAAATTTATATGTTTATGTGGGCAATAATCCCCTTAAATACACAGACCCGACAGGGTATGTTAAAATTATTCCAGTTGACATGCGTCCGCCCTATGGTGAAATAGATGTGCTAAGCCCAATTGAAGGAACTTATCAGAATAATAATTTATTTTATTTTCCTGAAGCGTATGAAAGGCTGGAAAATATTGTCAGGGCGTATCCTGCTGATAAACTTAACTTGTTAAACGCCAATACAGAATTTTTAATAAAATCAGAAGAGAGTAGCAACGGAGCACTAATTATTCAAGCCTATTCTCATCCGCCTTATGATATTTTTAGGAATACTATGTACTTCTCCAGAGGGGAATTAGTTTTTACTGCAAATTTAAAAAGTAAACGCCCAGTTTATCGTTCTGGCTTGAACGCAACAGAAGTAACCTCTTATCAGTATTTAGGGATGACAAAAATAGCAGGTGCATTAAATATGCTACCTAAAAAAATATTACGCCAAAATATAACCAACCACAGCACAAACGAAGTAATAAAAATTTATCAAACGGATAGAAATTACCCAAGGTTTTATAATAATTTTCTTAGAAATAGTGATAATGGCAGATCTTCTTTAAGGATTACCAATACTTTTAGTCTTGAAGTAACCTCTATAAAGTTAAAGAGTATTGGCAATGATATTCGCCTACATTTAAAATCAAAAATGCCTTTAATATCTGCTGACGAACCCCTACCACCTCGTGGAGATATGCATGAATATTTTGCACCTGCCAGTAGGTTATCTAGGATAAGACAACAAACATGCCACTGCACCATATCGTGATTTCACTAGAACCCTACCAGCAAACCTACGCCTACGACACAGGCAACAACCTAACCAACCTATATCACCAAGCAAACAGTAGTGCGTGGCAACAAACCCTCATCATCCATTCAAACAACAACCGTGGCACTGAAACCCAACAATCCACCAGCGACTTTGATGTCAATGGCAACCTATTAGCCCTTGATAACATTGGCACTTTAAATTGGCACTACAACAACACCTTAAATAAACTGACTAAAGTAAACAAACCCAACACCACACAATACTATGTCTATGATTATCAAGGCAAGCGAGTCCGCACTGTTATTGAATCTGAGCACCAAACACAAAGCCAAAGAGACTACCTGCCCGCACTAGACATCTCAATCAACCAAGCAAAACAACAAAGCACCACCCTGCACATCGGCACCCACATTCTCAGCGAAAGCAGCAAAGACAACACCCAAACCCACTACCAACTCAACAGCCACCTACAATCCAACACCTTGGAATTGGGCGACAAAGCCCAAACTCTCAGTTACGAACATTATTATCCTTATGGTGGTACTGCCATCATTGCTGGTAAAGACAAAACCCAAGCCCAGCAAAAACGCTACCGCTACACGGGCAAAGAAAGAGACGACAGCAGTGGTTTATGCTACTACGGTGCTAGGTATCTAGCCCCTTGGCTAACGAGATGGATAAGCCCAGATGCAGCGGGTGCGGGTGCTGGCTTAAATTTGTATGTTTATGTGGGTAATAATCCGCTTAAATACACAGACCCGACAGGGCATTTTCCGCTTATATCTTGGAGTAGGTTTATCGACAGCATTAACGCTTATAAGGCAAATCAAAGAAAGTTGAATATTTGGGTTGGAGAAGAGCACATTTCACCACACGGAAATTATTTGGCAGCGGACTTAAGCACTTCAATTGAATTTCAAAATTTTATACAAGAAAACACTAATGTCAATATAAACATGAGACCTAGTACACATCCAGAAATAATCCGTGCTCAATATACGCAAAAGAAAATAAGCGATAAATATACAGATTTAACACCTAAAGAAGCTCAAGAATTGGGAAACGCAAAAATGCATGTAATGGAGCTAGCGGCAACCATGAATGCTGAACGTATTGGCAGAGATCATTGGTGCGATAAAAAAGAATACCAAAGATTACAATTAGAAGGAAGTTCACTCTTTTTAGTTGGTGCAGGCCATACGCTAACAAATGTAAAGAGAAATGAAAATCAAAACCCAAAAGCATATCCTGCTTTTAAACATATGGATGCAGATTCAAGTATTGCTGTAACTCTCAAAAGTGTCATTGATAAATATGCTAGTATCCGTATAGATAATCGTAGAGCAGACATGACATCTGATTTTGGTGTGTGGGTTGAAGGTGTAGATGGTTTAGAAGAAAGTATTTTCTTAGTTTATGGCTCAAAAAATATTATGAAAGAGATATTTGGCAATGTAGTAAAGAGGATACCAGCCAAATTAACCAACCTATCTGCACCTGTACCACAAAAACAACACTGTACTATCTTATAAAGTCGTGCCCCAGAACAAAATATATGAATTGAGAACTTTACACAAATAAAAACTAAATTTTCACCTTTTAAAAAGGGTTGAAAGGTATGATTTTTATTTTGAAATCAAGGTATAGTTAATTTTACAAGGTGAAATCTTTAAACGCATACCATCATAAATTTTAAAATTAAAAAAGCTCTAGCAATTATGAACACCCTAGAATCTTATCAACAAACTTATATCTACGACACAGGCAACAACCTAACCCACCTCTCACACTAGGCAAAAAGTAATACCAAATTCAAAAAACAACAATACTATAAATAGTGTATAATAATCATTTTTTTCACCAACAAAACAATGCCAAAAAGAATTCAACTACCTGATGATTTTTATA
>NZ_FQTR01000142.1 GCF_900128535.1 bacterium endosymbiont of Bathymodiolus sp. 5 South | reverse complement strand
ATATACCAGAGACTCCAGTCTGGGTAGACGATGCCTTAGCAGAAATTAACCAAAACCCACTTAACAAATTCCAAGACCAGCTTGATGCTACTGCTAACAATCCAGAATTAAAAGATAGTGTCAAGCAAGTTGAAAATGAATTCAAAGATGAAACCACGACAAATAAAGATATCCCTAGTTATGATGAATGGTTTGATAAAAAATACACTAACTGGTTTAATGATGAATTTAACCAGTGGTTTGATACAAACTATCTAACTTATCTAAATGAGCAATATGACGATTACTTAGATGAGAAGCATGATGAATGGCAGGATGGGAAACATGATGAATGGCAGAATGAGAAACATGACGAATGGCAGGATAGGAAATCTGATGAATGGCGGGATGAGAAATATGATGAATGGCAGGATAGGAAATCTGATGAATGGCGGGATGAGAAATATGATGAATGGCAGAATGAGAAACATGATGAATGGCGGGATGAGAAATCTGATGAATGGCGGGATGAGAAATCTGATGAATGGCGGAATGAGAAATATGATGAATGGCAGAATGAGAAACATGATGAATGGCAGAATGAGAAATATGATGAATGGTACAACGAACAATATTGGGAAAAGGCTGATGAGGCATATGATAGAGTGAAGGATGAAAAATATCGTGAATGGCGGCGTGATTATAGGGGCGAACAAGGATATGACCAGTGGTTTGAGGAAGAATACGATGGGTGGTTTAATAGAAACTATGATAACTGGTTTAATGAACGTTACGATGAATGGTTTAGCGAACAATATGATAACTGGTTTAATGAAAACTATGACGAATGGTTTGATGAAAACTATGACGAATGGTTTGATGAAAACTATGACGAATGGTTTGATGAAAACTACAATGAATGGTTTAATGAAAACTACAATGAGTGGTTTAATGAAAACTACAATGAATGGTTTGATGAAAACTACAATGAATGGTTTGACGAAAACTATGATGAATGGTTTGATCAATACTACAGCGATGAGTGGTTTAGCGAACAATACGATAAATGGTTTGACGAAAACTATAATAAATGGTTTGACGAAAACTATAATAAATGGTTTGACGACAATATTGGCAATGACGAACAACGCACTCAGTGGAATGATGCAAATTATAGTGAGTGGCAAGATGAAAAATATACCGAATGGTCAAGCCAAAAATATCAAGAATGGAAAGACAGTAAATATGATAAGTGGGTTGATGAATACAATAATGAATATTCGTCTGGTGCGCCAGTAATATTAGACTTAGATGGCAATGGTATTGAAATCACGACATTAAGTAATTCCAACAGCTATTTTGATTTTGATGATGATACCTATGTGGAGAAAACCGCTTGGACAACAGACGCAATTTTAGTTTTTGACGAAAATAATGACGGTCAAATAACCAGTAGCAGTGAAATCGCCTTTGCTAAATTAACTGATGTTAATGATACCGACCTTGAAGCGCTTAAAACTAAATTCGACTCTAACGATGACAATATTTTAAGTTCAGACGATGCTAAATTTAATCAGTTTAAACTGTGGCAAGATAAAAATCAAAATGGCACAGTTGATGCAGGTGAACTGCAAACACTCACTCAAGCCGGTATTAGATCTATCAATCTAATTTCTGACGGGGAAAAACAAGAACTAGATGATGGTTCTGTCATCTTTGGCAAAACTACCTTTACTAAAGATGACGGCACTTTAGGCGAAGTAGCAGATGTTGCCTTGAAATATAAAACCAGTGGTCATAAAATGATTAAAACCAACGATGGTTATGAAATGCGATCAGAACAAGGCTCTGGTGAAAAAGTCAGTTACTTCCACACCTCAACTGATGCACTTAATATTAATCTTAAAGATAATAATTACGATATTGTCACAGGCAATATTGGCGATGATACGCTAGATGGCTCTACCACTGATTATGATGTGCTAATATCAGGTGGTGCTGGAGATGATGCACTTTTAGGTGGTAGTGGAGATGACATACTCATTGGTGGTGCAGGGCTTGATACTTTCAAAGCAGGTAGTGGCAATGACACGATTACGGTGAATAATAGTGATATTTTAACCAGTACCTATGTTGATGGTGGCGAAGGTTATGACAAACTGGTGATTAAAGGTGATAACACGGTTAATATCAACTTAGACGAGTTAAACATAGAATCTGTCGTTTTAGGAGGTGGTGTATCAACGGTTACTGGTAATAGCAATGAGATAGATTACTTAATTATTGGTGGTTCTGCTACAAATATGATTACCACGGCAGGTGGTAAGGATATTATCTACGGCGGTGAAACTATTGATACGATTAATTCAGGTGCTGGCGATGATTATATTGTTGCAGGTGATGGTAACGACATAATCAATGCAGGAGGTGGCGATGATATTATCTATGGCGGTACAGGCAATGATACGATAAACGCAGGTAGTGGTAAAGACACCATTTACCTAGAAGGCGATTTAGATGTTATTTCAGGTGGTAGTGATGCCGATGTCTTTAAACTGTCTTATCAAGACCAAGCGGTAAAGTCTGGGTTGACTAACTTAATCAAGGATTTTGAACTGGGTGTTGATACACTTGATTTAAGTAATGTTAAAAGCATTCGCTCAATGGATGATATTACCATTAGCACCACTTACCAAAATGGCAAAACTTATGCCAAGATTGAGGTTGGACATAACAAGAACGCCATTTATTTAGAAGGCGTGAGTAGCAGTTCTTTAACTAAAGACAGCTTTAAATTCTACAACCATAAAGCTATTAATCTTGCTGAAGTATCACTTTCAACAAACGAAGACCAAAGCTTCACCATTACCTCGACACAACTCTTAGCTAATGCGATTGATGTGGATGGCGATGACTTAAGTGTGGTTAGCCTTTCTGTTGTTAGTAGTGATGTAGATAATGTAACACTTACCGATAATAATAACGGCACTTGGACATTGACACCTAAAGCTAACTTTAGCGGAGAAATTACCTTTAATTATCAAATCAGTGATGGTTATGAGCTCACCGATGCTAAACTCAACCTTGCAGTTGCCAACCTACTAGATGCCGCAGTAAGCTCATCACTGATGATTGATAATGCGGTGATTGACTCAAATAATACTTTAGAAGTCGCATCTAACTCAACCTTAGCATTGCCAATTGCAGCTGCCCTTAATGATACTGATGGTTCTGAAACACTTAGCATTAGTATTAAAAATCTACCAAGTGAGATAACCCTTAACAACGGCATAAAACAAGCAGACGGCTCTTACTTATTAAGTCAAAATGATTTAAGCAACCTGCAACTTATCATTGGCAGTTTCTCAGGTCATCTTAATATAGAAATTGAAGCAACATCAATAGAATTATCAAATTCAGATACTGTAACAAGCTCTAAGACTTTGAGTGTTGATGTAATCCAAACGGGTGATGCCAATGATAATCAACTGATGGGCGATGATGCTGATAATATTATTAGAGGTCTAGCAGGTGATGATACTATCACTGGCAATCAAGGAGACGATGCCTTGAGTGGTGGCTTAGGTAGTGATACCTTTGATTACAATAGTAATAATGATGGTCATGATATTATTACCGACTTTAATTTATCTGAGGGTGATAAGCTAGATATATCAGATTTAATTGATTATCAATCAGGCGACAATTTAGCAGATTTTGTTGGCATTGAAAATATAGGCAACGATAGCATTGTTCATATAGACCTTGATGGCGCAGGTAGTGGGCAGAGTTATGTGAGTATTACGCTATTTAATACAACTTTATCATTTGAAGACTTGTCTAATGCCAATGCTTTAATTGTGCTCTAGTGTCTTAACTATTTTTTATGACAAGCAAAAATAATCACAAAATAAGTGTATCTTTTGCACAAGAAAGCGAGCGAGAGGAAATATGCAAATTAGCTAGGCAAGACCATGATGAGAGTTTTTTTTGGCACAATTCCTTTTAGCGAAGATAAATTTAACAAACTTTTTGGGACCTTTGCATAAATAGGGATGATTAGCAAAATCCAATTTTTGCCCAATTGGTGATTTCTTTAAACCTTGTCCTAGCAGGGCTAAGGCTGGGTTTAAAAAATCGCCAAGTGGGTGAAAAG
>NZ_FQTR01000141.1 GCF_900128535.1 bacterium endosymbiont of Bathymodiolus sp. 5 South | reverse complement strand
TTTTTTTGTTTTGGCAAAAACTGGGTTTATTTTTTGTAAAATACCTAAGGTTTTTTGCGGTACTGGATAAAAAGCAGTTTTGTTGATTTAGATGGTTGGAAAAATGGGTGGTTTTGGTTTGTTTGGAATGGTTTTTAAGGGGCGACTATTTAGCCAGCGTCCTTGATTTGGCTTCAAGACAAGTAGTTGGATGGTCCTTGTCAAAGCATCCAAACGCTCAATTAGCACAAGATGCAATGAATAATGCCATTGCAAGACACAAACCAAACACCAGTAATTTAATGTTCCATTCAGATCAAGGGACTCAGTATTCGTCTAAGGCTTTTATTGATTATTGCAATCAAAACAACATTGCTCAAAGCATGAGTAGAAAAGGTAATTGTTGGAATAATGCAGTGATGGAGCGCTTCTTTAGAAGTCTTAAAACTGAAAGATTAAATTACCAAAGCTTTGCAAATCATTATGAAGTCGTGCAAAATGTAGAAAGTTATATCTACTTTTACAATTACAAAAGGATTCATTCAGCGATTGGGTATTTAACACCTGCTCAGAAGATGGCTGAATTTGAAAAAGTGGCTTAAAATGTGTCCAAGTTTAGTGGGCCATTACACCCTGCCGCCTCGTGGAGATATGCATGAATATCTTGCACCTGATAGTAGATTACCTAGGATAAGACGACAAACAAGCCGCTGCACCATATCGTGATTTCACTAGAACCCTACCAGCAAATATACACCTACGATACAGGCAATAACCTAACCAACCTATATCACCAAGCAAACAGCAGTGCGTGGCAACAAACCCTCATCATCCACTCAAACAACAACCGTGGCACCCAAACTCAGCAATCCACCAGTGACTTTGATGCCAACGGTAACCTACTAACCCTTGATAACATTGGCACTTTAAATTGGCACTACAACAACACCTTAAATAAACTGACTAAAACAGACAAACTCAACACCATACAATACTATGTTTATGATTACCAAGGCAGGCGAGTCCGCACTGTCATTGAATCTGACCAGAAAACACAAAGCCAAAGAGACTACCTACCCTCACTAGATCTTTCAACCAACCAAGCAAAACAACAAAGCACCACCCTGCACATCGGCACCCACATCCTCAGCGAAAGCAGCAAAGACAACACCCAAACCCCGCACCAAACCCACTACCAACTCAACAGCCACCTACAATCCAACACCTTAGAATTGGATGACAAAGCCCAAACCCTTAGTTACGAACATTATTATCCCCATGGTGGCACTGCCATTATCGCAGGTAAAGGAAAAACCCAAGTGCGGCAAAAACGCTACCGCTACACGAACAAAGAAAGAGATGACAGCAGTGGTTTATGCTACTACGGTGCTAGGTACCTAGCCCCTTGGTTGGCAAGATGGATAAGCCCAGATTCAGTGGGTGCGATTGCTGGCTTGAATTTGTATGTTTATGTGGATAATAATCCACTTAAGTATATTGACCCAACAGGGCATGGTAAAGAAACACCCGAACAAGAGGCTGTGGAGGAAGGTGCTGTTGGGGGAGTAAACAATATAGAAACCGAAAGAGAGGTTTCTAAAAAATATAGAATAGATACAGATGTACTATTACACAATTCAAAGGAAATGGATCAAGCACAACAAGATATTCTTCAATCGGATGTTTTAAAAAAACTGGGTGCATTGGAATCTTCTAGCCGAAACTCTAATCTTGGAGGACATAAGCAGCGAATAATAGGTATAAGAATGAGACAATTACGAAATAGTATAGATAGTCATATTGCTAATATAAAGCAGACTGGCCTCCCCTCTCCCAATGCTTCTATACAATTTTTTGCAAGCAAGGAATATGAGGATTTAGTCTTTAACACACATAAAGTTGCTAATTGTTCGGAATGTGCGCTTATTATGCTGAACGAGTTAAGAAGAAATTATCCTAATATGACAGTAGAATATCTATTAACAGAAGGATCTGATCATGCCTTCAACTTAATTAATCGCGATCAACGTACTCCCATATTTGAACCTGAGAAATGGAATGAAAGTTCTTTGGTGGTAGACGCATGGGCAGGACATGTTTATACTAAAAAAGAATTTTCTGCTGTAAACAACAAATTATATTATTATGGCATTAGTAATAATATCACAGGGGTGTCTCAACATATAATAAAATATGCTGGAAGCGGGACGAGTTATCGCACATATGAAAAAAACAAGATGGACTCAGAAGTATCTATGTTTTAACCTGTAGTCCCAACCCAAATAGATGACAAAAATAGCGCGGTTCCTTGCTTTGCTTATTCATATTTATTATGCAAAGTCTCCTCTCAATAAGGGCTTAGATTTGCTATGAATATTAAATTAAAAAAGCGCTAACAATTATGAACACCCTAGAACTCTACCGGAAAATTTACACCTACGACACAGGCAACAACCTAACCAATCTATCACACCAAGCAAGCAGTGGTAATTGGCAACAAACTCTCACCATCCACCCTAACAGTAACCGTGGCACCGAAACCCAACAATCCACCAGCGACTTTGATGCCAATGGCAACCTGTTAGTCTTAGATAACATTGGTATTTTAAATTGGTACTACAACAACACCCTTAACAAACTCAGTAAACCAGATAAGCCCACACAATATTATGTTTATGATTATCAAGGCAAGCGAGTCCGCAGTGTAGTTGAATCTAACAATCAAGCACAAAGTCAAAGAGACTACCTACCCGCACTAGACATCTCAACCAACCAACCAAGCAAAACAACAAAGCAGAACTCTACACATTGGTACCCACATCCTCAGCGAAAGCAGCAAAGACAACACTCAAAATCCCAGCCAAACCCGCTATCAACTCAACAGTCATCTACAATCCAACACCTTAGAGCTGGATGACAAAGCCCAAACCCTTAGCTACGAGCACTACTACCCCTATGGCGGCACTGCCATCATCGCAGGTAAAGACAAAACCCAAGTGCAGCAAAAACGCTACCGCTACACAGGTAAAGAAAGAGACGACAACAGTGGTTTATGTTATTACGGTGCCAGATACCTAGCCCCTTGGCTAGCGAGATGGGTAAGCCCTGATGCAGCAGGATCGGTTGATGGCTTGAATTTGTATGTTTATGTGGGCAACAATCCACTTGAATATATTGACCCAACAGGGCATGTTAAAGAAACACCTGAACAAGAAACTGTGGAAGAAGGTGCTGCTGGAGGAATCAACAATGTAGAAACCGAAAGACTAGTTCCTAGAAAATATAGAATAGATAAAGATGCACTATCACACAGGTCAAGTGAGGAAAGAGAACTAATGCAAAAAAAAAAATTTTCAATCAAATGTTTTTAAAAAACTAGGCACATTGGAATCTTCTACCCGGAATCGTTATCTTTCAGAATTTAATACCCGAACAACGAGTCTAAAAATAACACAACTACGACATGATGCAGCTGCTCGTATTGCTACTATAAGTCAGACTGGAGTTCCCTATCCCAATGATTTTATACAATTTTTTGCAAGCAAGGAATATGAGGATTTAGTCATTGACACATATAAAGTTGCTAATTGTTCGGAATGTGCGCTTATTATGCTGAACGAATTAAGAAAAAATCATCCTGATATGACAGTAGAATATATAGCAACTGAAAAACCTGACCATACCTTCAACTTAATTAATCGCGATCAACGCACTCCCCTATTTGAACCTGAGAAATGGAACGAGAATTCTTTAGTGGTAGACGCATGGATGGGAAGCGTTTATACTAAAAAAGGATTTTGTGTTGCAAACGCAAAATTACCTCATTATAACATTAGTAATAATATTACAGGAGAGACTCAACACATAATAAAATATGCTGGAAATGGAGTGAGTTATCGCACCTATCAAAAAAACAAGATGGTCTCAGAAGAATCTATGTTTTAACCTGTGATCCCAGCCCAAATAGATGACAAAAATAGCGCGGTTCCTTGCTTTGCTTATTCATATTTAGTCAACCCTTAAAAACCCAAAACAACCAACCGTAAAACCACTCTTAAACATTCAAAACAATCGCACTATATTTTGACTGACAATATTTTACTGAGTGCAATAGAAAAAATAGCGACTTCTTACCATACACAACCCAACTTTTTGCCAAAACAAAAAAATAG
>NZ_FQTR01000140.1 GCF_900128535.1 bacterium endosymbiont of Bathymodiolus sp. 5 South | reverse complement strand
TGGCTAATGGTAACATCACTTGTAGGTTCACTGTCAAGCACTACGGTATAAGTGGCTGTAGCAGACTCGGCTATCGTTGCTGATGTTACTGATTGAGTGATACCAGCAGCAGTATCATCATCGATCATTGTGGCAGTGAAGTTAGCCATACTGACAGTATCGTAACCACCACCAGAAATAGCATGACTAATGATAACAGTTTCCCTAACCGCATCATTGTCATTCACACTAGTAACCGTTACCATTTGTGGACTGCTCCAGTTGCGACGGGTAAAAGTGAGTAATGGGGTTACTGTGGCAGCTGTGGTATCACTACTGGTCAATCTAATGGTAACATCACTTGTAGGCTTTTTACCAAGCACTATGGTATAAGTGCCTGTGGCAGTCTCAGCTATCGTTGCTGATGTTGCTGATTGAATAATACTTTGTGGTTTTACTTCCTCCAATTGCCAACCGAAACACACAAAAAACCAAAAATTACAGACTTGAACAAACTCAACAGGAATATCAGATACATGCACCAAAACATCGCTCATGGTAACAGCGTTATAACCACTACCAGTAACGGTGTGTGAAACATAGACAACTTTATCAACATTAATATCCCGCACGCTAGTAACTGTTACTATTTGTGGGGTAGCCCAATTATTGGTGGTAAATGTCAATGAAGGGGTTACAGTAACAATATTGGTATCAGAGCTAGTCATCGCAATAACAACATCGCCTGTCGGATCAGCATCAAGTACTACGGTATAAGTATCTGTAGTATTCTCACCTATATCTACTGTTGTTGTTGATTGAATGATGCTTTTTAATGCTGAACTAGGTGTCCTATCAATTATGCGGACTTTAATATCAGACATACTGACAGAACCGTAACCACCGCCCGAAATAACATGTCTAATAGCAACAGTTTCGTTGTCCATATCAGGGTCATTCACAGCAGTAATCGTAATCGTTTGTGGACGGCTCCAGTTGCTAGTGGTAAAGGTGAGTGATCGGGTTACTGTGGCTACAGCAATATCACTACTGGTCAATCTAATGGTAACATCACCTTCAGGTTCACTGTTTAACACTATAGTGTAAGCACCTGTTCTGCCCTCACTCATTATCATTACTGTTGCTGATTGAGTAACACCAGCAACAACAGCAGTAGCTGATATTGCTAATTGGGTGACAGCAGCTGTTGCTAACTGGGTGATAGCAGCAGTATCATTATCAATCATTGTGGCAGTAAAGTTAGCCATACTGACAGTATCGTAACCACCACCAGAAATAGCATAGCTAATGATAACAGTTTCGTTATCCGTATCATTGTCATTCTCAGCAGTAATCGTAATCGTTTGTGGACGGCTCCAGTTGCTAGTGGTAAAGGTGAGTAAAGGGGTTACTGTGGCAGCTGTGGTATCACTACTGGTCAATCTAATGGTAACATCACTTGTAGGTTCACTGTCAAGCACTATGGTATAAGTGCCTGTGGTATCCTCAGCTATCGTTGCTGATGTTGCTGATTGAATAGCATGCTTGTTAAGTAGTTTTTCTATTTTAATTTGTTGTGAGCGCTCAACCATCTCTAGTAGCGTTAAATCCATTCTTGTTGAATCTCTAAACGCCTTTTTATCAAACGCAAAGCTTGTCATCTTTTCATTCGTATTGAATGGGAAACTTAAATTTAACTTGGCGTAGCCAGAATGCTCCATGGTGTTGGAATCTTCTTGACCGAACTCAATGCTACTTGAGGGTGAGAGTTGGACTTCTACACCAAGGATACTACCATTAATGCTACCTCCTGCGCTTTGATCCCAGTAGTAATGTGTGCCTTTGATTTTTGCCCAAGGAATATAAGGTATTTGTCCAGTTACTTTAATGTCATGACCGCTTAGGGCTTCTTCAGTATAATCCCCAATCACGACTTTATTTGAGAGTGGGTGGTATTTATTAGCAGTAAGGCTAAAGTTACTTCTTTGGTATTCTAAGCCTAAGGAAGTACGCTTGTGCTTAGAGTTGATTTCATAATCAGTAAAGATATTAATACCTACAATCGCACGATCGTCTTCTACCAACATACGATGTCCTAATCCAAGGTTAAGGGTATTACGACGACTGCCTTCATTCTCAGAGTTGAACAAAGAACCTTGAATAAAGGTTAATGTTTTAATCTTTGAGTTAAACTCACTGAGTGGCTGAATAGTGTCAATGTTATAACTCAGTTTTTTTGAGCTAATCCCACCAATACTCACCTCACTACGGCCAGCGCCAAATTTGTTTAACAATTTATTGGCTTTGCTATTAATTAAACCTTCGGTTTTGTTAGCAGCTTGGTTTTTGAGCTGGTTACTAATACCTGTGGTAATCTTATTACCCAGTTGATCAGCATTGTCTGAATTAGTAGAGCCTAAGGCATTGCGCACCGTGCCTGCCACCTCTTTTAATAAAGTAGTGGCTTGGTTATATTTTTTGCTAACAGGTTGTGGGTTATTGCCGTTGTAAGGCTTGCTAAGATCTAGATAAGCGGCTTTGTTAAATTCTGCTTTGTTGAGTTGCTGAGGGTTGTCAACAGCGAAGACATTAAAAGAGAGTGTGGTTAAAAGACTAAGGGCAAGAAAGCGTTTGAGTTTATCAAGCCCACTGGATAGCACTCCCCGCGCAATATTTACTATTGGGATTAGTGTTGAGGTTTTAGAAAAAGTGTTGTTAAAGCAGTGGGTTAATTGGGTTTTTATTATTATACTAGTCACGGTAAAACCCTCTTTTATAATCAAGATTTGAATTTTATTATATCCTGTCCGCACTTCTTGTACAAATTAAATGACTCTTGGAGACCTTTGCACAACCCAGCCAAAAAACCACCAATCCAGTAAAATAACAACCCTCTAATAAACAACTAAAAACTAAAAAATGTCTTGGAAAAATACCCAACAAAACTCATTTGCAGATCCTCTTGTCATTGAACACAAATCCCTATCAGAGCTTGATGATGTGCATAACATCATCAACTGGAGCGAGATAGAACAAACTCTATCAAATCTATATTCATCTAAAACAGGTGCAAGTGCTTATCCACCTATAATGATGTTTAAGATTCTCATCTTGCAAGCTTGGTATGGCTTAAGTGACGAGGCTCTAGAAAAACAAATTGCTAGAGATTTAATGTTCAGACGCTTCATTGATTTAAGTTTAAGCGAAGTAGTGCCAGACCACGCTACCATTTGGCGTTTTAGACAACTACTCAATACTGAAAATTTGCTAGAACCGCTACTAGAACAAATCAATCATCATTTAGAACAAAACAGTATTATTGTTTCTCTAGGTTTAATCAACATTATTGATGCCACCGTCATTGAAGCCAAGCAATCACGCAAACGCAAAGGTAGGAATGGCAATAACACTCAAGATCCTGAAGCTGGCTATGAAGTCTAAAGGATTGTTACGCCCAATGAGTGGGAAAGGACTAAAAATAGAGAAATAAAGCAAGAAAACAGCTGGGAACACAAGGTTTTTTTGACTTTATGAAAAAATACAGGTAATTTTGAAAGGGTCATGACAACTTAAGCGAGACCTTTGTATAAATAGGAATAATCATTATCAACCCATTTTTCACCCACTTGGCGATTTTTTAAACCCAGCCTTAGCCCTGATAGGACAAGGTTTAAAGAAATCACCAATTGGGCAAAAATTGGATTTTGCTAATCATTCCTATTTATGCAAAGGCCTCTAACAAATATTTGAGTGCTATTAGACTTAGAATTTTAGAGTTATCTCAACTTCAATCTGCCCCACTAGTGGGGCAGATTGAAGTTGACGAATCTTACTTTGGTGCACGGCGCGTCCGCGGTAAGCGCGGCTGTGGCGCCCTAGGAAAAACCATTGTGTTTGGTTTGCTAAAACGAGGAGATAAGATTTATACTGAAATTGTATCAGATTGCTCTGCAGCTAGGCTGCAGAGCATAATTAGAGGTAAGGCAAGCATTGATAGTGTGATTCATTCTGATGGTTGGAAAGGGTATAATGGCATTGTAGATTTTGGCTATAAAAAGCATTTTAGAGTGCATCATGGAAAGAATGAATTTGCTAGAGGCAATGCGCATATTAATGACATAGAATCGTTTTGGGGTTATGCCAAAATTAGATTAGTAAAATTTAAAGGAATGAATAAAAAAATGTTTAATTTACACCTTAAAGAATGTGAATTTAGATTTAATAATC
>NZ_FQTR01000139.1 GCF_900128535.1 bacterium endosymbiont of Bathymodiolus sp. 5 South | reverse complement strand
AAACCATATCACTGGACACTTTGGGGTTGCGTCTTACAAAATCCTCCATTTTATATTCATTAATAAAGCGATTATTCTCATCAACTATTACTTCAATTCTGTCAATTTTATAAGAGGTTTTTGGCTCGTAAAGCGCTTTGGTTGTGCCTTTTGAGTCGTAACTCATAACAACAAGGTCTTGTTGTTTTTGTGCTTTATCTAATAGACTTTGTTCAAATTTTGGATCATCCTCTAACATTTTCTTGCTAACAAAAATGGCGTGCATACCTTGGTTTTGGTCAAATTCTTTTAAAATTTTTAATGATGTATCCCTCCACCTTTGCAAATGTTCTATATGATATTCTCTTTCTTCCTGTGAAAAATCAGACGAAAATTCAGATGATGGTGGGTTAGTATTTAATGGATCTATAACATAAAGTTGCCCATCTCTACCTAATAACATTTGTAAATCATCAATGTCTAAATTTGGATGTTGATCAAATTTCTGTAATAAATTTTGAATATCGCTTAGCGTTTTGTGCGTTACCCGCTCATCTGGAACAGGTAGCCGCCCTGGTTTTGTTATTATTGAGTCATAAATGCGTTCAACCAAAATGCCATGGTGCTCTTGATTATCCTCATCAATCATGGAAATAGTTTTAAAATATTTTGGCGTTTTAATGCCCATTTCTCTAAATTTGTTAATCCACTCAATTTCGTTTTTTAATTGTCCAACTGAACGCTCATCATCTCGCCATTTATCTAGTTGTAAAAACAACAAATCGGGGTGGTCCTTTAAGGTGTAAGCGGTTTTTGTGGAACCATGTCCAATAGATTTACCTATATCCTTATATGTCAATGAATCGGGTGTTGTTCCATCATCCAGTCCCAATTTTAGATGATCTAAAACATCACCAATATTGGCAGAGCTTTGTGTTACCCAAGTAGGTTTTTCAACTTCATGATTCCAACGATGAACGATTTTTTGATCATCACCGTTCATGGTTTTAGAACCATCTTTATTTATATGTATATCGCCTAATCTACCGGTAACACTAGTGTCTCTTAAATATTTTCGGGTATAGAGTTGATTGGCATAATCTTGACTGAGTTTTTCGTTGTTACAACCCACCAAAGCGGCACGATTTAAGTAAGCGGAGTTATCTGTTGAATTTATCTTATAGTGTCGCACTAATTGATCGGTGTAATTCGCTAACTTTGTCGCCCCTACTTTTTCTAATGCTTCTGAATGTCCAACAATATTGATCCGTACACTGGAATCAGGTGTAAATGCTTTACCCTTTGGAAAAACCAATTTTCCTTGCTCATCAAGTGTCGCAATAATACTGGTATCGGGGTGTTTGCCAAGCAATGCTTCGGCGGCGTCTTTGGTAATCTTGTCTTCGCCAATGGATAAAATAATGTTGTATTTGTTTTTGCCGTTGCTTTTTAGGTTTAAGGCTTCGTGATCCTCAGAGGTGTTTACACGGAAAATAAGATCTCTGCTTTTCACCCAACCTTGTTGATTCATAAAATCAATACTCTCTTTTCTTAAATCAACATCTTGGTTTTGGTTATCTTGGGTAATGACTTCAACGGTGTTGAAGTCCAAATCTTTACTGTTGCTTGGTTCGTGAATGACTTCTTTTTCACCTGTTGCAAAATTATAAACAATAATGACTTTATTGTCTTCTTTCCGTGGGTCGCTTAGTATTTGTTGTTTTCGTGCATCGCTGTAAGATTCCCAGATTCTGCTGTCAATATAGGCAATATGATTGAGTGCTTTGTCAGTAAAACGCTTGTGGCGTTTTAAAATAGTTTGCTCAAATCCTTGCAAAGCACCTAATTGGATTGAATTATTCTTGCTACTTTCATGCAAATCAACATTCTGTGGATCTATAACATACAGTTGACCATCTTCAGCGATAATTCCTTGGAAATCCTGCACAAAAAGATGGGGATTATTTGCAAATATTTTTTGCAAATTTTTGATATCTTTTAAGGTTTCATTGTTGCAATTATCAAGCAGACTTGATTGAGGATTAATATAGGTTCTGTTTCTTAATCTTATATCCCGTGCACCTTTAATCTTTTGCACAACCAAGCCGCGTTGCTGGATATTAAAGTTGGGTATAGATCGGTCTACAAATGTGATTTGCTTATAACGCTCAGGTGTTTTCATACCAAGCGCGTCTAGTTGTTCTAAGCATGTTACTTCATTTGCAATATCGTTGGATTGACTCTCTGACTCTAATAACAACACCAATAAATCAGGTCGACCTTTAAAATTGTAGGCAGTTTTAAATGAACCTGCTCCAACAGCGTCGCCTAAGTCTACTTGTTCAGTGGTTAAAGTATCTGGAATACTATCTATATCGATAATATCAGCATCAATAATATCAGTATCAGATGAACCTTTAGAGCTCACACAACCCAGTTTCAAGTTTTCTAATATCTCCCCTGAACGCTTAGATTCTTCGGTCTGCTGGGTAACGATATTTAAGTCATCGTTCCACTGATAAATCATTTTTTTACCGCCCGTTTCCATGGTTTTGGTGCCATCAGGGTTGATTTGCATATCGCCTTTTCTGCCGGTTATTTCGGCAGTTGTTAATTCGGGTATGTCGTTATAAATGGCTTTGGCAAAATCCTGAGTGAGGTTTTGGTTAACGCCATCAGTGCTACAGCCAACTAAGGCGATACGCTCAATGTCGGTGCTGTCGTTGCCGTAGGTTTGCTGTAGTATTTTTACTTTATCTGCTAATGATTGTGCACCTTCTTCATTTAAATCAGTACCATGATCGACAAAACTAAGGCGCACATTGCCTTTAGGTGTATAAAGTCCATCTGTTAGCGTGATCAATTGTCCATTAGCATCAAAACGCACAATAATGCTGCTATCAGGATGTTTATTGGCAAGGGCTTGGGCGGCTTTGATTGCGACTTCGCTGTTACCATTTTGAACGATAATGTTGCTTCGATAGTTGCTGAAATCTTCTTTTAATGCATGACGAAAAACCATATCACTGGACACTTTGAGGTTGCCTCTTATTAAAGATCTCACTTGAGCTTTACTAATAAAGTGATTGCTCTTATCAACCATTACTTCAATTCTATCTATTTCATAGTTGGTTTTTGGCTCGTAAAGCACTTTGGTTGTGCCTTCTGAGTCGTAACTCATAACAACAAGATCTTGTTGTTTTTTTGCTTTGTTTAATAGGCTTTTTTCAAATGCTGGATCACGCTCTAACATAGCCTTATCAACAAGAATGGCGTGCATACCTTGGTTTTGATCAAAGACTCTTAGGGTGTTTAGTGAGGTCTTCCGCCATTCTTTTAAATCTTTTATATTGTCTTCTCTGATTTTCTGTGAAGAAGGACTCAAAGTTTCAGACGATGACGAGTAAGTGTTGAATGGGTCAACAACATAAAGTTGCCCATCTCTACCCAATAACATTTGAAAATCACCAATACTCAAATTTGAATGTTGTTCAAATTGCTGTAATAAATTCTGAATATCGCTCAGTGTTTTGTGTGTTATACGCTCACCTGGAGGAGTCATCCATCTCGGTGTTGTTATTAATGAGTCGTGAATGCGTTCAACTAAAACACCCTGATGTTCTTGAGCGTCTTCATCAATTACAGAAAGCACCTTAAAGTATGTTGGCGTTTTAACACCCATTTCTCTAAATTTGTTACTCCACTCAACTTCATTTTTTAATTGCTCAATGTAATTGCTTTCTTCTAGATTTTCATTTAGCTGTAAAAATAACAAATCAGGATGGTTTTTTAAAGTGTAGGCAGTTTTCGTGGTGCCTTCGTCAATGGGCTTGCCTATCTCCTCATAAGTCAATGAATCGGGAATATTTAAGGCAGTTTCATTATCTAACCCCAACTTTAGATGATCTAAAACTTTACTAATATTCTTAGAGCTTTGCGTTGTCCAAGTAGGTTTTCCAAATTCATAATCCCAACGATGAATGATTTTTTGATCCTTATCATTCATGGTTTTAGAGCCATCTTCGTTCACTTGAATATCGCCTAATCTACCGGTAACGCTAGTGTCTCTTAAATATCTTCGAGTATAAAGTTGTTTAGCGTAATTTTCACTAAGTAGCTGGTTTTTACAACCCACTAGCGCAGCACGATTCAAATAGGCGTGACTGCCTACTAAATCTATCTTGTAGTGTCGCGCTAATTGATCGGTGTAATCTGCTAACTTTATCGCTCCCACTTGTTCCAATGCTTCTGGATGTCCAACAATATTGATCCGTACACTGGAATCAGGCGT
>NZ_FQTR01000138.1 GCF_900128535.1 bacterium endosymbiont of Bathymodiolus sp. 5 South | reverse complement strand
AAACCAGAGAGGAGGTAGAAAGACTAAAAGAACAAGTGGCTGAATTTAAAGAAGCTTACGGCCAAGACTTTGATGAGCAAATCAAAAACCTTGCTGTGGAATATGAACAAACCACCGACGGCAATACAGAAGCATACTTTACACTACTCACACTCGCCGAAGGTGCAGTGTTGCTTAACGGCGTCAAAGCCCTAGTTGCAAAAGTAGGCGGAACAGAAGCGCTTAAAATCATTGCCAAAGAAACGGCGATGAGTATCAAAGATGCTGGGGCGTTTGTTAATGATTTGGTTCGGGGGAGGGGGTTTGGTAATGTTAGATCATCAATTACAAATCTTAATAGTAAGAAGATTATTGCTAATAGCAATCCAAAAACTCCTGTAGGTCGTAGAGGAGAACGACATAATTTTTATAAATCACCTAAACATAAAGCAAAAATTATTAATGGAACAAAATATAGTGGACATGCTATTGATAGAATGCAAGAAAGAGGTTTGACTCCTTCAGTTATTGAAAATGTTATAAAAAATGGGAAAAAGTTTCCTGCAAGAGATGGTGTTGTAGAGTATAAAGATTTAGTGAATAAAATTAATGTATTCGTAAATCCAAAAACTGGAAAAATTATAACTTTATACTAGGATATTAAAAATGGAAAAGTTTACATTATATGAAAAAATAAAAGCAATATTAAATGAGTGGGATCCGATAGGAGTATATTCTAGAGAAAGTCTAAATGGCTGGCCTGAATGGCCTGATGATGAATATACTTCATATATTGGAGGTTTAATTAATTTAATTGAATTAAATGCAACGGAGGAAGATTTTTTTGATTATCTTTGGGAAGTTGAAACTAAACATATAGGTATGCCTGGAAATAGAGAAAATACTACAACACATGCAAAAAAAATAAAAAATTTAACGAAATGACATACAAATCAACAAGTGCTACACCTGTATGATAAACAAGGAATTGGAAAAAATTTAAACGATCCTGTGAAAGAAAAAAGAAAAAGTGAAAAAATGGGGCGCTACCCTTTTATCGTAAAAATATAACTCTACCCTCTCATTAAAATAACCAAATGCCAAACCCATTTTTAATATCAATTTTAACCTTAATCACAACCCTAGCAACAACCCCAACCATTGCTAATACAAATCTTAATTTCAACGGGCGTTACACGACGCTGACGCTGAAAACTGAGTTTTACGATGGATACTAATACTACATTACCCCAAAACCTCTGACAACTTTTTAAAATTTATTATATTAAACATAAGGAGGCTATTCCCTTATTGATTACCCTAAAATTTCAAAGATTTTAATGAAATATTATGCGAAAATACTAGCATGTAATTACCCAAAGAAGCCAATGCTAAAATTATTTAATTTATGGGATGTACTTAGAATAACCGCTGTAATTGTTGCGGCGTTAGTAGTATTCATCATTATGCCTTTTGAAGATGACAACATGAATATAGTACGCTACACATCTTATTTTTTTTTGCTGTTATTAACTCTAAGTGGGATATGTTGGAAATTTTTTTGGAATAAAGTACCTTTTATTTCTAACTGGTTATTTCCTAATTTAAGTGGAGATTGGGAGTTCACAATAACATGGCAAAGTATTTGTAATGATCCTGAGTCAGGAACAGTAAAGGGTAGTGCAAAAATTAGACACACATTGTTTGATTTAAAAATATCAGTAAATACAGATGGTTCAAAATCAGAAGTAATTGATGCCACTCCCTATAAATCTCCTACAAAAGAAAAGTATCTTAGATACATGTATAAGAATGAACGACAGAATACCAAAAGTCAGACAAACACTAGTCATAATGGGGTTGTACCCCAGTTAAAAATATCTGATGACTTTAATACAATGAAAGGTGATTATTTCACCGATAGAGGCACAAAAGGACAGGTGTCATTTAGAAAAATAGTCAACTAAATTGTTATACCCTTGTATTTGTTTTTTATGAGGTTTACAATTTTTTACTAATTTTTTTTTACCGTAACAAAATGGGCAAATAGCCGAACTTTTTAATTTATTTTCTTCTGTTTTATTGAGGAGTTTATTCCAATTTTCTATATCTGGGTCAATTAGTAGCTTTAATTCTCGCAGTAGTTTGTCGTTAATTTCTTTATGTGAGGTTGTTTCTAATATACAAAATAAGCCGTGATAATGACCTTTCCAAGGCTCAGAACCTTTCAGCTTAACATAAGACATATAATAAAAATAGTGACTTAACAAAGTGTTGATAAAATGAGCTGGGGTTTTCGATGACTGTATTTTTAATATTTGTTCTTTTACGCCCAAACATAATGTGTTATCAGGGTTTACATGCCAATATTCAGGAGGTATATTTTCCTTCCATGATAAAAGTTTACTTGAGGTTTCGTATACAGAGACAGGGTAATTTTGATGGCTTTTATCTTTATGAAAAATTATATCCAAATAAAAACAGTCACTAAGATAGTTTGCTTTTTGGGCATCCTTACAAATAGTTATTTTTCTATTTCCTCCTTTACTCAGGGAAGCAGATAGATAAAAACAACCAGATATTCTATTACCAACTGTATTTAATTTTGGTTGTAATTTTTTTAATTCATCAATATCAAAATTAGAAAATATCAAATCTTCTTTGCTGGCATTACTGGAATATCAGATTCAAAATCATTTAAGTTGGTAATAATTGCAGGTGCTGCCTCTTTTGACGGCTTTACACTCTCACTTGGAAATCTTGAGCCAAAAGACTCAGTAAGAAAGTCACTACTACCAGCACTAACAGACTCATTAAGGTTGATTGATAATTTATTTAGCTGCTTAATAATTTCGTTTCTATTGCTTAATTCAGAGTCCATCCTTTCCTGATTATCTGGACTTAAAATTCCATCACCGTTGACATCTAAATACATTTTAATCATACAGACAATAGAGGATAAATCTAAAGCGGTATTGTCATTTTCTGAATAGCTATATTCAGACATAGCCTGAGATATGCCTGCCATTACCATAATTGAAGAAAATCCAGAGTCTTTTTTCCATTGGCAATCTCTCCAATTTTTTATATATTTGGAATAATGAATAAAATTCCTACCGCGTTTTTGCTTGTTGTCTTCAACCCATTGTTGTATTACTCTTGGGTCAGATTTTAACCATCCGTCATCTGTAGCAAGAAGAATATCATCTAACTTTTCGTAAGCAAAAAATTTATCTATAGAGCCCGTAGACATAATCGAATTAAGACTTGTTTTTGTAATCTTTTTCATTTCCTTTTCAGGGGCTGAGTAAATAGGTAAATCTATATGGCTACTTGTATCAAGAGTTACACGCAGACATTTAGATTTTTTCTCAAGATTCCAATTCATATCTCTACACAAATCATTAACACAGCGATAAACTATATTACGTATAGTTTGCGCAGCTTGACTGAAATTGCCATTGGATGCTTTTTCTATATACTTCAAAGGAAAATATATACCATCATCTAAATCCATTTGCTGCACTGGAGGATTTTCAGGGGTATTGATTGTATTGTAAGCAAAAGACCCTTGGGTCATAAATTTTGGCTTAATGTCACTTCTTTCAAATTCAAAAAAAACATGAGTTAGAATTTTTAAGTCATCAAGAGAAAAATAATTTTCTGTTTTTTCATTAAATGTTTTACGTATCGTTTTACGTATTAATTCTCTAGACTCTAAAAAATTCTTTTTATCTTCGTCTGATAAACTAATTTTTTTTCTAAATTTATTAAAACTTTCGTTAAAATCATAATCTTTATTCATAAATCCTTCATTTTTACAATATTTCATTATCACTATATGTAGTGTGTTTTATATTTTTCAAGTCTATATGTAGTGTTTTTTTCAATAGTAAAAAAATATTCATGATTTTTTACTTTTCAACCTAAATTTAAAATCAACTAACAAAAGTAATTAGAATCAGAGTGTAATTTAACAATAAAATAGTCATTTTTTTGACTCTGCAAATCAGATTGCGTTAATCTTTAAAAAAACCAATCTAAAATAACACCAATGCCCACCCTTAAAAAACCCTTCTCTCTACTTTTAATACTAAGTCACTTAAGCGCTTTTGCATTAGGTGGCGTGGGTAATGTGTATGCAGTTAACCAAGAAGTTAACACCGCAAAATCTCTACAAACTTTTGTTAATGTCGCTACCAACGGAGTTTTAAATATCTCATCAGTACAAGACTCTAAATCTGTACAAATGAAATCCAGCGCTAAGGGCTTATTCTCTAGCAGTGTTAGTGCCACCACCAAAGCCACCACCAACAACATTGCCTCAAATTTAACCGCCAATAACCTCACTATAGAAACCACCAAAGAGGATATTAACATCACAGGCTCTAATATAGACGCACAACAACAACT
>NZ_FQTR01000137.1 GCF_900128535.1 bacterium endosymbiont of Bathymodiolus sp. 5 South | reverse complement strand
GCCAATGGTTTTACCCGTTACTTTGGCAAAATCAGCATTTAACGCAAGCTCAGCATCCAATATTAATTTATCGTTTACTTCATTCAAGCCAGCACCGCCTAACACCACTTTAATGGTTTTAATATCCATATCGGCGGCATCTTCAATGTCTGCATTAAACGCTATGCCTGCTGTGATTTGTGCTGTGTTTGCGATTACTGAACTACTAGATTGAATGCCTGCCATAGGGTCTAAATCGATAACAGGAGGTAGATCGTTCACGCTAATACCTTGTTGAATCCAAAGTGCAGCTTTGGCATTAGTGTTGGCATAACCATGAGTATAAACATCATAAGTAATACCGCCTTCGGTTTTAGTGATGCCTGCCGCCTTGACAAAGTCTGATATATTCACAGTGTCACCACTATCCCCTAACACCTTAAGAATATTAGTGCTGGTGGAAGCATCTAGTAGATTATTTAGATTGAGTTTTAAGGTATTGTCGCCTGAACCCCTAATGTCAATTATTTCAATATCCTGAATACGGGTATTACTGATACTGGTTAAATCCAAGGTTAGATCTGCACCGTCTAATTTAAGAGTATCAACACCACCACCGCCATTCACACGGGCACGGTTGCCTGTGCCGGTTTGTTCTAATGCAGTGATATTACTGGCGTTAATGAGAATGCTATCTGTGCCTAAGCCGGCGTTAAATACATCCATGCCACCATTGCCTGTTAGGGTATCGTTGCCGGCGCCGGCAACGAAGATTTCATCGCGACTGGTGCCTGCAAGTGTGTTGGCGTTTTTATCACCGAGATAATCAATGGCGTGTTGGGAATTACCGCCCAGTTTTATCAAGTCTATGGCATTGGTGTCGGTTTTGCCAAAGATGACATAAGATTTACCTGCATTTGGCTTATCACTGAGATCGGCATACTTAGCACCGACAATCAAATCATCTAAGCCATCGCCGTTGACATCGCCTGCACTGGAGACTGAGAAGCCACTCCGATCACCCCATGCCTCACCATGAATAACAAACCCTCCTGTAGGGGTGTTTGCATCAGCAATGGCACTTAGATTAACGGCATTGTTGTTGGTTTTACCAAACACAACATAAGATTTACCTGCAGTAGATTGACCACTTGGGGCACCCCAGGCGCCTACAATCAAATCATCCAAGCCATCGCCGTTGACATCGCCTGCACTGGAAACTGAGAAGCCACTAAAATCACCCGCTGTCTCGCCATGAATAACAAAGCCGCCTAAAGGGTTGCTTGCATCAGCAATGGCACTCAGATTAATAGCACTGCTGTTGGCTTTACCAAACACAACATAAGATTTACCTACATTGGTTATATTATTTAGATCGCCACCCTTAGCACCCACAATCAAATCATCCAAACCATCGCCGTTGACATCGCCTGCACTGGAGACTGAGAAGCCACTATAATCATACGCTGCCTCACCATTGATAACAAAACCCCCTGTTGGGTTGCTTGCATCAGCAATCACACTCAGATCAATGGCGCTATTGTTGGCTTTACCAAACACAACATAAGATTTTCCTATCAGTGTTTTACCACTTAGCTCAGCTTGATAAGCACCCACAATCAAATCATCCAAACCATCACCGTTGACATCGCCTGCACTGGAGACTGAATAGCCACTATAATCATTCGCTACCTCGCCATTGATAACAAATCCCCCTGTCGGGTTGTTTGCATTAGCAATGGCACTCAGATTAATGGCACTGCTGTTGGTTTTACCAAACACAACATAAGATTTACCTGCATCAGATTGACCGCTTGGACTGGCGCTCCAGGCACCCACAATCAAATCATCCAAACCATCGCCGTTGACATCGCCTGCACTGGAGACTGAATAGCCACTATAATCACTCGCTGCCTCGCCATTAATAACAAAGCCGCCTAAAGGGTTGCTTGCATCAGCAATGGCACTCAGATTAATAGCACTGCTGTTGGCTTTACCAAATACAACATAAGATTTACCTGTATCAGATTGACCACTACCCCAAGCACCCACAATCAAATCATCCAAGCCATCGCCGTTAACATCACCTGCACAGGATACTGAGAAGCCACTCCAATCATATGCTGCCTCGCCATTAATAACAAAGCCGCCTAAAGGGTTGCTTGCATCAGCAATGGCACTCAGATTAATGGCACTGCTGTTGGTTTTACCAAACACAACATAAGATTTACCTGCAGCTAGCTTGCCACTTGGGTCGGCCTGATGAGCGCCAATAATCAGATCATCCAAGCCATCGCCGTTAACATCACCTGCACTGGAGACTGGTAGAGCGCTAAAATCATCCTTTGACTCGCCATTGATAACAAAGCCACGCTGTATCCCTTTTAACATTACACCTTTTTGAATCCAAAGTTCGGCATTAACATTGGTATTGGCGTCATCATGAGTGTAAACATCATAAGTGATACCATCAACAGTTTTATCAATGGTTGAATCACCAAAACCAGCAGCATATACTTTATCGCCACTATTACCCAGTACTTTAAGAATATTGGTGCTAGTAGAGGCGTCTAATAACTCGTCTAAATTGAGTGTTAGAATGTTGTTACCTGAGCCTGTAATGTCAATAACTTCAATGTCTTGAATGCGTCTGTTGCTGATCTTGGTGAGATCTAGGGTTAAACCTGCTCCCTCTAATTTAAGGGTGTCAATACCACCGCCACCATCAGCACGGGCACGGTTGCCTGCGCCAGTTTGTTCTAATGCAGTGATATTGCTGGCGTTGATGATGATCGTGTCACTGCCTAAACCTGCATTAAAGACATCCATGCCGCCGTTGCCTGTTAGGGTGTCGTTGCCTGCGCCAGCAACAAAGATTTCAGCTTTGTTAGTTGTAGTACTGGTAAGGGTATTGGCGTTTTCATCGCCAAGGTAATCAATAGTATATTTTGACCCACCGCCCAGTTTTGATAAATCTATGGCACCCGTATCGGTTTTGCCGAAGATGACATAGGATTTACCCGCGTATGATTTATTGTTTGGATCGGCAGTCTGAGCACTCACAATCAAATCATCTAAGCCATCACCATTCACATCACCTGCACTGGAGACTGAGTAGCCACTCCAATCATTCACTGACTCGCCATTGATAACAAAGCCACCTGTGCCAGCGGCAATGGCTGATAAATTAATAGCCGCGTTGTCTTGTTTGCCGAACACGACATAGGATTTACCTGCGTTTGATTTATCGCTTGGATTGGCATAATAAGCACCCACAATCAAATCATCTAAGCCATCGCCGTTAACATCGCCTGCGCTGGAAACTGAGAAGCCACTATAATCATGCCTTGACTCGCCATTGATAACAAAGCCACCTGTGCCAGCGGTAATGGCTGATAAATTAATAGTCGCGTTGTCTTGTTTGCCGAACACGACATACGACTTACCTGCGTCTGATGCACCGCTTGCATCGGCATTTATGGCACCAATAATCAAATCATCCAAACCATCGCCGTTAACATCGCCTGCGCTGGAGACTGAGTAGCCACTCAAATCACCCACTGACTCGCCTTTGATAACAAAGCCACCTGTGCCAGCGGCAATGGCTGACAAATTAATAGCGGTATTGTCTTGTTTGCCAAATACAACATACGATTTTCCTGCTCTTGTCTTGTCACTCAGGTCGGCAGCCCAAGCACTCACAATCAAATCATCTAAGCCATCACCATTCATATCACCTGCGCTGGAGACTGAGCGGCCACTATAATCATCCGCTGACTCGCCATTGATAACAAAGCCATCTGTGCTTGTACCAGCAGCAATGGCTGATAATTCAATGGCATTGGTATTGTCTTTTTTGCCAAATACAACATACGATTTACCTGCACTTATTTTACCGCTTGGATCAGCTCGATAAGCCCCCACAATCAAATCATCTAAGCCATCACCATTCACATCACCTGCATTGGAGACTGAGTAGCCACTCCAATCACCCTCTGATTCACCATTAATAACAAAACCACCTGTGCCAGCAGCAATGGCTGATAATTCAATGGTATTGGTGTCTTGTTTGCCAAATACAACATACGATTTGCCACTACTCAGATTGGCTTGATGAGCCCCCACAATCAAATCATCTAAGCCATCACCATTCACATCACCTGCATTGGAGACTGAGCAACCACTCCAATCACCCGCTGACTCGCCATTGATAACAAAACCACCTGTGCCAGCAACAATAGTTGATAAATTAATAACATCAGTGTCTTGTTTGCCGAACACAATATAGGATTTACCTGCATCTGATTTACCACTCAGATCGGCTTGATAAGCCCCCACAATCAAATCATCTAAGCCATCACCATTCACATCACCTGCATTGGAGACTGAGTGACCACTATAATCACTCGCTGCCTCGCCAT
>NZ_FQTR01000136.1 GCF_900128535.1 bacterium endosymbiont of Bathymodiolus sp. 5 South | reverse complement strand
AAATAGTCCTTGCCAGTCATCTTGGCAAAGACCTCAAATGGGGTCTTGTACCCCAAGCATTTCCTAGGTCTATTATTCATTAAATCTGTTGCCCTAAACGCTTCTTTCTCACTCACATTATCCAAAACCATTCGCTTTAGGGAAGAATTGCACTTATGGGTTGAATTCGCCTGGCAATAAGTCTGTAATTAAATTTTTTATCATTTTCAACTGATCACAATTTGTGACCAGTTGTAGCGCCCTTGTGGTTTTTTCAGCCATTGCTATCTTTTCTTCGGCGGCAGAAAATCCGTAATCGTACCTTCTGCCATTTCAACAGCAAAAGCAGTGGTCTCAGACAGCGTTGGGTGGGCGTGGATGTTATGCACATCATCAAGCTCTGATAGGGATTTGTGTTCAATGACAAGAGAATCTGAAAATGAGTTTTGTTGGGTATTTTTCCAAGACATTTTTTAGTTTTTAGTTGTTTATTAGAGAGTTATTATTTTACTGGATTTGTGGTTTTTTGGTTGGGTTGTACAAAGGTCTTAATATTTGTTCATAAGTGCGAGAAATGACACTGAGTAACCTGTTTTCTCGATGAAAAAGTGTTTCTACCTTGATGTGACTACTGGCAATTTGTATATCAGACTCCAACAAAAAAAAGTGACTGTTGATACTAATTAAATTTGCATTAAAGATTTTTTGAATATTTGCCATGCTTAGACCTCCTATCGCCTGATGGATTGCAGTTTGTGCCTCACCAAGTGAATTAAATGGTCTTTTACCAATAATGTCTTGTGCCAAAGAAATTGATAAATCTGGGTGTAAACAACTGAGCACTTCTTTACTAACAGTATTAATATTAACTGTGTTAATTACACTAGATGCCGTCAAATAAGGCTTTATTTTTAAATAATCCTTATACTCAATACCTTCTACTTTCCTAAGGTCTGACAAATGTTTAAATTTTTTTATTGGACGCTGTTTATTCACATACTCAATAATAAAATCACTCATAAAATCCTGGTCTAAGTTTGTGTTTAACCTGTCTAAACAATTCTTATAATTTGGA
The DNA here is from genome assembly GCF_900128535.1 of bacterium endosymbiont of Bathymodiolus sp. 5 South. Lineage (GTDB taxonomy): Bacteria > Pseudomonadota > Gammaproteobacteria > PS1 > Pseudothioglobaceae > Thiodubiliella. The sequence goes on along the minus strand of NZ_FQTR01000136.1, from coordinate 3,415 downwards.
ATAAGATACGCTTGAGTAAAATTGCTATTAATTGAAATTAAATGGTTGATATTAAGACGCGCTTGCATATCAATTATCTTTCCGTGGAGCACACCATTGGGAACTTTAATCGGAGGAATGGCGACTGCCCACCTTTCTTCTGAATAGTCAGCTTGAGCATCATCATCTCGCAAAATGCTTTTAGTCCATACTTCAAGGCTATAAAGGTAACTGACAGCTTGGCTGGTGTGAATAATATTTTTCGTGCTATTAAGATTAGCAGCTTGTTGTTGCCACATTAGACTCACAGCCAAACTGATCATTGCCACGATAATTAACACACTGACTAGTACAACCCCTTTTTCATTTTTTTTATGTACTATATTCATCTAAATCGCAAGTAATTGTTTAATCTTACCCCAATAAGGATGACTAAATTTAATTTCTATGGCTTTTAAGCGGTTTCTATTATTTTGATATCGCCAAGTTCTATGCCACTTATTTTGATTATCCAATGCACGAATCTTGAATTGACTAACTTTCTTCAGCAGCACCAACTCAGTTATTTTTTTCATATCAGTTTTATCTTGACGCTTAATTGTTGAGCCAAACTCATAATGAATATTTAATAGGGTGTCATTTTGTACGCTATTTAGCTGCACATTTTGTTCACTTAATGTGATTTCTTGATTAAATACTTGGGAGAAGTCTCTCTCAAGGTAAAGTAGCGTTCTTTGCATTTCGATTAAGGCTTGCGAATGCTTTTTCTGTATGGACTGGTGTTTAAATGTTGTTGTTAATGCACTGTAACAAATTAAGCTAATAATAGACAAAATTGCCATAACAATCAACACTTCCACCAAAGTAAAACCCTTTTGCTTCATTTCTCAAAGTAAAACACTAATTCAGCAATTGAGGTTTTAGCCTCTCGTTTGGCAATTGTTGGATAGAGTGTTAAATCAGTCTTATTGATATTCTTATTCGGTGTTGATTGTGTATGAGACAGCCAATACCAAGTTTGCTTTCCTAAGGTGTATTCACCTGATTGATACCCGATATTAGGTTTTCGACCTAGGCGCTTTTCCACATTTAAATTACTCAAAACTAAATTAGCCAAAGTCTTTTGCTTAAAATAAATGATTTGTTGAGCGTTTTGTTGATTTGCCTTAATCAAAGCGCTCAGTGAAACAGCCACAATCACAAGTGCAATCAATGTCTCAACCAGCGTAAAACCTTTAGCGTTCATTGGTTTTAGTATTGATTACGCTAGACTCATCATCTTTGGACAATGTGATGGATGCTGGTGTTATAAATCCATTGGGCAGTACCTCGATGGTATTAACATCGGAGCTTACAGCAACTGAATCGAACTCTAATATCGGTAATACTTTACTCGGTTTCCAAGATGGGCCATTTAAAGTTAATGATTGAATTTTGTCTGAATGAACAATTAAACGAATGGGTTTATTGTAAAGTTGAGAATGGTTTTGCACTGATACAATATGGCTTTGTATTTTTACTTTCAAGCTTTTCACGGCAGAAGGTTTAGCCAGATCAACACTTAAAGTAACTAAGCTTGTCATAATGCCAACAATCATAACAACAACCAGCAGTTCAATCAGCGTGAATCCAGCATTGTATTTTATAATAGAGTTATTAGTCCCAGTTGCCAATATCTTTGTTCTCATCGTTGCCACCAGGAGCACCGTCAGCACCCAAGGTATATAAATCAAAAGACTTGGTGTTACGTAAGCCTGGACTTAAATATAGATACTTCTTACCCCACGGGTCTTTAGGCAGTGTCTTTAAATATTGACCCACCAACACCTTCAAGCCTTGTTCAGAATCTGGATAACCATATTTATCTAATTTATATATAACAAGCATTGAAGAGAGGGACTTAATATCAAGATGTGCTTTTTGCACGCGTGCCTCATCAACCTTACTGGTTAGCTTGGGTATAATAATACTGGCTAAAATACCAATAATTGCTACTACTACCAGTATTTCAACTAAGGTAAATCCATGTTGTTTTTTATTTTTTATTGTTTGCATTTGTTTTATATTTAGTGAATTCTATGTCGGGAGGACTGTGATTAATTATTCTTTCTTTTTTCACCATCCTTTTACCAGTCATATTATAGCCTGTTAAAACTTTTGTTTGCATGATAAAAGATTTATTACCAGAGACCTTTGCATAAGTAGGGATTATTAGCAAAATGACAAGTTTTGCCGACTTGGTGATTTTATGAAATATAGTCATAGCAAAGCTATGGCTGTGTTTCATAAAATTTTCAAGTTGGTGAAAAATGGCGTTTTGATGATTATTCATATTTATGCAAAGGTCTCTATTGTTTGCTTAATTGCCAATGATTTCATTACAACAATTATAATAAAGCAGACAACTTCACAAACAAAAAACCAGCAATTAAAAATGGACCAAATGCAAATACCTGGTCTTTCTTGGTGCTGCTTAGTACAAAGAATATTAAACCCAATACTGAAGCACTTAATAGTAGCTGTGGTATTGTCTGCCATCCTAACCAAGCGCCTAGTGCTGCGAGTAATTTAAAATCACCGTAGCCCATGCCTTCTTTCTTTCTAATTATCTTAAATAACCAATACATACTCCATAATAACAAATACCCAGCCATTGCTCCAATAACGCCATTCTGTAAGTCGCCAAACTGCATTTGATAAATAAACCCAATCCACATTAGTGAGAGTGTTAAAACATCTGGCAATAGCCGCTCTTTTAAATCAATGACAAATAGTGGAATCAAGAGCCATGCCAGCAACAAATAAAATCCTGATTCTATCGTTGCCCCAAACATAAACACGATTAATGCGCTGATTAAAGCTGTCATTGTTTCAATGAGTGGGTACTGCCAACTAATAGTAGTGCCGCAGTGCTTGCATTTTCCTTTTTGAGTTAGATAGCTAAAAATTGGCACCAGCTCTAGTGCGCTTAATTTTTGTTTGCAAACGGGGCAAAATGAGCGCTTAGGATTGATCAAATCAATTGTAGCGTTTGTATCAATGCTAAGTGGCAGTCGGTAAATAACGACATTGAGGAAGCTACCAATAAATAGACCCAGTGTTGCTGCTATGATAATTTCTACCATCATTCAATTTTTATCAGTTTTATGCTCATCTGCAATCTCAAAATATGCCTCTCCACCTGTTTTTTTGTTCGCATAATTGCCTATGATACGCTATCTGCATGAAAAGTTGCTAAGACTCGATGACCAAATTTTTAGAACAGTGCGACTCAACAAAGACGAAAGCTGTTCGATTTGTCGTTAACAATCCATCTTTTTATTCTATAAGAGACCTTTGCATAAATAATCAACCCTTAAAAACCACACAACAAATTGATTTATAACAATAAAACCAACAATAACCATAGACAAATCAACCAACTTTTGCTAAAATA
>NZ_FQTR01000135.1 GCF_900128535.1 bacterium endosymbiont of Bathymodiolus sp. 5 South | reverse complement strand
GACCGAGGCTATGTTGGTGCAAAGGTAGTGCTCGGTGCAAACATCATCTTGCCTAAAAAAGCCCTTAAGCGAGACAATCGTTATCAACGAGACAAAAAGCGCAAACTGTGTAAAAGACGAGCAGCCATAGAGCCGATTATCGGACATCTTAAATCGGATTTTAGACTTTCTAGAAACCTGCTCAAAGGGCAAGTTGGTGATGAAATTAATGTTTTAATGGCTGCCTGTGCTTGGAATTTGAGAAAGTGGCTAATTGCCACTGTTATTTTTTTGTTTTGGCAAAAAGTTGGGTTGTGTATGGTGAGAAGTCGCTATTTTTCTATTGCACTCAGTAAAATATTGTCAGTCAAAATATAGTGCGAATGTTTAAGGGTGGTTTTATGGTTGGTTGTTTTGGGTTTTTAAGGGTTGACTATTTATGCAAAGGTCTCTATAAATTAGAAAAAATGAAATCATACGCTTTAGGTTTATTGCTTCTTAGTAGTGTTAACGCACTAGGAAATGAATGTATTATTAATGCAAGTGACAAAAGCACATATGCAATCAAATCATCAATTTATTCGTATTCAAATGATATCAATACTTGTAAATGTCAATCAGGATATGAATTCAGCCCCTTTGTTTCTGGAGGGAAATTATCTAAAAAGGATAGTAAAAATAATTCTTTTACAGAGCCATCAGGCTTCGCAGGAAAGCAGTTGCAGTGCGTTATACCAAAAGATGACATAATACTATCAACAACTGAATGGGTAATATCTATTTCCGTATTTGCTATAGCGACTGGTGCAGTGGGTAGTTATTCTATTTATAAACTCAAAGGGTTAAAGAACTCTGTTTCAGAAGGTAATGGAGACATAGAATTGGGTCAGGTAAATCTTGGCAGTGATATTCAAGAGGGGCAGATAAGCGTAGAAGATTCATATGGTATCGTGCGAGACAACAGATCGGAATCATCTCATTTAGAGGAAACGATTGCAGGAGAGAATCAATATGAGGATCCTTATCCTTGGTCTGATAATTTTAATTTAGAGGGAACGATTGCAAAAGAGAATTATTCTGCTGGAATTGATGATGGGGGGGGTGCTTCTTGGTCTGGTCATTCTGATTTAGAGAAAACGATTGCAAAAGAGGATCCTTATGCTGAAATTAATGATGAGGGGGATGCTTCTTGGACTGATTCAGGGACTAAAAAACTAGTACAGCATCTTCCTGAAGCTTCAGATCATGAAGATCATATTTATGCTCAAGCATCTAAACAAATAGAAGATGTTGATAAAAAGATCGAGGATACAACTACCGAGTCAAGTGAGTTACCAAAAAATACAACTGCCGACCTTGATCTTAATAAAGGACCTCCTTTGCCACCAAGGGAGTATGGGGAAATAACGGAAAATTTAGATCCAGACCTAGATATGTATGAAGATGTAGAGTCTAGCGCATGTAAATAGGAAAAATATTGCCAATTATGGGGGGTCCAAAATTAAACCGTTAATACCAACACTTTGCTACCTTTTTAAGGTTGCAATAGCGCAACAGGGTTTTAACAAAAGACAGTTTTATTATTAGGAGAGACTATAAAACCCCAACAAATTAAGACGAGACCTTTGCATAAATAGGGATGATTAGCAAAATCCAATTTTTGCCCAATTGGTGATTTCTTTAAACCTTGTCCTAGCAGAGCTAAGGTTGGGTTTAAAAAATTGCCAAGTGGGTGAAAAGTGGGTTTCTGATGATTGTTCCTATTTATGCAAAGGTCTCTCATATTCACAATGTGCTTTTTTTACAGATACCTTCAAGGTTTGAAACCATACCATTAAATTCATCAACTACAATTGGATTTTCTTCATGCTCAACTCCATTGTGCATTGCTCCACCAGAAACTCGACCGTGAATAGTTTCTAGTTTATCAATGATATTGCTATCATTATTTAACTTTTTAAGCTCAGCCCAAGCAATCCTGCTATTTTTATTACTATATTTTGTTGGTAATTGATTGTTAAAAATCACTTCATCAACCATGCATTCAACTGACTTTCTCAACAAAATTGCAACTTTTGACTCATCTTCAAATGGAGAGGTGCTTAATAGCCCTTTAGCTTCTAATAAATGATTATTTGCTCTGTTTGATCTATAGTTAACTAGCACACCTTTTGAATTTTTCCCCTCACTATTAACCTGATAAACCCGTATATGCTTTCCTTTTGATTTACTACAGTCAGTGTCTATTGTTTTGCAAATATGATTTTCTTTCGAGGTTTCAAACGCATCAAGAAATAGTCTGTTGTGATTAAACAAAATTACTTGGTTTTCTAACTTTAACAACCTTTGTGCAAATTTTTCTGCAATTTTATGATCAAGGCTATTGACAGGATCATCTAAAATAATTGGATTTTTGCTTTTCTGAATTTTTGCTTCTACAATAAACAGCGCTAAGGCTACAGCTTTTTGTTCGCCCTCGCTTAGTATTGCTTTAATATCATCATCTTTTGAAAGAGTAAGTTTAGTGCTTGAAGTCCCTTTTCCTCCTTTTGTATTCTCGATGTTAACATTCAAGTTTTCACAACCAAGAGAGTTTAATTCATCTGTAAAATTTTGTTTAAGCACTCCTGTCAATAACTCATTATGTGCTGTTTTTGAAAGTATTGTAATCTTAGCGGTATTTATTTTGGTAAATTTACTTATAAGGTTTTTTTCAACTTTATCAGCATCAAACCATTTTTTAATATTTTCTTTTTGCTTGCTTATAGATTCATTTTCTTGAAGCTGCTTAAGTAAGTTTTCTAGTTTTTCAATCTCAGTGGCTTTGTTATTATTTTCTTCAGACAATTTATCTGTCTCTTTCTGAATAGATTTAGAAATAGCATTTAACTCTACAGTAATATTTGTAATGTCTAATGAATCTAAGACTTTTAAACTCAAATCTGATTCTTTTAATTTCTTAAGTATCTCTTCTTTTTTTAAAGAAAAGTTGGCAATAGTAGAGTTAATAACTTCAAAAAGTGTTTTTTCAGTTGTTTCAAAAGCATGCTCTTTTAAAAGAATGTTAATATTTTCTTCTATTTTTAAATCAACAGAATATGTTTTAACATTAGAAGTTAAGCTTTTTATTTGTCCTAAAGAATTGTTTAATTTTCTCTCTGATTCATCCTTTAAAAAATCTCCGTATGCCTTTATAAGTTTTGTTATATTTTCATTATATAGCGGTTGGCGACAATAGATACAAACCTCATTACTATCATCAACTTTTGATTTATATTTTTCTCCTGATTTAATAAATTCTTTCCACTCAGGATTGTCACTGTTTGGTATAGTAGATAAAATTTCAAATTGTTTTTTTGCTGATTCATTTTCTGTTTTATTTTTAACAAGAAGTTCCAGTTGTTGTTGAGTGCCTGTATAAAAACCAGATAGTTTTTTATTGGTGTCTTCGAAATATTTTTTAATGTTATCTATATCTCTTTTATCTCTATTTTTTAGTGTGATTTTGTCCTGAATGTTTAGTTGCTTTAAATCTTGAAGGTCTGTTTTAGTCTTGTTTAGCTTTTCCAAATTTTCATCAGAAAAATCAAACAGACCTTTAATTTTATTTTTTCTTGTGTCGTCTATTTGATGTCCCTCAAAAGAGGTTTTAATCTCATCACTTAAAAATTCAAGCTCTATTGTTGGCTTTCTTAATCTTTTTTTATCAGCTTCACTCTTGAGTTTACTTTTAAACTCATCAATCAAAACAACTAAATACGAAAATAGGTTTAAACCCAAAGGCTGTATTAATGTAGTATCGGCCTTCCTTGTTTCCAGTAAGCCATTAAGATATGAAGAATCAAATACTTTGCATTTATTGAGCAAGTCAAGAGAGCGTCCACTTCCATTCCAATTTACAGATTTAGGTTCCCTAGTTTTTTCTTTAAATGAAATATTTACATCAATTGTTTGTGGGGTATCTAAATATATATTTGATAAAATTTCTTTTTTTTGATTGCCACCTACAATTTCATTTAATATTTTGAAATAACTGCTCTTTCCTGCACCATTTAACCCATATAAAATTGTTACACTGTTATTAAATTTAATCGTTTGGTTCTGTTTTAAAGCGTTAACACCTTGTATATGCTCCAGTGATATTAGGAGAATCTCTTTATCGGAAGTGCTAGCACTAATATTGGGCTCATCTATTGCTAAAGCAGTATCATCTTTTAAACTGTCAAAAATCTTTTTTTTCTTATCATTAGAAATATTGCCATTGGTTTCAATCACTTCATAAATTAAAGCCTTTAGCCAGTCAGACTGAGAAGTTGCAAACTCTTTCAGATACTCTTTTGCATTTTTTTTAAAGCCTTGTGTTTGCATTATTGAAAAACCCCTCTTGGATCAAATACTTGCTTTAATTTATTTTCAATCTCAGTTCTTAACACTGATTTATTCTCTAATTTGACAGCTGCATTGAGTTTGCCAACATAGGTATCTGGCATTACTTTAAAACTGATTTGTGTT
>NZ_FQTR01000134.1 GCF_900128535.1 bacterium endosymbiont of Bathymodiolus sp. 5 South | reverse complement strand
CCACTTTTCACCCACTTGGCGATTTTTTAAACCCAGCCTTAGCCCTGCTAGGACAAGGTTTAAAGAAATCACCAATTGGGCAAAAATTGGATTTTGCTAATCATCCCTATTTATGCAAAGGTCTCAAATTGATTGAACACACTAGAAAGCGTGTTTTTAAAAAAGTGATTTAATTGGAATTTTACTGTGTTTTTCATGATTAAAGCTACCCCTCGGCATTGAAAAAAATTAAAAAAATTGCCCCCAGCATTGAAAAAATTTACCCCCTCGGATTTTGTAAAATATATCATAACCTCCCTCTTATGCAAGTTTTTTGAAGTCTAAATAAAACGCACAGTATTGACATGCCAATATAAATTGAGACCTTTGTATAAATATGAATAATCATCGAAACGCCCTTTTTCACCAGCTTGACAATTTTGTAAAACACGGCCGTAGCTTTGCTATGACTATATCTCATAAAATTACCAATTTGGAAAAACTTGTCATTTTGCTAATCATCCCTACTTATGCAAAAGTCTCAAATTAGAATTTAGCAAAGACACTTTCTGCCAAATCAATTGTTTTTTGAATATCAGCATCACTGTGCGCTGTTGAAACAAATCCTGCTTCATAAGCACTGGGTGCTAGATACACACCTTCTGCTAACATTAAGTGGAAAAATTGATTGAAGCGCTCAACATCACAGGCACAAGTTTGCTCAAAATTTATCACTGTATCAACCTTTGTAAAAAACAAGCCAAACATACCGCCAACAACATTAGAAGTCATTGAAATATTATGCTTTCGTGCTGCTGTTACAATGCCGCTGGTTAATTTAAGGGCTTTTTGTTCTAAATTTGTATATAGATTTTTATCCGCATCAATCGCCTCCAACATTGCCAAGCCTGCTGCCATTGACATTGGATTGCCTGAGAGTGTGCCTGCTTGGTAAACTGCACCCAAAGGGGCGATACACTCCATAATGGCTTTTTTGCCACCAAAGGCGCCGACTGGCAATCCGCCGCCAATGACTTTGCCTAATGTAGTCAAATCAGGCATGATGCCAAATTTTTCTTGTGCGCCGCCTGATGCGACTCTAAATCCAGTCATCACTTCATCAAAAATTAACACCGTGCCGTGTTCATCACAGATTTCTCTCAAACCTTGCAAAAATCCATCAACGGGTAGGATGCAATTCATATTACCCGCAACAGGCTCAACGATAATACAAGCAATATCTTTGCCCTTTTCAGCAAACACTTGTTTGACTTGTGCCAAATTATTGTATTCAAGCGTTAAGGTGTGCTTGGCAAAATCCGCTGGTACGCCTGCTGAGCTAGGCTCGCCAAGTGTCAATGCGCCAGAGCCTGCTTTTACCAATAATGAATCTGAGTGTCCATGATAACAGCCTTCAAATTTAACAATATCATCACGCCCTGTAAATCCTCGTGCCAAACGAATAGCACTCATCGTCGCTTCTGTGCCTGAACTGACCATACGCACGAGCTCAATAGAGGGTACCAATTCGCATACTTTTTTTGCCAGTTGTGTTTCAATCTGCGTCGGCGCACCAAAGCCTAAGCCCTTGTGCAAGGCTTTTTCTACTGCCTTGACGACATTTTGGTTGGCGTGACCTAAGATCATCGGCCCCCATGATCCGACATAATCAATATATTGGTTATCATCAACATCAAATAAATAGGCACCTGCACCACGAGTAAAAAATATCGGTGTACCGCCCACCCCTTTAAAGGCTCGTACAGGTGAATTTACCCCGCCTGGAATAACCTGTTGTGCTTCGTTGAAAAGTTGCTCTGAGTTTGTCATTATTTATTCTCCAAAATCTGTGGGTAGGTTTTTAAGTGGGTGATGTGTGACCATACAATCAGCACATTATCCAATAATAATTTAATGTTGGCATTGGTTTTTGCCAGATTAATTGCCTGTGAAACATCGGTTAATAATCTAAACAAAAAATCGATTTTTGCGCTCATGATAATTTGATTAAGCTCAACCAAACCCCCTTTACGCTCGAATGATTTAAGCCGAATGCCTTCAATTACCAAATGTTGCAAACAACCCAATACTTCCACCTCAACGCCGTCAAAATCTTTTGTTTGATTAATTACCGTTGGGTGTATGGCAATATTTAATAATTGATTTTGCCATTTTTGATAATGAATAAATCTATCGCCCGAGACCTCGTCGAGCACTTTAAAAGGCACGCCGTGTGCGGCTTCTAACAAGTGTGGAATATCAAAATCTTCATGATGGTCAATGTGTTGCTCAACCCATGTTTGTGTCGCTTGATCATAAGCAGGACTAATATGAATACTTTGACAACGAGAGACAATCGTTATAGGTAGGCTTTTAGCATTGTGTGCTAGGAGGATGATCAGGGTATTTTTCCTAGGCTCTTCCAAGGTTTTTAACAAACTGTTGGCGGCATTGACATTCATTTGGTCAGCATAGAAAATAACACCAATCTGCAATTCGTTGGCAGTTTTGCCCAATGCTTCACAAAACTTGCGAATCTGATCAACCCGAATATCTTTAGAGCGATTCTTAGTAGTTGGGTTGATTTCGCCGCCGCGACAATAAATCATATTCAGGTAATTAGAGCGCCTAATCAATACGGAAGTGTCTAAATCTTGGCGAACATCATCCTTTTTGATGGTTTTGTCATTATTGATTAAGACACCAACGAGTTGTTGCATTAACTCAAATTTTCCTATCTGCGGCATTCCTGTAATCAACAGCGCATGCGGCAGATGGTTTTGATCAATCATCTGTTTAAGTTTTGCAAAAGCATTTTGGTGCCAAGGAAGCGTCATAGCGTTTTCAAAATTTCTTGAATTTGGTTTGAGGTATTTTTAGCACTTTGTGCTGCATCGATAAGCTTGATGCGCTCAGGGTATTGTTTAGAGCGTGCAATGTAGGCATCACGCACACGATTAAAAAAATCTAGGCTTTCTTGCTCAATACGGTCCTTTTTACCTCTGGATTCTACACGCTGCATACCAATCTCAACAGGCACATCTAATAGCAAGGTCATATCAGGTGTAAAACTCTGTAACACCCAGCTTTCTAACTGTGCGATACGCGCAATACTCAAGCCACGGCCACCGCCTTGGTAGGCATAAGAAGCATCGGTAAACCTATCACTAAGTACCCAGTCGCCTTGCACCAATGCTGGTATTATTTTGGTTTGAATATGCTCATTTCTGGCAGCAAACATCAACATTAATTCAGTGTCAGCGTGCATTTCACCTGTTGAATTACTCAATAGTAAGGTGCGAATTTTTTCCCCTATTGCGCTTCCACCTGGCTCTCGAGTCAGCACAATATTAATATCTTTGTTTGCCAAATATTGACAAATAAAATCAATTTGCGTGCTCTTTCCTGCGCCTTCTACGCCGTCAATGGTGATGAATTTTCCTTTTCTCATAATGGGTATTTTTACTCAATACCCATCATTTTAAATACTTTTTAATGTTATTTTTATGTTCTTTGTAAGTTCGTGCAAAAGCATGTGTGCCATCTTTTTTGGCAACAAAAAACAGGCTATCGCCTGATGCAGGATGCAGCGCTGCACGCAATGAAGTAAGTCCGACTGAGGCAACTGGTGTTGGTGGCAAGCCTTTGTTTTGATAAGTATTATAAGGGCTATTAACACTTAAATCTTTTCGCGTTAAGTAACCACGATAGGACTTACCTAGGGCATATACAACGCTTGGATCAGTTTGCAGGCGCATTCCCAACGCCAAACGACGCATAAAAACACTGGCTATCTTTGATTTTTCAGCGTTATGCGCGGTTTCTTTTTCAATCAATGAGGCTAATATTAGCGCTTGCTCTGGGTGATGAAAACGCAGGTTTTTATCGCGTTTTTTCCATTCAATGGCTAATATTGTTCTTAGGGTTTGATTGGATTTTCTAAAGACACTGGCGACACTATCACCCACTTCGACCCGATAAGTATTAGGCCAAAAAGCCCCCTCATAAGGCGCTTGAATGCCTGCTATTTGCATCGTTTTTGCAAATGAACCATTGGACTTGAGTGCTTTATTGCTTTCAAGTTGCTGATAATAATCAAGCGTTGTTTTGCCTTCAACCAAAGTAATGTTGCGTGTTGCTACTGTTGCTGATGCAAAATCATCGAGCAAATCCATCGTGCTCATATTTGGCACCACATCGTAATAGCCAGATTTTAGTTTTGAATAAGAACCAAAAACTTTAACCATCACACGCACAAAAAAACTTGAGCGAATAATCCCTTGCTCTTCAAGGTTGTTCGAAATAGCGGTAATGGTTACCCCTGAGGGTATATGATAAACCATTGGTTCGGTGACTTTAAGGGTGTTTGCCCAATAAAATAGTGAGAGTCCAAATGCGATTATTACCACTAGAAGTTTTTTCATTGTTCGCCCATTCAAGTTCTAAGTACAACTTTTATCCTAAAAAAGAGCAAAGATACCATATTTATCAATATTTAAAGCAAGAAATGACGCGCTCATATAAAACCCCAACAAATTAAGACAACAATTTAAATTTTCTTATTTCGAACAAGTTAAACTAAACAAAAAAATCGGAGTAAAAAAAATGAGTAAAAA
>NZ_FQTR01000133.1 GCF_900128535.1 bacterium endosymbiont of Bathymodiolus sp. 5 South | reverse complement strand
ATACCCCGTTGTGATTTGCATTTAGGCGATAGTCGGTTACAATAGTGACTATTGGTGGCTGGTTTATATCGAGTTGTGATTTGCATTTAGGCGATAGTCGGTTACAATTTGAACATTAAGATATCCTCCAACCGGTTGTGATTTGCATTTAGGCGATAGTCGGTTACAATTACCTTGTCTAAAATGCTTTAATACTGGGGTTTTATCATTTTTTCTAGTCAAAAAAATGATAATTGTTCCGGTGCTTTTTCAATAGGTTGACGTTTTTTTCCATAAAAAACTTCAATCCGACCAAATTGTTTATCAGTTATTTTGATGATTCGCACTTCGCCGTCTGCTGGAAGATGAATTTTCACACGGTTAATATGCACTTGTGCATTTTCTTCACTGCTGGAATGACGCATGTATACTGAATATTGCATCATAGTAAAACCCCCATTGAGTAAGAATTTACGAAAATAACGATAGTCTCTTTTCATCTCAACATCATCTGTCGGCAAATCAAATAAAACTATCACCCACATTGTTTGTAAACCTCCGAACATTATTTTTTTGGGTAAATTATTTTTTTGCTTTCTTTGGTGAAATTTCGTTTTAAATCTGCCATTAAATAATGCACAGACACCATTAACGGCATCTGTTTATTTTTAAATTTAACATTTTCACCAATTAAATCTAAAAAAGGCATTTTAACTTCTTTGGTGATACTGATATTTGCATTCTTTTGGTATAGTTGATAAGCAATACTATCCACCCAAGGACGAAACGGCTCCATCAAATCATCTGCTAAACACAAACCGTTATACTGATTATGGTGAAATAAACCAATGGCAGGATGCAGACCACTTGCCACAATACTTCTGGCAATCGTTGCCCGAATAATTGAATAACCATAATTAAGGACGGCATTAATACCATCTGCATTTTGATTGCGTACAAAATCTTTACCAAATAAGGCTTTCCAATAATATTGTGCAGCTAAAGCTTCGCAATTCGTTATATCACCTGATTTAACCTCCTTTGCTAATTTTTCTAAACGCATAAAAGATTTGTCAAACTGTTTGAGTGTGTTAGCCTGATTTGTGATTTTTTGCCGTATGACCTGCTTCCATAAATTTTTACGCACAGGTTCTGTGATGTTAATTTGTTGTTTAAGGATTTTTTGATGCAGATTGTTGCCCTCAGAAATTGGCAAAATAGTAGAATATGGCAAATGCCTTTCATCGCAAAAAATAACGGCTGTGTTATTCTCTTGGCATTCAATAATTAAAGGCTGAGTAATGGTGATGGCACTATGCTCTAAAATCAATACGCCAATATCTTCTATTGGGACTTGTGCGACCACTTCGTGTGCTTGTTCAATAATCAATTGTTTGTTTTTGAGGTGCAAATAACTTGGGTTTGACACCTCAATAATGCGTTTAATCATCGATTAAACCACCGATGGCATTAATTTTATATACAATCAGATTGTTTTCAATGACACCTTTTGCCATCAAAGGTAAGCATTGATTCTGGTCGTTAGTGGTTGACGCTATATTTAACCTGAGTGTAATGTCATACCCTCCCCCTAGTTTTTGCACTCGATAAAAAACCCGTTCGCCATTTCCTTTTTCTATACTAACAGTATCATTGATATGTAAAGCCATTAAAAATTTCCATTCATTACCATAATCAGTTTTTATTATTGGTTGTTTTGGCATATTGATACCTTTCACTCTATTCGATGCTTCCATCATGGTTACAAATTCTGCCTTAATTTTTCCAGTTTCGATGTTCTGAATAATTTCAGCATGATGATTGTTTCCATAACTCATATATTTAAAAACCTTGCCCGATTTATCTTTAACGCCAAATTTAGTTTGTTGCAAAATATCTTCTGCAGTGTTTTTTTTAGTAGTTTTTATTTTTGACTGCAAAACCCTTACCCGTTTAATAGGATTCTTACCCAATTTTAAGGTTTTTAAATTTTCCTCATTAAACGCCTCTTTGCTATTACCATAATTTTCAAGCTGCTCTAAAACCTTGGTTTTAACTTGCTCATCAATAATGCTCATCGCATTTTTAAGGGTAAATTCTGGGTTGAGTGTTTTACGATAAACCAGTCCGCCGTGCTTTGCAACATATCCAGCACCCGTTTCTTCATGTAAACCACCTGAGAGTTTTCGTTGTGGCGTATGTGAGACAATCACATGCTTTAATTTTTCTTCAAGTTCAGTGCGAATATCTGCGTAAGGTTCTGGGATTTTTAACTTGTTTTGTTTAATTTGATTGGCTGCTTGTTGATATAGACTTCTGGAGGTGCTGGCAATAACTACGGCATCAATCGCATGATGACAATGATTGGTGCGTTCTTTTTTATCGGTTTCACCAATGAGACTGTTAAACCCCCATTGATGGCGCATTTCACTCACAACAAAACCTTTGGTAACATTAACATCACAACCAAGTTGGCGTAAATACTCCTGTGCCAAACGAGAAATGTAACGGGTGTCAGTAAGTTGGGAAAAAATAAAATAGCGTTCTTTTAAATCCTTTTCTGTCATATAAAAACGATCTACTTTTGATTTTAAGAATTTCCACTGGCTAATAGCTTGCGTGATTTGATTCCATTTGTCATTATCGCCACCCCAAGCATCAATTGGGGTTCTGTCTGCCTTATTACGATTTTCCTTTTCAAAGCACAATACTTTATTCATATAACTGTCATCAAGCGATTTTTTAAATGGCAATATATGATCAATTTCACAGTCAGCTGAAAAAATTTGCCCCAATGCGATTACATTGCCACTATAAGCACACCGCTGATCTTGGTCTCTCCATAAACGATAACGAATTTTTTCATCATGTGATGGATATTTCTTACCCACCTCTTGTCTAAATACCTCGATCGCCTTTTCATTGGCTTTTTGATTTTTTCTTTGTCGCATTTCGTTTTCTTTGTAACGCTTGGTATTCATTTCCAAATCGCGTGCCATTTCTATCCGAACCACATCTGGCTTACCATATTGCTTAATAACTGCATTAACTACACGGCGTAACTCGTGCATGCCTTTGTTAACAATTGGGTTGGAGGTTTCTTGTGGTGCTGGTAATTTATCCAAACTTTCAGTTTTTTTATTTTCTACAATTTCTTCTTGGTAACCTGCGGCTTGTAAGGCGCCAAGTTCTCCTGTATCCACATCTTTTTTACTATAAACCAAACCCTGTTCTAAAAATGGCAATAACTTCTTAATAGCTTTAAGTGAAAGATTGGAGTGGCTTGGTTCAAACTCAATCAAACATAACTTAATAGCGGTTTGCTTATCAAAATCCCAATGAGTGATTAATCTTGCCTTAAGCGAAGATTTTTTCTTGATAGTAAATAAATCTTCAAATAATTGAGACTGTGCTTCGTCAGAATATTCATCCCAAGTATTGCCAATCACGCGGCGAATTTCGCAAGCAGTGATATTGCCTTTAAGATTTTTGGCTTCTAAATTTATTTTGGTAGGCTTATCTAAACCCAATTCTTTTTTTAGTGCAGTAATAGTGATTTTTGGATGATGTTCAAAATAGATTCTGAGTTTGTTTTTTTGTTCATCGCTTAATTTAAGCCATTGCTCACTATGGCGTTCAAAATATTCCAAATTATTGATATCTTGCAGGTATCTAAATTTCTGCACCTCTAACCTTGCGGTATTAGCACGATAATGTTTTGGCTCTAATGAGCATTTACCTACTCTGTCTTTTTTAAGTTTTAAAGGGCGTTGATAGAAAATAATTTTTTCTATTTCACTGATAAATTCATTTGGCAAATCAAAATATAATTGTTGTGTTACCCAAATTTTGTACAGTTCATCTTTATACATGGCTCTGTCAGTGCGCAAATGCCCACCATCGTGTGAGCGATTGCGTTTAACTTTCCCAACCTCAAGATTGAATAAATACTCACCTAAGGTTCTAGCATGATTGCCCTTAATCGCTTGATAAACCTCGGCAATATCTGCTTTAAATTGCCCCTCTTCGTCTTTGGTTTGTTTTCTATCAAGTGTTGATAAGTAAGTTTGTGTATCGGGGTCATCTACTAAATCACCTGCTACTTGTTTTTTACTGGATAAAAAACCTCGTCTTGCAACAAAATGCAATAAAACCCTGCCAAATTGATGAGGTTCTAATTGCTGGTCTAATCCTTTGGTTCGAAGCTCGTAGGGATCTCCCAATTCATTGAGTAATTTTTCTTGTCCAAAATTATTGCTTAATGCCTGGGGAAGTAAATCAAGAGAGATTAAATAATTGACCATTCTTTGCTTTCGCCTTGCTCGGCGTTGTAAAACTCTGCGCCCTAATCTCATATTTCGGCGTTTTTGATTTTTAGGTGTGGGTATTTTTTCTTCTACAGCTTTGTTGAAAATTCGCGAACCTAAATCTATAATCTGACTGACTTCTCCATCTGTTTCCCTCATCAAAGCCCAACCAATTGAGTTTGACCCTAAATCCAATCCTAGTATTTTTTTCATTTTCTTTTCTCCTTTCGTTTTAAGAGACCTTTGCATAAATAGAAACAATCATCAAAAACCCACTTTTCACCCACTTGGCGATTTTTTAAACCCAGCCTTAGCCCTGCTAGGACAAGGTTTAAAGAAATCACCAATTGGGCAAAAATTGGATTTTGCTAATCATCCCTATT
>NZ_FQTR01000132.1 GCF_900128535.1 bacterium endosymbiont of Bathymodiolus sp. 5 South | reverse complement strand
CTAAAGTTAGTGCGCTGGTATTCCAAACCAAGACTTAGGCGCCTGTGTCTGGATTTGGTCTCATAATCAGTAAAAACATTAATACCGACGATTGCCATGTCATCCTCTACCAATAGACGATGACCAACGCCTAAATTAATCGTAGTGCGACGATTATCGCTACTTTTGTGTCTTTTGTTAGAAGCGATGCCACCTTGAAAGAAAGTTAATGCTTTACTGTTGGTATTAAGCTCAGAGATAGGTTGAATAGTTTTAATACTATAGTTGAGTCTGTCTGTATTCATCCCATTAATGCTCACCTCACTGCGGCCAGCACCAAATGCATTTAAAAATTTGTTGGCTTTATCATTAACCAAACCTTCGGTTTTGTTAATGGCTTGGTTTTTGAGTTGATTGCTAATGCCTGTGGTAAGCTTGTTGCCCAGTTGGTTGGCATTATCTGAGTTGGTAGAGCCTAGGGCAGCGCGCGCCGTGCCTGCGACTTTTTTGAGTAAAGTCGTGGCTTGGTTGTCTTGCTTGGTGGTGGGTTGTGCGTTGTTCCAATTGTAGGTGTAAGGCTTACTAAGATCTAAGTAGGCTTCTTTGTTAAATTGCTGAGGGTCATCAACAGAAAAAGCATTAAAAGAAAATGTGATTAAAAGGCTAAGCGCAAGAAAACACTTGAATTGCTTGAACGCACTAGAAAATGTGCTATTCGCTATTGAGGCTTTAGAAAAAGTGTTTTTAAAAAAGTGGCTTAACTGGGGTTTTGTTGTGTTTATCATGGTGATTAGCTGGCTGTGGTGTATAAAATTTACAACAATTATACCATTGTCTCCACCCTACTCAAGTTTTTCTTGAGTGTCTCTAAAAAAACTTTGATGAAATTTTTTTGCAACCTAAAATGCACGGTTTGAACGCTAAAACCTAGCATCGTAAAAGTTAGATACAAATACGACTTCTAATCCTATTTCAAATTATTATTTCTTAGCGTATAATTGCTCTCTTTTGGAGAGTTGGCCGAGTTGGCTGAAGGCGCGCCCCTGCTAAGGGCGTATAGGGTTTACCCCCTATCGAGGGTTCGAATCCCTCACTCTCCGCCATATTTACTGCGTCTTTTCTCATTCTACGGCGTTGAATTACTAAATTCTCTCAATTACATAGTTATTAACTATGCTCAATCGAGTATTTAGTAATTCGCCTTGTAGAATGAAAAAATACTTACAATACCTTTATCTTAGTTCGGGTAAAATTTTTAAATTATTTCATATTAATCAACCCTATCATGACTGACACACCATTAATCATTGCTGGACAAACTTACAACTCCCGCTTATTGGTCGGCTCAGGAAAATACCAAGATTCAACAGAAACAAAACTGGCAACAGAGGCAGCAGCAGCTGAGATTATCACTGTTGCCATTCGTCGAACCAATATCGGACAGGATAAAAATGAACCGAATTTATTAGAGGTTATTAACCCTGATAAGTACACTATTTTGCCCAACACTGCAGGTTGTTATAATGCCAAAGATGCTGTGCGCACTTGTCAATTGGCCCGCGAATTATTAGGCGGACACACACTGGTTAAATTAGAAGTGTTAGGCGATGAAAAAACGCTCTACCCTAATATTGTTGAAACCTTGTCTGCTGCACAAACCTTGGTTAATGATGGTTTTAATGTGATGGTTTATACCAGTGATGACCCCATCGTTGCTAAAGAATTAGAAAACATTGGCTGTTGCGCTATTATGCCGCTTGCCTCACTCATCGGCTCAGGTCAAGGCATTACTAACCCAGCAAATATCAAACTCATCAAACAACACGCCAATGTACCCGTACTGGTTGATGCTGGCATTGGTTGTGCAAGTGATGCTGCTAAGGCGATGGAATTAGGTTGCGATGGTGTGCTCATGAACTCAGCCATTGCCAATGCCAATGACCCAATCTTAATGGCAAGTGCCATGAAACACGCTGTTATTGCAGGACGTGCGTCTTTTCTTGCAGGCAGGATGATGAAAAAAGCTTACGCTTCAGCATCATCCCCAATGGAAAATTTAATTTAAATTGAGACTTTTGCATAAGTAGGAATGATTAGCAAAGTGACAAGTTTTGCCGAATTGGTGATTGTATGAAATATAGTCATAGCAAAGGTTTTATAAAATTGTCAAGTTGGTGAAAAATGGTGTTTTGATGATTATTCATATTTATGCAAAGGTCTCAAATTATAAGCAATAGCTTTCAGATTAACTTTACTGGCAATTTTTGCTAAACCATAAGTGCGTTTGAGAGCGCCCAAGGGTGTGCTCAATGACAAACCTTCTTTTACTAATTGCCCTATTGCGCACCTTATTCTCAGGACCCATGTTCTTGCCTTTGGGTTTTTTTGTTGGATTTTTTAGTTTAATGCAAGGGTCTGCTTTGGATAATGTGATGGGGTAGTTAGGTATAACGATTCCTGCTAGTCTTGCTGTTAGGATATTTTGGCATAATTAATGTTTATGTCTCCTTATTGACAGATTTTGATTAACTGGATGGCGCAGGTATAGTGAGAGTTGTTGCACTCTTATCGCCTTTGGCATTTGTTAAGCTCAGCATTACATCTTGTGCGTCAGCTGGAAAATCAACACTAACTGCCCTAGTGACTGCTTCAACACCCTCTTCGGTGGCAGTAGAATTAAAAGTAATAATTAACCCTTGTTTTGCCATATCTGCAACTGTATTCCCAGCGCCAATGGTGACGCCGTTATACAATACTTTTCGGGTATCAGTTTCAAAAGTTACTTTACTAGTTCTGCCGATAGCAAAGTGAGCAAATTGTGGGTGAGCTGTCTTAAAAAGAACATGTAGATTGTCGTATATCCCCTCATGGGTAATAGACAAATCTGGGCATTTTTCGAATAATGTTGAATCACTAACTGCAGGGATAGTGCCACTAAGCACAGGAAGTGACAATGCATTTGGTGCTTTTATTATCAGTGTTGTTGCACTCTTAAGACCTGAACTGTTTGTTACGCTTAAACTAATGTCTTGTACAATGCCCTGATAATTAATAGCCTTGGTAATACTTTCAACAGAATGTTCGGTGGCACGCTCATTAAACTTAATTGTCAAATCGCCGTATACATCACGATTTACTTGTATTTTGTCAACGCGTGCATTTTTTGGTACAATAAGAGCGCTGAAATAAAGGTTGGCTGTTGATTTAGTTTTTGATGTATAAAAAGCCTTGCCATTGCAAAGATAACTAATGGTGTCGCCACGCCTTTCAATACCGAATATATCATTACGCTTAACAACAAAAGGCACTCGGTATACCAGACTATCCTTTTCATACACCCCCGTTAATATAGATATAGTACCCTTACCATAATTACCCTCACTTACTATACTATAATCAGCTTGATTTCGATGCTTAGCCACAACAGCTGAAAGACAGCATACACTTTCCCAGATATCACTAACTCCAAATTCAAATTCAACAGAACCATTGATATGTATAATTTCTGCAGATGTCGCGAAAGGCATACTCGCACTCTTCTTAACTTCTATCATTTCCTCTAAAGTTTGCCCCCCATTGGATGCTTTGATATTAAGCAATTCATTGTATGTTGGTGCCTCCAAGACAACAGATCGGGAAACAGTCCCAACAACGACATTATCCCAAATCACTTGTTGATTGATGTAATTAAAGCCAGCTCTGCCAATCTCTATTCCAAAAATAGTTTTCGTTAAATCTTTTGCGCTGAAATTAACGCACAATCCATTGTATCCACTGATATTGGTGATTTGTAAATCAATCATATCTTTACATAATATGTAGTCCGGTTGGGTGGGGGCAGTGCCACTAAGTACGGGTGGCGAGTCGTTTTGATTAGGCATAATTTATATTTTATTCTTTGAATGATAAGGAGATACAAGTATTCATTAATTTCTCTATTTTTTCTTTTTCAATCCAAATTTATTCTTTAACAGCGTCTCTACATTGTTAATAAATTTAATTATCTGAGACCTTTGCATAAATAGGGGTGATTAGCAAAATCCAATTTTTGCCCAATTGGCAACTTCTTTAAACCTTGTCCTAGTAGGGCTAAGGCTGGGTTTAAAAAATCGCCAAGTGGGTGAAAAGTGGGTTTCTGATGATTGCTCCTATTTATGCAAAGGTCTCTATCTAATATTCTACCTGTTTTTGTGTGTGTTTGCAATTGTAATATTGTATTATCTTCTGTTTGTTGTAGGTACGCCTTCCAGTCATCAACCCACGCTAATAGTCTATCTGTCTTCTTTATAAGACCAAGATTATCATGTCCTGATAAATGAGCATGAACACTACTAAGGTATAATCCCATGATTCACTAACCATATTCGCCATAACAATTAAGTTCAACATAAGCGGTTGCTTAAGTTTAATTGATTGCTAGGCGTGGCAATAATATCAACACGATTGATCGTTAAACAATATGATAAATGTAGTTTCTTGCTGTTCTTAGCATTAGGGTATTTTTGCATCATTAATGCTGATGTCCCTTATTTTTTTAATCTAGAAAGTTTTCTTCCTTTTTTTCTTCCTCAGGTTTTTTAGCTCGCACACCAGGCTTAGATAAAACCTCCAAGAAAAAAGAATTCAAACCCTCTGCATCAGCCTCTGAGATTACTTTATTAATTTCAGAAACATGAATCACGCCACAAGAAGCCT
>NZ_FQTR01000131.1 GCF_900128535.1 bacterium endosymbiont of Bathymodiolus sp. 5 South | reverse complement strand
AGTATTTTGATAGCCTCAATAATAATGTTGATGTATACCGGTAAAAAAGCCAATGGCAATCGTATTCCAATCATCACCGAATCTACTTGTCGGCATTGTAAATAAAAGATAAGGGAATGCAAGCATTAATTATCTTTCATCTTTGAATTAATGTTTACGCCCCTTATTGCTCATATAGTTCATGTAGCTCAGGAAGTCCTTGAATAGTCATGAATTGTGATTTGTTCCCTTTTTTTTCTTCATTTCTACCATTCAATCTACGAGTACTTGAAACTAAAATACAATATTTCTTTGCTCGAGTTATACCAACAAAGTGTAAATTTAATTCTTGCTCCCAATTACTAAAAACCTCATCATAACAACCCTCTGTAAACTTTCGTTTAGGAAATACCCAATCATACAAATCTAGGTGAAATACGACATCAAACTCAAGACCTTTTGATTTGTGCAATGTCATTACTTGAACTTCATTTTGGTTAATAGGCTTGTACTGCTTGAGAATAAATTCATCATCTAGAATTTTCTCCAATGCATTTTTTTCGATCTTTGTTATAACAACTTTAATTAATTCTTGGCAAATAGTTATTAATTTATTTTTCAATGCTCCTGTAGGGACATCTCTCAAAGATTTTACTATTTTTCTACATTCTTTTCTTTCCATAGTTGATAATGTGCGAAATTGTTCTGTAGCCTCAAGCACATCATTTACTAAAAATGTTGTATCAAAATAATAAAATAACAATCCATTCAATATTTTCGTAGTTGGGGTATTAATTGAGCTAAGTGGGTCATTACTATAAACTCTGAAAGGGACAGATAAACCATCTTTTACAAATTTAAGACTCCTATTGCTTCTAACTAAAATGGCGACTTCTGATAGTGAAGAGGTTAAACCATCATTAATTAACTTATCTATAGAGCCATTAATCTGCTGTACTGTACTTAGCTGATCACCATTCAAAACCCACTGATAAACTCTAATTTCTTTTGTAGATTGTACTGCTGACTTCGGATTAAACAACCTATTAGCATAATTATTTATTGAGGGGTGGCATCGATGATTAATGTTAACAATATGATGTTCAAAAACATCAGGTTTATCTATCAAGTCTTGTATGTATTGAGGGTCACTACCTCGCCAAGCGTAAATTGATTGCTGTATATCACCTACAGCTACAGCCTTAAGACCAAAATCAAGTAGAGAAATAAACAATCGATGCTGTGGTTCTGATGAATCCTGATATTCATCTATATATAAAGATGTATACTTAGATTTGATATATTTTTCACATCCACTAGAATTGTTTATCACATAAACTGAAAGTACACCAAGAGTCTCTAATATAATTATCCTTTTGGAATAGAGTTCTCTAATAATTGGCTCATACAAGTTGTAATCTTCAGTCTTTAGATCAATCCCCTCTGCACCTAGGTCTGGCAACCCAGTTCTTAGTTCTTCATCAAGATCCTTATATGGCTTGCATTCCAACGGAATGACGGTTGCCCCATATATCTGAGAAATAAAAGGGTAAATTATTTCTGATAAACAAAAATGATCTATAGTTCCAAAGAAACTTGCTTTAGTATTTACACCATTCTTTTTGCATTTTTTCTTTAACTCTTTACTTGCTTTTACTGTAAAGGTAATACCAATGACACCTTGGTATGGTTTTAGGTATTCAACTTCACGAATAATCTTTTCTACAATAATTGAAGTTTTACCACTACCAGGGCAGGCAGTAATAACCATATTGGCTTCTGATTCAATTGCTCTGACTTGATCTGGTGTAAATTGAATTTCAGGCATCCCTATGAAGCCCTTCCACAATTTGCTTTGCATGATTTAGTGGTTTTATCAGTTCCCCCATCTGAATATCCTTTAATTTGGCTTTGTTCTGTAATAAAAACTCACGCATTCTAATCGCTTTTTTAGTCTGAATATATTTTACTGAATCATCAATATTGTCTTTCTTAGTGTATGCCATTAATTCAATAGGCATCTCTAACGCAAGATCTGACTCTAAGTCTATTTTTGATAAGTATATTCCTTTCGGGTTTATTTTATCTGATGCGTTTAACCAAGTTCCATCTTTAACTACAGTGTTTGCCGTTGTAATTAGATCTTTGGGTGGATATGGGACTTTTCCAGCAATTTTCATACATCTATTAATGCCCGCTAAATTTTTCTCGTCTTTACAAGGTACCTTTGAAACATCATTATCAGTTCTCATAACCCAAGGAATTTCAAGTGCATTTAAAATTGATGTGTAAACTTCAAACTGTATTCCATCAACACTGAGAATCGTTATATTATAATAATCAAGATCAATGCCTGTTATTGTTGCTAGCTCTTGGTAAAACAACAATTCTGAAGGTCCCTCGACTAAAAAAACACAATTTGAGAAAAATGACTCTGCGGGTAATATACTCATTCGATACCCCATATCATCCCAAGCATCATTTATACAGTTTGAACAGCCCTCGCTAGCAGCAATAGTAGAATTATTTTTACTAATCAAGTTGGTAATAGAATCAGGTTTATATCTTGCTGCTATTTGTGGGGAATGGCTGGTAATAAGAGTTTGTCCTGAAAGCTCTTTGATAAGATAGTCTGCCAATTTTCTTTGTTGATGAGGGTGTAAGTGAGCCTCTGGTTCTTCAACACAATAGAAAATAACTTCATTATCAGGATCAAACTCTCTTTCACTTTTAGCTTTCCAAAGTGCTAATAATATTTGATTGTTTCTGCCGTCCCCTCCTAACATCAATGCTGATCCAGCAGTGGATGCTCCTAACTCAAGGTTATCTATAAATTGGTGAACTTTTATAGCACCAGAATCAAGATGTACTTCGTATTCGGTATAATTATGGGATAGTTTCTTAAGTTCATCATTCACCAAAGATGTTGCGCCTTTAACGTAATTTAAACGCTTAACCCTCTCATTAATAATATTCAAGCCACAAGAAATCTTGCCTAGCTGTCGGTCATCAGCTTCAGCTTCAGGTGTTTCTCTACTATCTTGTGATAACCTCAGTAACTGCTTCTTTTCTATATTAATAAACTTCTTCAAATCACGCTGTGACTGAACATATCTCATGTTGATATATTTAAGATAGAAGCGGCTTGGCACATTCTCTAACTCAGTATCATTTGAACCAATTGAGATTTGGTAATCTAGTGTGTTTCGGTTGGCAACTAACTTAAATACAGAGCACCCATTGTCACTAACACTTCCTTTCAATGTTGACAAGGCGGCATCTTCATTAATATCTTTAAAAAAGATTGTTATTGAGAATATCTCAGCCCGATTGCCATCTTTTGATATATGAAAATCAGTTACTTCAGGCTCAATATCTCTTTCAGACAAAGATTTATCAAGTAATAGTCTCAGAGCATACATTAAATTAGTTTTTCCTACATCATTAGCTCCAATGATTAGGGTGCTTTTTTTAAGGTTTGCAGTTAGATTTGAAAAGTTTCTAAACCCTTCAATTTTTACTTTTTCAATTATCATTCTATATTTACAGGATCTTATTTTAGTTGGATTTTGATAGAGTGGTTTGTTAAAAAATCACACACTGACTCTGATTATTATAAGGCATCCCGTTTTCTTAAAACATGTAAGTTTAAACTAATAATTAAATCTATTACCTCTTCATTCAAGTTCTTATTAAAAACTTGAATGGTTAAATCTTCGTTTAAATTAAACAAAATATCTTCTTCTAAAAAATACAAACAAAGTCCATGTTCCAGTCTTAAAAAAACTTTAATAGTACTGGATAAATCATCTTCATTTATAAAAGTAAATATTGGAGTTCTTTTTCTACTATTAATTGGCAGAAATCCATATAATTTATTCCTTTTAAATAAATAAATAAACACTTGAATAAGTTTATTTTCAAATTCATAATATTTTTCGTAGAAAGACTTATCAGCATGTCCATCTAAATAATATGTAGGAGTTTTTTTTATTTCTATATCATCTCTAGTAAGCCACCTATCAAAAAAACTAATATATATAATGTTATTATTTTCATAATTTTCATCTACAAAATCATCAAAATTAGACAAAGGTAATTTTTTTTCTATATCTTTACAATTAATGAGTTTCATTTTTTCCTTATTCTTCCATCAGGCCAGATGCTTTTTGGTTTTACATTTTTATTTTCAAAATCCTTGAGGTTATCCCACCTTTTCCATTGTTTTCCACCATGTTCAGTTCTATCTCTTGACCAAATAGAGCCATATTTTCCTTTATATCCACTCCTTTTACCTTTTATTTTTGTAAAATTCTTCTTTTGTTTATCTGGATTATTAGCGTATTTATTTTTATCGTCCCAATCCTCAGGAGGCTCTCCATCAGGCATTGGCGTACCAGTTCCAGCTACCTCAGAAACATCATCAATCTTAGGGATATCGCTCACATCATCTTGAGCACTGTTATTAACATGATCAGCAATCTCTGCCCCTGCAATAATTCCTATTGCCTTTAATCCATTTTCTGCAATTTTTATTATTAAACTTGGGTCTTTTAATGCAGGTGTAGCATATCTTATTATTGCTGAATCCTCTCCCTTGCTTTTATCAACCTTTGCATAATCCTGATTGTTGTTGTCAACAAGCTTTTGGTTTCTTTGTCTTTCTGCTGGTGTGTTGCCTAAGTTGTTATTGTTGGTATCTGCTAAGTTGCCATCACCA
>NZ_FQTR01000130.1 GCF_900128535.1 bacterium endosymbiont of Bathymodiolus sp. 5 South | reverse complement strand
TTTCACCAACTTGACAATTTTATGAAACACAGCCATAGCTTTGCTATGACTATATTTCATAAAATCACCAAGTTGGCAAAACTTGTCATTTTGCTAATCATTCCTACTTATGCAAAAATCTCCTTTAATATTTCTTAGTAATAAGACATCAGTATATTTAAACCCAATTTTACCCATCTTTTGCCTTATTTCGTTAAACTTGACCATTCGTCGTATTGTAATTAGGGTTTTTTATTGTGATATTATAGCCATAAAGATACAATAATCGCATTGAACGGTTGTGCCTTATAAGAGACGGCTACAAAAATGAATAGGCACCATAGAAAAAACCCACAAAACCAAAATTTTGTTGTCAATCACTCAACACACGATTGAGTATATAATAAAACACCCATGAATGACGCTATCAAAATTATAAAAAACGGCCTATGGAACAACAACCAAGCTTTGGTTGCCTTATTAGGTTTGTGTCCACTATTGGCAGTAACCAACAATATTACCAATGCAATAGGCTTAGGGCTTGCCACTACTTTTGTACTGGTGGCGTCAAATACCACGGTTTCAATTTTTCGCCATCACATTCGCAAAGAGGTTCGTATTCCAATCTTTGTACTACTTATCGCTTCTTTTGTAACCATTGTTGAATTGGCAATGCAATCATTCTTTTACGATTTGTATTTAATTTTAGGGATTTTCGTGCCGCTCATTGTTACCAACTGTGCCATTTTAGGTCGAGCAGAAGCCTTTGCCAGTAAAAATACTTGGGGTAAATCAGCATTAGATGGCTTAATGATGGGGCTTGGTTTTTCAATTGTGTTGATTATTTTAGGTGCCATGCGTGAGTTAATTGGCTCAGGCACTCTATTTGACCAATCAGCCTTATTATTAGGCGATTTAGGCAACACACTTAGTATCACTGTCTTTGAAGACTATCAAGGCACTTTACTGGCAATCCTACCACCCGGTGCATTTATTGGACTGGGATTGATTGTGGCACTCAAAAATTGGATTGATGCATAGCGTTAATGACTATTTAAATAGTCCTATTACCGACAGCATACCGCTCTTAACTTGGGTATTGAAAAAAAACCATGCTTGGTTAATTACCAACAAGGATTACACCTTAACCACAAAAGAAACCAACACCTTAAAAGCGCTGATTGAGCAACGCCAACAAGGTGTTCCGTTTGCCTATTTAAGTGGGGTAAAAGGTTTTTATCACTTGGATTTTATCGTAACGCCTGATACGCTTATTCCCCGCCCTGAAACCGAACTTTTAATCGACATTGCATTGGATTTATTCAAAGACAAATCATGTAAATTGCTAGATTTGGGCACAGGCAGTGGCATTATTGCCATCACCCTAGCAGACAAAAACCCGCATTGGCAAGTGGTGGCAACAGATTTTTCCAAGCAATCACTGGCAGTGGCCAAGCAAAATACAACCATTGATATTGATTTCCAACAAGGCAGTTGGTTTGCAGCTGTGCCAGACAGGCAATTTGATTTGATTATTTCCAACCCACCCTATATTGAACAAGATGACCCTTGTTTGAAGGATTTAATTCATGAGCCACAAACAGCGCTGGTGTCAGGCAAAGATGGCTTAGATGACATTAGAATTATTATCAAACAAGCACCGCAACACCTAACAAACAATGGATTCTTACTGTTAGAACATGGCTACAATCAACAACTAAAAATTGTTGACTTGTTAACAACAAATTTTACTCATATTCAAACATTTAAAGATTATAATTCTAATAATCGTGCTGTCTTGGCGCAACTTAAACCCTAAGGAAAAAATGAAAAAAATAATACCGTTATTGACTGTAATTTTATTACTAATGACAAGTGCGCATGCCGCTTGGTTTGGCGACGATGACAAACCCAAAACCACAACAACACAGGACCACAAAACCTACACCCTCAAATTAGCCGAAACTTGGCCAAGCAATTTCCCTATTTTTGGCGATGCAACGAAAAAATTTAAACAACTGGCAGAAGCAATGTCAAATGGACGCTTGAAAATCCGCATTGACTCTAAAAACAAACACAAATCAGCACTCGGTATTTTTGATTTTGTTAAATCAGGGCAATACGACCTAGGTCACTCAGGCTCCTACTACTGGAAAGGCAAAGACATCAACACCTTGTTTTTTACCTCAATGCCCTTTGATATGACGGCAACTGAGCAGCACGCTTGGTTTGAATACGGTGGCGGACAAGAACTGATGGATAAGGTTTACGCCAAACACGGCATCAAGTCCATCATCGGTGGCAACACTGGCAACCAAATGGGCGGCTGGTTTAAAAAAGAAATCAACACCATTGAAGATTTAAAAGGCTTAAAAATGCGCATCCCTGGATTTGCAGGCGAAATCATGGCAGCCGTTGGCGCCAAACCCACCAACATCCCAGCAGGCGAGCTCTACACCGCACTTGACAGAGGCACGATTGACGCACTCGAATGGGTCGGTCCGTCACTCGATTTGCGGATGGGTTTTCACAAGGTTGCACCCTATTATTACACAGGCTGGCATGAGCCAGGCAGTGAGCTACAATTTCTCATTAATTTGAAAAAATACAACACCCTACCAAAAGACTTACAAACGATTTTAATCACCGCCATGAAATTATCAGCCTATGATATGTATGCACATTCCAACGATGCCAGTGCCAAAAACTGGGCAACCATGAAAAAAGATTATCCCAATATCAAAGTCAAAACTTTCCCAAAACCTGTGTTTGATGCGCTGCGATCCGCTAATGATAAATTGCTAGATGAGCTGGCTAAAAAGAACCCACTGTCTAAAGAAATCATCAAATCTAGACACGATTATTTACAAAAAATCCGTGCTTGGACAAATATCTCTGATAAGGCTTATTTAAATAGTTTTGATTAACGCTCAATGTCGGTTGTTGCTAAGTATTTAAACGAACTCCCATCAGGAGGTGGTTTTGTTTATCGTGGTCAATCTGATGAGAGTTGGGGTTTAACCAGCACTTATTATCGGCGTTTTAATTTAAACAAATCAATCAATAAACAACGACAACCTTCACAAAAGCAGTTTCAAGACTATCATGAAACTTTGATTAATGATGCCAAAAGTTACCATTATCACAAAGAAGAATTAAGCAACCTTGAATTATTACTAGAACTACAACATTATGGCGCTGCCACAGGGCTTGTTGATTTTAGTCGTGATTTTTTAGTTGCCTTATGGTTTGCTTGCGACTCTAACAAAGATAAAGATGGTGGCGTTTTTGTTTTAAATAGCAGTGATATTGATAAATTTACCCAACCAAAGGATGACAAGAGTATTTTTTCCGAATGCGACAAATTACAATTTATAAACAGCAACTTTAAAAGCAATAATCGTATTTTTGCCCAAAAAGGGGTGTTTGTATTTGGCAATAAAACAATTGATAATGCAAAAAAAATTAAAATTTTAAAAAAACAAAAAAAACTAATTTTGCAAGAACTGAGTGCTATATTTTCTATTGATGAAAAATCCCTATTTCAAGATATTTATGGTTTTTCAATGGTCAATGATGTTAAGCACCCTATTTATGAAAAAACTGCAGAAGAATATCTCCTAGAAGGTAATCAGAATTATCATAAAGGCGAGTTTAAGAAGGCAATTGAGGCTTATAAAAAAGCCATTGATATTAAACCTGATGAAGAAGCTTATTATAATATGGGGCTTGCTTACACTATGTTAAATGAGAAAGTAAACTTTGAGGAGGTAATTAAGGCTTATAAAAAAGCCATTGAGATTAATCCTGATAAAGATGAGGCTTATTACAATATGGGGGGTGTTTACACTGTGTTAAATAAGTTTGAAAAGGCAATTAAAGCCTATAAAGAAGCCATTAAGATTAATCCTAATAAATATGGGGCTTATAACAATATGGGGCTTGCTTACACTGGGTTAGGTAAGTTTAAGAAGGCAATTGAGGCTTATGAAAAAGCCATTGAGATTGAGCCTAATAATTATGATGCTTATTACACTATGGGACTTTCTTACACTAAGTTAAGCAGGTTTAAAGAGGCAGTTGAAGTCTGTAAAAAAGCCATTGAGATTGAGCCTGATAAAAATGAGGCTTATAACAATATGGGGTTTGCTTACGCTGGGTTAGATAAGTTTGAGGAGGCAATTGAGGCTTATGAAAAAGCCATTGAGATTAATCCTGATAATTATGAGACTTATAACAATATGGGGGGTGCTTACGTTGGGTTAAGTGAGTTTGAAAAGGCAATTGAGGCTTTTAAAAAAGCCATTGAGATTGAGCCTGATAAAAATGAGGCTTATAACAATATGGGGCTTGCTTACGCTGGGTTAAGTGAGTTTGAGAAGGCAATTAGGGCTTTTAAAAAAGCCATTGAGATTAAGCCTGATGACGGTGGGGCTTATTACACTATGGGACTTTCTTACACTGAGTTAAGTAGGTTCAAAGAGGCGCTTGAGGCTTTTAAAAAAGCCATGGATTTAAATCCAGTAGTAATAAAAGACAGCAAACAACAAAAATGGCACGCACTAGAAACATGGATCAACAACCTACCTGATACTGACAAAAAACAGCAGTATCTGCATACGCTAAAGCGCTTAAAAGATGAATAAAGCCCTCAGTGTTACAACCACCACCCTACTACTGTTACTCATTGCCAATGTGTTTATTGATGTCGTGTTACGATACGCTTTTAATAATTCCTCA
>NZ_FQTR01000129.1 GCF_900128535.1 bacterium endosymbiont of Bathymodiolus sp. 5 South | reverse complement strand
TGAGCAATTTTTCTACTTTGTCAAAGCCTAACATTTCATATAAAGCATCATAAATAGGGCGTAGGTAAGGGTCAATTTTTTCGTTCATATCACCAGGCAGAAACCCCAATTTTTCGCCCGCTTCTACCGCAGGGCGTACTAAGATGATGCGACGCACATCAGAGGCTTCTAAGGCTTCAACAGCGCGTGCTACGGCAAGGTAGGTTTTTCCTGTGCCCGCAGGACCAATACCAAAAGTGCAGTCTTTTTGTTTAATATCTAAGACATATTTTTGCTGATTTTTACTTCTAATATGGATAAATTTTCGTTTGGTTTTAATGCTCACTGATTGGCCTGGTAAGTCATCATGCAAGCAGGCCTTGATTGCCATTTCAACATCGTAAATTTCAATGGGTTGGCTAGTGCTTAATGCGATTAAATCTTGCAGCACTCTAGCAGCAATATGTTTGTTCTCTCCCTTGATAGTGAAGTCCTCGCCTTTGTTGTTCATTGTGACATCTAGGCTTTTACTGATCAGATTTAAGTGTCTATCAAATGAGCCACAAACGTTGGAAAGTTGATCACTGTTGCTGATTTCAAGTGTTAGTTGCATAGGGCATTTACAAAAAAGATATTTATTACTATAATGTAGTAAAATTTTACCAATATAAATAAGGATAAAGTAATGAAAAAAATAACATTAAATTTAGTATTGAGTTTATTGTCTTTAGTCTTTGTTACTCAAATAAATGCGACGCTACCTGTCCATGAGGCCCAGCATGATAGGGCGGCTATCAGTGTTGACAATCCATGGGTGCGTTCGGCACCACCAAACGCACCAATATTAGGTGCGTTTATGGAAATATCCAATCATTCTGATAGCGATATTAAATTACTATCTGCAAATACTAAGGGCTATAAACGCCTTGAGTTACATAAAACGGTGTCTCAAGACGGTATGATGAAAATGATTAAACAAGATTTTATGCCTATTCCTGCTCACGGTAAGCTAACTTTAAAACCAGGTGGTTGGCATATTATGATGATTCAGCCTAAAAAAGTGCCAAAAGAAGGCGACTCTGTTGTCATTAAATTAGTGTTTGACAATGGCTTGTCGAAAACCATACAGGCCAAAGTAAGAAAAGGCAGGGCGATGGATCATAAAAAAATGATGCACCATCAGCATTAAAATGTTGAAAAAAACTTTAATCGTCATTGTTGCTATTGCTGTTGTAGCTGCATTTTTTTTGTACAGCAAGTCTAATCGTGATTATAAGGATTTAGGTCCGCAACTTAAAGTCTCCCATATTCTTTACAACCCAAACAAACCGCTACCATCGTTTTCTTTGGTTGACCAGGATAATCAATTATTTAATAATGATAATTTGAAAGACGGTTGGACTTTGCTGTTATTTATCTATACACATTGTCCAGATATTTGCCCGACTGAGTTGCTTGATATGTCGGCATTGAAAAATTTAATGATAAAAGATAAAACAACAAGTATGCCAAAAGTTGTGGCAATTACTTTTGATCCCTTGAGGGATACACCCGAAGTGTTAAAAGAATATGTGAGGCATTTTGATAAAGATTTCATCGGTGTTTCAGGAAAGCAAGCGCAAATTGATCAGCTTATTAAGCCTTTCGGTGCTTATTATGAGCGTGTTATCTATGATGAAAAGGGTAAATCAGTTATCCTTAAAGCCAATGACAAGCTACCTGAAAGTGCACTACAAGATGGCTATGTTATTAATCATACCGCTTGGATTTATTTAATTAATCCTGAGGGTCAAATTTTTGCAGGATTTCCATCGCCACACAATCCAAATCAGATGGCAGACGATATTAAATTAATCATGAATCAGTTCTAAAAATTAGCACTATAAATCCGCTATTATAGTAGTGTATCAATACAGCAATATGCGTTTTATAAATAATGGTTCTTTAACAATATGTTTACTTGATAAAATGCATTGGATTGTGCACATTTTATTGGAGACCTTTGCATAAAGGAGACCTTTGCATAAATAGGAATAATCATCAGAAACCCACTTTTCACCCACTTGGCGATTTTTTAAACCCAGCCTTAGCCCTGCTAGGACAAGGTTTAAAGAAATCACCAATTGGGCAAAAATTGGATTTTACTAATCATCCCTATTTATGCAAAGGTCTCAAGATATTGAAATCCTTGTGTTGGGATACCTTTGCACTTTCTATTTTTTTTGGGGGGCTGTAAATATGGCTGTATTCATCAGTTTTTGATACTTTTTCATACTGAGAAATCGACCTCCAAAGTTAATATGAGCATGATAATATTCAGGTATGGACTCCCCTTTAATATAAATATTTTTATTCCAAGTGTCTATTACTAAAGTATCTGCATTCCATTTATCAGGTTTGAGCAAAGGAGTTGATTGATCACGGTTAAACAAGTTGAAAGAATGTTGAGGCGTTTCTAGCATTTCTACTACTATATCAGGATAACGCTGATTTAACTCATGCAACATTATTTCTGAACATTCTCCACAATTGGCAACTTTATATTGTTTAAAGACCATGTCTTTTAATTTACCAGATAAGCTAAATTGAGTAATGGCATCTAAAAGAGGCACATTGTTGCGCATTATATTTTTAACATGGGCGTTTTTATTGTCTCGTAACATTCCTATTTTATCTTCTGCTATTGAAGTATGTTCTTGAGCTGGATAAGCAGATCCACCTTCCTCAAAAAACCGGCTAGAAGAATCTAGCGCACCTAGGTCTTTAAAAATATCCCATTGCAAAATATCTTGCTGTATCTTTTTTATTTGAGTTAAATCAATTGAGGGTGTATTTTTGTCTATTGTGGTGCGCTGTCCAGCCTCTGTTTTTCCAGTCATAATATCGCTTACCCCTCCTACAGCGCCTTCTTCCATGGCTTCTTGTTCAGGTGTTTCTTTAACATGCCCTGTCGGATCTCTATATTTAAGCGGATTATTCCCTACATAAGCATACAAATTCAAGTTATCAACTGCCCCTGCTGAATCAGGGCTTATCCACCTCGTTAGCCAAGGGGCTAGGTATCTGGCACCGTAGTAGCATAAACCACTACTGTCGTCTCTTTCTTTGCCTGTGTAGCGGTAGCGTTTTTGTTGCACTTGGGTTTTGTCTTTACCTGCAATGATAGCAGTGCCACCATAGGGGTGGTAGTGCTCGTAACTAAGGGTTTGGGCTTTGTCATCCAACTCTAAGGTGTTGGATTGTAGGTGGCTGTTGAGTTGGTAGCGGGTTTGGTGTGGGGTTTGCGTGTTGTCTTTGCTGCTTTTGCTGAGGATGTGGGTGCCGATGTGCAGGGTGCTACTTTGTTGTTTTGCTTGGTTGGTTGAAAGATCTAGTGAGGGTAGGTAGTCTCTTTGGCTTTGCACTTGGTGACTAGATTCAATGACAGTGCGGACTCGCTTGTCTTGGTAATTATAAACATAGTATTGTATGGTGTTGGATTTGTTTGCTTTAGTCAGTTTATTTAAGGTGTTGTTGTAGTACCACTCTAGGTTACCGATATTGTTTAAGTTTAATAAATTGCCATTGGCATCAAAGTTATTTTGGTTGTTGTTTTCAGTGCCACGGTTGCTGTTAGGGTGGATGGTGAGGGTTTGTTGCCAAGCGTTACTTTTTGCTTGGTGTGAGAGGTGAGTTAGGTTGTTGCCTATATCGTAAGTGTAGGTTTGGCAATAGGGCTCTATCAAGGATATTGCTAGAATGTTGTTAAGATGATTGAGTGTTATTGTCATACAGTTGCATTTTACAAAGTTAGTTAAATACACAATAGTACCACCTATCGTTAAATAATGATACTAATTGAGCCTTGGTTAAGGTGTTACAGGATGATTCATTGCGCTTAGATCAGGATCCGGCTTAATAGGTGATAATTTGCTTAAATCCATTGGCGTTGGTTGCATTATATCGCCAAACCTTTCTCTCATTGCTTCCCCTCTACCAAGAACTAAAAATGCATTTTCTGGTTTGTTATCATTGCCGTTAACCCATAATCCAAATTCAGTCTCTGAATTGCCTTGCCTTGAGTAGCCACTTTTAATAAAAAGGTCAATGACATTTCGTGGAATTAAAGCAATACTTGTATTGGGTTTAAGCTTTTCCTGAACAGGGTATGAGTCTGAATGCAGAAGTGCTAAATATTCTTTTGGCGCTACACTTGTCAACAGATGAGTGACGCCAACCCGTGCAAGTATATTGCCTTTTATTCTTGAAATTTCTAACCTAGGATTTTTCCAACCTTCTCCGCCAATATAAACGCCCTCAAATTTGCTACCTATGAATGCCAGTGCTTCTCTCTTATAATTATAAATTGCCGTAGCCTGTATTTCGTTTGTGGCGAATTCACTCATCGTATAATTTATTGTTGTTTGAAACATACTTGGTACTTGTACTGAGGTAGGTCGTTCATTCCCTGAAATTGGAGCATTTGTATTTTCAAGCACCAGATTTCCAATATGATTTAGGTCGATATTTTTCGCTAAGTCTGCAAACAACTTGTTTCCATCTGGTATGCAATGCTGATCTCCAACCCAAATATTTAATTCACTAGTCTTGTCTTTATTTATCCTTTGAAAAAAATTATCATTGGATATTGTATTGATACCATGCCCTGTCGGGTCTGTGTATTTAAGTGGATTGTTATTCACATAAACATACAGATTTAAACCATCAACCGCCCCTGCTGAATCAGGACTTATCCATCTTGCCAACCAAGGGGCTAGGTACCTAGCACCGTAGTAGCATAAACCACTACTGTCGTCTCTTTCTTTACCTGTGTAGCGGTAGCGTTTTTG
>NZ_FQTR01000128.1 GCF_900128535.1 bacterium endosymbiont of Bathymodiolus sp. 5 South | reverse complement strand
ATCTGTAGGGGCTAATTTTTTAACCAAAGTTGGCAACGGCCCAACATTGGCATTAATGTTTTCAGCAGGTGGCAATATATTCACCCATATTGGCAATGGATTAAGCGCCGCTTTAATGATAGGCGGACAAGCCAATATCTTTACCAAAGTTGGCAACGGCACAACAGTAGCAATAATGCTAGCAGGTCATGCTAATATATTCACCCATGTTGGGGACGGCTTTAGTGCCGCTTTAATGATAGGCGGGACAGCCAATATCTTTACTAAAGTCGGCAACGGCATAACTTTGGCGGCTATGGTTGGATCCGCTAATATCTTTACTCACATTGGCAACGGATTTTCAGTTGCATTTGCAATTGGGCAGGCTAATATTGTTACCAAAATTGGCTCAGGTGATCTAATCACAGCCGCTATTGGTCAAGCCAACATTGTTACCCATGTTAATTTAGAGGGAAGCGGTAACACCATGAGTTTGGTGGTTGGTCGAGCCAATATTATTACCAGAATATCTTCATTGGAGGATTATACGGTTACCATCTCCCCACTAGATTTTGTAGTCTCAGACCCTGTTTTGGAAAAACATCGCCTCTTCCCAAGAGGCGATGTATTCTCTGCACCACAAAAATTCTTAACATCAGGCGTTGATGCACTCAAAGCAACGGGTGCTGCCCTATTAGGGGAGAATAACGAAGGCAGTATGGTTACATTTGCCGTAGGTCAAGCCAATATTATTACCCATATTGGCAATGGTGCAATGTTAGGTGTGGGTATTGGTGATGCCAATATCATCAGCAAAGTGGGCTTAGGTCAAACCATCCAAGCTGGCATCGGTAAAGCCAATATTCTTACCTCAGTTGGCGACAACGACAGCTTGCAAATTGCTATTGGTAAAGCCAATCTTGTTACCAAGGTGGGCTCTGGTCATAGCGCCATGATTGCTATTGGCAAAGCCAATATTACCACCAAAGTGGGTGATGGTTTCCATGCAGGGCTATCGATTGGAAAACTCAATGTTAATACCAATATTGGTGATGGAATCGCAATCAATGTTTTGATTGGTAAATACAATCTCAACACGCGCGTAGGACATGGTGTGAATGTGGCAGTAATGAAGGGCGATTACAACATCAATGTGCGTTATGGCGATGGGATGAATATCGCCTTAGCAGCGGGCAAAGGCAATATTACCGTCAAAATTGGTGACGGTGATTTTTATGGCGCCATGCTTGAAGTGGGTACTAACAAACAAAGCGTTACCGCTAAGATGAAAACCCTTATGCAAGGCATGTTGTCAAATTTAAAAGAGACGGCCAAAAGTATTTTGGTGAGTCAAACCATAGGAAAGGTCATCAATGGAGACGAAGCAGACATAACCAAACTTCGTGGCACTAGCCACTCCACCCCTAATTACACCAGTAATGTCAGTTCTGTCAATACAACAATTGATAAATCAGAATACCAGCAATCAGATGCTGATGAAGACTCAAATATTAACTCAGAATCAAGACAAGATAAGCGAACGGTTAATATGTTGAAAACCGATACCAAAGTTGATGAAAGGGATGCCAATCAAGATGCACGGGAAATTACGAATGTCTTGGGTGAGGCTAACAATGATTTAATGCAACACCAAAATCAAGAGGACAGTGAAGGATTAAAGGTGCTAAATCAAAGTGGACAAAGTGATTATCACCGTAGTTACACTCAGTTTGGTTCTGTTGATAAAGCTAGGGACAAAGCCAATCAGGATGTTGTAAACAGCAAAGAAGGTATCAACCAAAGCAAAAGCCAAACACAAGAAGAGTTAGATAATGTCAAGCAACGCAACAAAAAAAATCAAACACACCAACAAAAAGAGCGACAAAAAATAACAAAAAATTTAGGGGATGCCAATCAAAAATATCAGGAAGTTAGCGATGAAAAAATCAACCAAAAAGGCCCAACTTTGGTTGCCATGGCTCTTTATTTAGCGGACGAATATCCAGCAACCAAAAGCATTTTTGAAATAGGAGACAAGGTTAAGGTTTCGTTAACAATGGACAAAGCCATGCGATACCAAAATGGCAAGGTAGACTATGCTGCCAACTCCAAGATAATCATCAATGGCTTAGTGTTTTCCCTTAGTGTTAATCAAGGCTTTGCTAAGCCCAATGCAAGTGCTATAGAAAGCACACAGTTGATATTTGAACATACTGTTCAAGTAAACGATGCTTTTACTCAAGGCAAGGGGTTTTCCATTCAATCGGCATCCGACTTAATTATCAGTGGTATTGCTGATAGTGACGGCTATCCCCCTGCTTTTATCAATACAACTTATCCAATCTCATTGAGTAATACGATTACCACTCAGTTTGACAAGCGCGATTTAATTGTGGTTGGCGATACATTCCAAGGGTATACCATTAAAAAGAAAGTGAACAACGACTCTTGGAATACTGATGCCTTTTCTCAAGAAAGTTTTGTTGGTGATGGTTATGCGATTTTTACACTGAGTGCCACTTCTGCTAGAAAAGCCATTATGCTAGGTCTGTCTACTGACAACCCAGATGGCAGTTACAAAACCATTGAGTATGCCGTTTATCTTTACAACGACAAAATAAAAGATGTGCGTAATAACAACACAAAATACGCTAATTTTAATTATCGCTATAAAGCAGGCGACCAAATTAAGATTGAGCGTAAAGGCACTACCCTTCGTTATTACCATATTGATGGCAACGGCAATACTATTCGCATACTGGCAACACAAACAGGTGTTTCTGCCACTTCAGCACTACACATTGATACTTCAATTAAGAGCAAGGGTGCCAAACTCACAGGGGTAAGGCTGGTTAAAGGCTTGAGCAATCTTAGTAAATATACGATTGATGTGCATGCTCCAAAACCTATTACCAATGCTTGGCGTGTAAGTAGCATAGCGAGCAGTAATGATATTACCATCGGCGATATCAAAGCAGACTTAATACTGGACGAGATGATGCCCTGGTCAAGGGTTGGTCATATGAATAGCACAGCGAGCAGTAATAATATTACCATCGGCGATAAAATCAAAGTAAGTTTAACACTGGACGAGGCAGTTACCTTGGCAGGGGTTGGTCATAATAAAATCACGATTGCCGGCAAGGAATTCTTATTAACAGGTACTAACAACACAACCACCAATACATTGGAATTTACTTACACTATTCAAGCCAACGACAAGATTGACAGTGACAATTTTAAGATTAACAATAAAAGTGATATTGTTTTGAGTGGCATTAGAGACACAGATGGCAATAATATTGATTTCAGTAGCATTCAGAGTCCTACAAACATCTCTAAGTTACTACTTGACACTGAATTTGTTATCGGTGGTGGCAACAAAATAATCCACACTAATGGTGTTTATGAAAAAACCTCTGGTGCTGGCTGGAATGCCGATGTTACATCTTCCAAGGGCTTTATTAATGACGGCTATGTTATTGCCAAACTTGGTAACACTGGCAGAGTAATGCTTGGACTTTCAAGTGATGATTCTAGTGATTCTTACAAAAGTATAGATTACGCTTTGTATGCAGACTCAGGTATAGGTAATAAATTTGTCATCTATGAGGGTGGACAGCCTCAGCATAGCACAGGGGTTACTTATGCCACTGGCGACTATATGAAAGTCATTAGATCAGGTGCCCAAATAAAATATTACCATATTAAAGCCAGTGATGGTCCTCTTGCCAAAGGCACTTTGCTTTACACCTCAAGCAAAACTTCAAATGCAAATACCAAATTGTTTCTAGACAGTTCTTTTCATGATGTTGATGCTAAGTTAACAGATATGCAAATATTCAGTGGCAAGGATTTGCCATTTTCAGTTGATGTGGGTGCACCTAAACCCATCGCCAATGCTTGGCAGATAGACAGCACAACGGCTGATAATAACGGCGTATTCACCCTCGGTGATGAAATTAAACTCACGCTCAGCATAGATGAAGCCGTCACTTTGGCCAAAGTTGGTCGCAATAAAATTGTTATTGCCGGCAAAGAATTTCTTTTAACAGGCACAAATGGCACCCTGACTAACACGCTGGTGTTTGCTTATACTGTGAAGATTAACGATACAATTGATGGTAAGTATTTTAATATCAATAATAGACGCAGCATCTTTTTATCCGATATTGTTGATACAGATGGCAATAGTATTGATTTCAGTGGCATTAACAGCCCCGTGAGACTTTCCAACACATCACTTGACACCCATCTTAGCGTCGGTGGCAACAGAAGAATGACGCTAACCAATGGTGTTTATGAAAAAATCTCTGGTGCCGGCTGGAATGCCGATGTTACATCTTCCAAAGGCTTTATTAATGACGGCTATGTTATTGCCAAGCTTGGTAACACTGGCAGAGTAATGCTTGGACTTTCAAGTGATGATTCTAGTGATTCTTACAAAAGTATAGATTACGCTTTGTATGCAGACTCAGGTATAGGTAATAAATTTGTTATCTATGAAAGTAGTGTGAGGGTATGTGAAACAGGTGTTCGTTATGCCACTGGCGACTATATGAAAGTCATTAGATCAGGTGCTCAAATAAAATATTACCATATTAAAGCCAGTGACGGTCCTCTTGCCAAAGGCACTTTGCTTTACACCTCAAGCAAAACTTCAAATGCAAATACCAAATTGTTTCTAGACAGTTCTTTTCATAATGTCGGCGCTAAGTTAGCAGATATGCAAATATTCAGTGGCAATAATTCGCCACTTTCGGTCGATGTTTATGCACCCAAACCGACTGTCAATGCTTGGCGTATAGACAGTGGGCCTGCCGATAGCAAAGGCGTTTTTACCATTGGTGATGAGATCAAAATTACCCTCACT
>NZ_FQTR01000127.1 GCF_900128535.1 bacterium endosymbiont of Bathymodiolus sp. 5 South | reverse complement strand
TCTCGAAAATCTAAAAACAAAGCATTATACTTAAAATCACTTGACTTTCATAGTTAAATTTAATCAAATCTATTTACTATTGACAAAACTCTCGGTATCATATGCCCATCTCGGAGGGATGGCAGAGCGGCTGAATGCACTGGTCTTGAAAACCAGCAAGGATTAATCTCCTTCTAGGGTTCAAATCCCTATCCCTCCACCATTATTCTAGTCATCTCACGCACAACACACATTACTCGCCACATATGGCGCTGTTGTCGTTGCTCGTGTCATCAAAATAACTTTAATGACATTTATGGTTCTTTATTTTGGGGTTAATTTGGCTTATTTTGACAACTCTCACCTGTCACTCCTTTTAAAAGGTGCGATTCGATAGTTTGGTTAGTATTAAGGAGTTTTGACGATTTAGAAGTTTTTTGATAACCAGTCAGATGTGGCTTTAATTAATTCTTTATTTTCCACAATCTAACTCCTTTTATTTTATTAAATATTACCTTGAAGCATAACGACCTCGTTTTTGCGGTTCTATTTCTTGTGTTATTTTTGGCGCTACTAATGCCAAATTAGCTAACTCAAAAATTGAAAATGACGGCATTAAATTACCTGATTGTTGTAATTCTTTAGATAACTCTTTAACTCCCCAAAAAATAGTTGGGTTAACAAACTTAATATCATCTTTATTAACAGTTTTATTACTGATTACCCAATCATAATACTCAAAACGCCTTATAGTTAGATAAACCGTAAAATCTGCATTACTGTTTAAATCTTTTGGAATGCCATCAATTTCACCTATTGTTTGGTCGTTATTCCAAAAAGGAGCAATTCTATTTTTATTGCCATTAATTTCACCAAATACTTGTTTAAGTGTATTTTTAGTATGAAATAAAACAAATAACACCTCTTTTTGCACAAAACCCATATGAATAAAATCTAGGGCAAGTCCCATCAAAAAAACATGAAAATCACTAAATTTAGTTTCCTTGCCAGCGCCTTGCCCTTCATCTTCAAAAAAAATATACTTACCTTTCTCTCTATGCTCTTTTCTATCTAAGTTAAGCAATCTTTTAAAATGCGACAAAAATTTATCAGATGGATTACCCACTGTATTAACTTTAGAGCCAAACTCTTCACGCGCCATAAAATACTTATATAGCCCTTCTTCTATTTGGTTTCTTTTATGCTGTTGTTTAAAAATATTTTTGTTCATAATGTGTATTTTAAATTAAAGCATTTATTAATGCAACATTAAAAATAACAAAAATGGTAAAATGCATTATATTTTTATAAAGCAACTTATTTAATGTCAAAAAAGATAGATCAAAAAACCAAAAAAATAGAAGAAACTCTTTGGCAGTCGTGCGATAAATTAAGAGGCTCAATTGAGCCTGCTGAATATAAGCATGTTGTTTTGGGGCTTATTTTTCTGAAATTTGCCAGTGATAAATTTGAACAACGCAAAAAAGAACTTATTGAGGATGGGAAAGAAAAATATGTGGAAATGAAGGATTTCTACACAATGAAAAATGTCTTCTTTCTGGAAGATATTTCTCGTTGGAACTATATCATTAAAAATGCCAAGCAAAATGATATTGCTCTAAAAATTGATACCGCTCTAAATACGATTGAGAGAGACAACACTTCCTTAAAGGGTGCATTGCCTGATAATTACTTTTCTCGGCTTGCCTTAGATAAAATAAAACTGGCATCCTTGCTAGATACCATTAATGACATTGATACACTCAAAGACAATGGGCAGGATATTATTGGTCGTGTTTATGAATATTTCTTAGGTAAATTTGCCTTAAAAGAAAGCAGTGGCAAGGGAAAAGGCGAATTCTATACCCCTAAAACGATTGTAAATTTAATTGCTGAACTTATCGAACCCTACAAAGGTATTATATATGACCCCTGTTGTGGAACAGGTGGTATGTTTGTGCAATCTATTAAGTTTATTGAAAACCATCAAGGCACAAAAAAAGAAGTGTCCATTTACGGACAAGAGA
This sequence comes from bacterium endosymbiont of Bathymodiolus sp. 5 South, assembly GCF_900128535.1. Taxonomy (GTDB): domain Bacteria; phylum Pseudomonadota; class Gammaproteobacteria; order PS1; family Pseudothioglobaceae; genus Thiodubiliella. The sequence continues at coordinate 2,977 of NZ_FQTR01000127.1, read as the reverse complement.
ACACCCCAACCACTTATAAACTGGCAAAAATGAATCTTGCCATTCGGGGCATTTCTGCAAACCTTGGTGACAAACATGCCGATACCTTTGCCAACGACCAACACAAAGACCTCAAAGCCGATTACATCATGGCTAATCCACCTTTTAATCTAAAAGACTGGCGAGGTGAAAACGAGTTGTTGGACGACCCAAGATGGATGGGCTACGAAGTACCGCCCAAAAGCAATGCCAATTATGGTTGGATTCTCAACATGGTGTCCAAACTGTCTGAAAATGGCGTTGCAGGCTTTATCCTTGCCAACGGTGCTTTGTCTGGTGGCGGTGAAGAATATAAAATCCGTAGAAAACTGATTGAGAACAATCTGGTTGAAGCCATTATCATTATTCCAAGAAATACCTTTTATACCACCGATATTAGCGTAACGCTTTGGATTCTTAATAAAAACAAAAAAGAGCGAACTGCTCATATCAACAGTACCGATAAGAACTACCGACATCGTGAACAAGAAATTCTGTTTATGGATTTAAGGCGTTGGGGCAGTGAATACGAAAAAAAGTATGTGCAACTCACTGAGCAAGACATTGAAAAAGTTGCCTTAAATTACCACAATTGGCAACAAGCAGGTTTTGAAACCACTTATAAAGATATTCCTGAATTTTGCAAATCTGCCAGTTTTGAAGAGATAGAAGCCAACAACTTTTCACTTGTGCCGAGTAAATATATTGAGTTTGTTGATAAGGACAGCGGCATTGATTTTGATACAGAGATGAAACGCATTCAGAAAGATTTTAAAACATTACTGATCGATGAAAAAAAATCGCAAAATCAATTGATTAATGCTTTTAAGGTATTGGGTTATGAGCTATAAACGATTGGGCGATTACATACAGTTGGTGGATAAGCGGAATAAAGATTTAGCGGTTACAAATCTTTTGGGGGTTAGTATTCAGAAAAAGTTTATTCCGTCAATTGCAAATATAACTGGAACGGATATGTCCGTTTATAGAAAGATTAAAAAGAACCAATTTGCTTTTAGTCCTGTAACTTCAAGAAATGGAGAGAAAATAACAGTTGCTTTGTTAAAAGAAGTTGATGAAGCAATTCTTTCGCCTGCATATCAGGTATTTGAAGCAAAAGACAAAAATAGATTAATCCCCGAATATCTTTTCATTTGGTTCAATCGCTCTGAATTTGACCGCTATGCTCGCTTTAACTCTTGGGGAAGTGCAAGGGAAACTTTTAACTGGGATGATATGTGTGATGTAAAATTACCAATCCCCGACATTGAAGAACAACGCAAATATGTAGCACTTTACAAAGGACTGCTCAACAACCAAAAAGTCTATGAAAACAGCTTGGACGATTTGCAGTTGATTTGTGATACTTATATTGAGGATTTAATAAAAATAGAAGAGTCGAAACTGCTTGGAGAGTATATTGAAAGAACAAATGAACGAAATACAGATGATGCTATAAAAGAAGTACGGGGAATGAGTACTAAAAAACAATTTAGAATTGCACAATCAAGAGTTGATACAAAAAAGTTAACGAATTATAGGATTGTTAAGACTAATGAATTTGCCTATGTACCAACAACTGATACTTGGAAAGTTCTTGCTGTTGCTCTTTCTAATTTTAATTTTCCAGTTGTAGTTTCGCCCATTTATGTAACATTTAAATCTAAAAACACAAATTTGTTATTACCAGAATATTTATTCTTATTTTTAACAAGAACTGAGCTTGATCGTTATGCTCGTTTCCATTCTTGGGGCAGTGCAAGAGAAAACTTTAATTGGGACGATATGTGCAATATAAAATTACCAATCCCCGATATAAAAATACAAGAAGCAATCGTTACTATTTACCACACCTTAGAAACTCGCAAGCGAATAAATGAGCAATTAAAAGCCAGCATAAAACCACTTTGCCCTGTTTTGATGCGTGGGGTTGTGAAGGAAATGGAAAAAGAGGAGACTGTGACATGAAACTAAAAATATTCTCTTCAATATTTATTTTTCTAAGTGCTTATTCTCCACTTGCCGTAATTTTCTTAATCCAAGATTTTGATTGGAAAACCAAATCAGTTTTGCACCCCGAAATCATGTATCCAATACTAGTGATTGCGATTATTTCCGTAATTTTGATTTGGGTGGCAGTAAAATCTATAAAAGTCTCTACACCCCCCGTAAAAGTCCTGTCTGTTTCCAATAAATCTGGTGAGCTAATAAATTACAGTATCCCTTATATGATTTCATTTTTTGTCATGGATTTATCAAAGACCAAACTTTTAATTAGTTTTGTTTTTTTTATGGTCCTTATATATGTGTTGACGCTTAAAACTCACAATATATTTATCAATCCAATTTTAGCAGTCATTGGTTACAATATTTATGATGTTAAATATCAAAAAGATGGCATAGAGCACCAGTCATTTTTCCTTGTTAAAAGCGATAGATTAAAAAAAGCCGAACGTTGTCGAATTGTTGAGCTTTCTGAACATTTGTTTTTAGTAACAGAACGAAACCCACAGGTCTAATATGAAAAATTTACAAGAAAGTTTCAACAAGGTAAAAGAGATAAATTGGAATGAAGCTGTGGTTTCTTTTTATGTAGTAAAAAGAAAACTGGTACGCCGAGAGGCAAAATATAAAATACTTCAAGTAAATGTAGATGAAAAATTACGTAAAAAACTAAGAAAAGTAGCGAACGATAAAGTTCAAAAATCAAATCAAGCTTTAGAATATGATTTTAATACCAGTGATTTAGATGACAACGTGCTGGGTATTCCAATAGAAGAAACTGATTTAAAAGAATTAATTGACAGTATTATAGCAGAGGAAGCACCTGAAACAGCTAATTCTTATGAAGCCCTAATCGGTTCTTGGATTTATATTGCACGTTTAGAAAAAGATGAACAAATACTCTATTCTGTTAGGCGTGTGTCTGAAGGCTGGACTACAAAAAAAGTATCTCAAC
>NZ_FQTR01000126.1 GCF_900128535.1 bacterium endosymbiont of Bathymodiolus sp. 5 South | reverse complement strand
AGACTGTCCAATTAATAGTGTTGGCTAGTTGTATTAAAGGGTCTTTGACATCTAATTGAGAAAAGAGCTCTGAATGAAAAAGATTTGATTGGGTGGATATTGGGCTGGATTTAGTTAACATTTTTTTTAAGCAAAACGACCAAGAAATAAGAGGTATTTTAGCAAAAGTTGGTTGATTTGTCTATGGTTATTGTTGGTTTTATTGTTATAAATCAATTTGTTGTGTGGTTTTTAAGGGTTGACTAATTAACACCTATACCCACTAACCCCGTTAATTCGGGGTTTTTGGGTGCCAATGTTGGCAATAGTGATTTGTGCTTTAGTTGGTTGCAATTTATGGCGAATATGCCACAATTAGAATCTTGTTGTATTTGCATTTAGGCGATAGAATGATTTCCCTTATTGTTATAGACCCCTCTCTCTGGTCTGATATACTATGTGTGGTTATTGAGTATGTTATAGACCCCTCCCTCTCTCTGGTCTGATATACTCCATGGCGCTAACGCCAACCATGGCGGACAGTTATAGACCCCTCCCTCTCTCTGGTCTGATATACTTATTAGTCTTAATACTGCTAAAGTTGGGCCGTTATAGACCCCTCCCTCTCTCTGGTCTGATATACTTTGTGCGTATTTTGTTTTGGGCTTGGCTCCGTTATAGACCCCTCCCTCTCTCTGGTCTGATATACTGGCGATTAAACACCATATTTTATAAATCTCGTTATAGACCCCTCCCTCTCTCTGGTCTGATATACTAATTACCAATATCATTAATAAAAGAGGCAGGTTATAGACCCCTCCCTCTCTCTGGTCTGATATACTTTACCCACTTGATGTAACTGTGGTAAGTGAGTTATAGACCCCTCCCTCTCTCTGGTCTGATATACTCAAAAACTAATGTCGCTTCTGGTACCGCAAGTTATAGACCCCTCCCTCTCTCTGGCCTGATATACTAATTTGCCGATTGCCGTGTTGGACAATTTAGTTATAGACCCCTCCCTCTCTCTGGTCTGATATACTTGACTCACTTGTATAATCACCTTGCCGTCAGTTATAGACCCCTCCCTCTCTCTGGTCTGATATACTCACATATTAAGGAATAACAAGATGATTTAGGTTATAGACCCCTCCCTCTCTCTGGTCTGATATACTATTTAGAACCGTGGGAGCGATTAAAAGAAGGTTATAGACCCCTCCCTCTCTCTGGTCTGATATACTCACGATAAGTACCGTAAGCAGTGCCTGCGCGTTATAGACCCCTCCCTCTCTCTGGTCTGATATACTTAAATTTCTGAAAATGAAGAACATTTAAGGGTTATAGACCCCTCCCTCTCTCTGGTCTGATATACTTAAGCCTGAATAGGGGAATAGCAGGCCACAGTTGTAGACCCCTCCCTCTCTCTGGTCTGATATACTTTATTTTAAGTTAATTTGTGCTCGTCCTATGTTATAGACCCCTCCCTCTCTCTGGTCTGATATACTTTGCCGACTTGATGCAATTGTGTGGACTGAGTTATAGACCCCTCCCTCTCTCTGGTCTGATATACTGGCCATGCGTTTCACTTTGAAACTGATACTGTTATAGACCCCTCCCTCTCTCTGGTCTGATATACTATGTAAAGTAGATTCATGACAACAACGAATGTTATAGACCCCTCCCTCTCTCTGGTCTGATATACTTCATGGCTATATGATTATCCGTGCTGACCTGTTATAGACCCCTCCCTCTCTCTGGTCTGATATACTTCTTACTGGTTCCGTTCATACTACTGTTAAGTTATAGACCCCTCCCTCTCTCTGGTCTGATATACTGGATTACTCTAAAGCCTATGGCTCTGGTGTGTTATAGACCCCTCCCTCTCTCTGGTCTGATATACTTTATTTGCTTTTTAAGCCCTCTAAATCCTCTGTTATAGACCCCTCCCTCTCTCTGGTCTGATATACTTCTTTTTTTTGGTTTGTTTTCGTCTGCTCTGTTATAGACCCCTCCCTCTCTCTGGTCTGATATACTCAACACAAGCATTACTGCAAGACGGTAGAGGTTATAGACCCCTCCCTCTCTCTGGTCTGATATACTACCAGGGCATAACTCGAGCGACGAACCGGAGTTATAGACCCCTCCCTCTCTCTGGTCTGATATACTAGTCCAATGTTTGTAAATAGTGCGTCATCAGTTATAGACCCCTCCCTCTCTCTGGTCTGATATACTTTCAAGATTAAATACATCTAATATTTCTAGGTTATAGACCCCTCCCTCTCTCTGGTCTGATATACTTAAATTTTCGCTGGCACGCACTTGATAGACGTTATAGACCCCTCCCTCTCTCTGGTCTGATATACTCAAATAATTTATTTTTAATCTTCATAATATGTTATAGACCCCTCCCTCTCTCTGGTCTGATATACTCACTAAATCCATGTGTTGTTGACTCGTGTGGTTATAGACCCCTCCCTCTCTCTGGTCTGATATACTACCTGAACTGAAGGACTTGTACGCTTACAAGTTATAGACCCCTCCCTCTCTCTGGTCTGATATACTCAAGATATAAATGGGCTATGCGGGCTTTATGTTATAGACCCCTCCCTCTCTCTGGTCTGATATACTCAACTTGCTTTATCCCCGGTAAATATAGTGGTTATAGACCCCTCCCTCTCTCTGGTCTGATATACTTTATTATATTTCGTCGTCTTTTGTTCCATTGTTATAGACCCCTCCCTCTCTCTGGTCTGATATACTCTCTAACCAAAATATTCCCCACTTCAATATGTTATAGACCCCTCCCTCTCTCTGGTCTGATATACTTTGTATTTTCCTCCCAGTCGGGTTCCCAGTGTTATAGACCCCTCCCTCTCTCTGGTCTGATATACTCCACAAACTGCTTGAATTGCAATTCAAACGGTTATAGACCCCTCCCTCTCTCTGGTCTGATATACTGTTTATACAAACCTTCCCTGTAAATTGCTAGTTATAGACCCCTCCCTCTCTCTGGTCTGATATACTTATCGTGTCTAGAGAGTCGTATAAATATGAGTTATAGACCCCTCCCTCTCTCTGGTCTGATATACTTTGGCTTGGAATAACGACCACCGCTTTCAAGTTATAGACCCCTCCCTCTCTCTGGTCTGATATACTTCCCGATTCTGGTTTGTTTGAGTCTCTTGAGTTATAGACCCCTCCCTCTCTCTGGTCTGATATACTTGGCAAATCGTGATACCTCTGCCACTATGAGTTATAGACCCCTCCCTCTCTCTGGTCTGATATACTTGGTAATTTAGGTGTAACTACTACTTCGGTGTTATAGACCCCTCCCTCTCTCTGGTCTGATATACTAGATAGAGCCACCGGTGGATATCTATCGGCGTTATAGACCCCTCCCTCTCTCTGGTCTGATATACTTGGTTTGAAGATTACATCTACTTCAACTCTGTTATAGACCCCTCCCTCTCTCTGGTCTGATATACTTAACCCCATTCTATCTGCTCGTGGTACTGGGTTATAGACCCCTCCCTCTCTCTGGTCTGATATACTATGAAGGGAGGCTTCATGATGACAACGCATGTTATAGACCCCTCCCTCTCTCTGGTCTGATATACTATACGGCTCGTCTCATGACTTCGATAAAGTGTTATAGACCCCTCCCTCTCTCTGGTCTGATATACTTTACCCACTTGATGTAACTGTGCTAACTGAGTTATAGACCCCTCCCTCTCTCTGGTCTGATATACTTTTAATGCTGTTCCAAGTTGTCCTGACATCGTTATAGACCCCTCCCTCTCTCTGGTCTGATATACTTACATCGTCATGATAAAGGTCGTCGTCATCGTTATAGACCCCTCCCTCTCTCTGGTCTGATATACTTTATAATAAATCTCTTTATTAAGTACAGTCGTTATAGACCCCTCCCTCTCTCTGGTCTGATATACTTTCGAGTTAATCATTGCCAGTATCTTAGTTGTTATAGACCCCTCCCTCTCTCTGGTCTGATATACTACTCAAACAAGCCAGAATCAGGACTAAAAGGTTATAGACCCCTCCCTCTCTCTGGTCTGATATACTTTAGACTTAGAAGACATACGCTTAGACTTAGTTATAGACCCCTCCCTCTCTCTGGTCTGATATACTCAAGAGCAGTTAAACGAAGATTAAACGTATGTTATAGACCCCTCCCTCTCTCTGGTCTGATATACTATCAAGAGCGTTACGCCGAATATCGGTATAGTTATAGACCCCTCCCTCTCTCTGGTCTGATATACTGGATTGTATTGTTTCTGCTCTTCCGTTTCGGTTATAGACCCCTCCCTCTCTCTGGTCTGATATACTGAAAGTTCTCGAATTAGATGCTCGTGGTGGGTTATAGACCCCTCCCTCTCTCTGGTCTGATATACTTTTTGAGACTATGCAAAATCATGTTGCTGAGTTATAGACCCCTCCCTCTCTCTGGTCTGATATACTCATACCATAACCCGAAGCAACACCACCAAGGTTATAGACCCCTCCCTCTCTCTGGTCTGATATACTTGAGCGTCTTAAAGTTCGTTCTGATGTTACGTTATAGACCCCTCCCTCTCTCTGGTCTGATATACTTATGATGACTTTGTTGCTGATTGTAAATGTGTTATAGACCCCTCCCTCTCTCTGGTCTGATATACTAAATCGTGATACCTCAGCAACTATTATGCTGTTATAGACCCCTCCCTCTCTCTGGTCTGATATACTACTTGCAACAACAGTTGCTGACATCTTAGTGTTATAGACCCCTCCCTCTCTCTGGTCTGATATACTCAACTTGGGAGACATCAAGACGGGAGTGACGTTATAGACCCCTCCCTCTCTCTGGTCTGATATACTCTACTCTTTCCGAGGGTTTTATTCAGGATCGTTATAGACCCCTCCCTCTCTCTGGTCTGATATACTAGCGGTCAAGTTGATAAGTTGAAGTATCAGGTTATAGACCCCTCCCTCTCTCTGGTCTGATATACTCGAAAATCTTCAGGATTCTTATCCTCTTGAGTTATAGACCCCTCCCTCTCTCTGGTCTGATATACTCTTTAG
>NZ_FQTR01000125.1 GCF_900128535.1 bacterium endosymbiont of Bathymodiolus sp. 5 South | reverse complement strand
AGGCAAAGTGTAATTCACTCCTTCTAAATTCACAGCGTCATATACCAGTTCGCTGAGTTGTTTTTTGGCGAGGAATAGGGCCTTTTTTGGGTTTGGGATGATGGTTGGCATTATTCTTCTTTACTATCATTATAAATTTTTTTAGTATCTTTATCTCTAAATGGTAGTAAAAAATTAACCAATGTACCTTCAATGTTTATTCTTGAAATAGAACCATCTCTCGTTTTGCATATAATACTATCATCAACTTTTTCTTTAATAGCGTAAAGTAATCTTGGATCTCTTTTTAAGCCTTGTTTTACTTTGCTTTTAGTGAGAAGTTCTATTGATGTTTTACCTTCCAAGTCCCCATTAAACCATTGCTTAAAACTATCCAATGGAAAGTTTTTTATATTTACAGATGTATTGTTTAAATACACCTCTGCATCATCAAAATTATTCTTAAAAAATTTACTACTTAAAACCTTAAATTCATTCAAAACTACTTTCTCTTCAGTGTTTATTGGGCGCTCTAAATCTTTGTCTGCTACATTTGAGACTAAAGTTACATTTTTACTGCGTTTAATTAAAAAATTAGACTTGTCTTTAGCTATAATATTTGTATCTAGTGGTAAAGCCTGATAAATATCTTGATTACCTCTATTAATTCTAAATACAGTGCCAGATGCGGTTCCTAGCGACACCATTGTGTATTTTTTTCCTTTAACTTGATGTTGATTTTTAAGTTGATTTTGAGGTGGTTCAAATTCTTCTTTACAAAACTCATTCCATTTTTTTGCAACGATATCGTCTGATATGTCGTATTTATCATCTTTAACTGAATAATCACTTGCAATTTTACCTCTCCAAGCATTGTCAAGATCTAACCAATTTTTATAAAAAGGATATTTTTTAGCTTCTTGCTTGTTTAAAACTTTAGGAGCATTAATAACTTCGGTTTTGGACACATAATATTGACAATGCTTTAAAATGAATTTTATTTTATCCACCTCTTCTTGCTCTCCCTTATCATATTCTGGACTTAATTGACTAAAATACTTATAAGAGTCTTTGTCAATCTGTTTGTATTTTTTATCAACCACTTTGATAGTCCAAATTTTTATCTGCTCATTTTCTGTGGTTAACTCATAGTATTTATTATCAGTCGTAATTTTTACAATTCTTTGAATTGCATTGCCAGTTATTTCTTGACAATATTCATCACAATTATAAATGCCACCTTTAACTGTCATTGGATAACCTAAATACCATTTATTTTCAAATTTAATAATTGGCTTGTATCGCTCTCCAATAGCATTTTGTTTAAATATAGGGCGTTTAAAAATCTTAGTTAAATCTTGCTTATTACTATTACTATTACTGTGTTTTTCAATGTCTATAATTTTTTGATTACTGTCTTTTGGATTTAAATTAACTTCTTTTAAATAACCCTCCCCCACATCCATCCAAGTAAACAATTGACTCGGTAACACTTCGCCAGTTTCTTTGTCTACTTCATTTCTCCAAATCGTTTGATTTTCATCAAATTTAATGCCCATTGAGCCCTCATTTTGATGATCTTCACTAGCAATTAAAAAAGCCAGTTGTGCATCAACTAAATGTGAATATAAAGGCTGTTCTTTGAGTTTATCAATGCCATATTCTTTGCGTAAGTTGTAAGTGCTTTTTGGGTCATTCCATCTGGCAGAATATTCAAAATAATCGAATTCTATCAAATTCTCTTTACCTTCTTTCCTGACAATTCTATGGATTTTATCAGCAATACATTGTGCTAAATATCGTTGGGTGCCATTGACGATGGCACGATTGCGATTCTGCAAAGATTGTATTACTTTTTCTCTTAGTGGGTCGTCTTGTTGTAAAAATAAAGCATGCCTAAAAGCCTTTTTTTGCTCTGTGGTTAAATTGATAAAACTTAGATATTTACCAAATGCAAAGTCTTTACTACTTGCGTCGCCTAAATGTTGATAAATAAACGCTTTGATTTCATCATCAGATTTATTACCAAAAATATCTTGTTTATAGTCTTTGTGTAAATCTCTTAAAAATTTAAAATCGTTGCCTTTTTTCTGGTTATCAGTCTTAGAGATATAAATCAGATTTGCCTCATCGTTAAGCATGCCATAGCGTGAAGATCTGGGAATAATATGGTCTATTTCTCCATTTTTTTCTAATATAGTGCCATCATATAATGATCTTTTTTGACCTTTATATTTATCACTTCTATCGTCTTTAATTTCATCCGATTTTTTGCCTTTAATACCCTGAAGATTTGGTTCAAATTCAAAATGATTTTGCTCCAAAACCAATGGAATACTAACCTTGCTCCCTTCTTCTAAATATTCTTTAATATCATTCCATTTTGTTACCGCAACTTGACGAGCAATTGCATCACAAATACGCATTACCACGCCGTCAATTAAGCGAATACTAAGTGCGGGCAATCTTGAAGCTGTGGCAGCACCCTTGTCATCTTCTTGCATTCTAAAAGCGTTATCGGTAGAACAAACTGGGCAAGTTTTAGAAAAACCACTGCGATCTTTAAAAACAATATTGTGAATTTGTGCAAACTTAAAAACCAAAGCGATTTTTTGGTTATTCTCATTTTGTTGTTTGTCCAACAATATTTCATCAATACCAATTCCTTTGATGAGCGCTTGTTTTAATTCATCACATTTCTTGGCAAGTTTTGCTAAAGCGCCGTTTGGCGGCTTATTTATCAGTTCGTGATAAATTTTAAGTTTTAATTCACCTCGGTGGTCTTTTTGAGCTTTAGCTGATTTTTCACAATTAGAGGCAAAGCCATTGATGCTTTTGAAATAATCTTCTGGGTTGTCTCCATCTATTTTATTTTTTAAATCATCTGCATTTACCCCTAAAACTGCAGCTAAGTCTAATTGCCATTGGTGTTTTTTCTGCCTTGGTTTGTGTGTGCAAAGGGTCAATAACTTATTATCAGTTAACCATTTTTCCTTTTTCTCTTGAATTAAAAAATATCTGCCATCTCGGGCTTTTCGGCGAGTTTGATAATATTTATTTAGAAAATGACCAAAACCTTTGTCTTGGGTAAAATTCAGACTTTGCTTTAACTCTGTTGGCAATGCACTCGTATTGATAGTTTTTTCTAATTTTTCCTGCCATTTTGTTTGATCTGTATCTATTTTTTGTAGTTTATGGTAAATACTCCACAATTCATTGAGTTTGTATTTATCTTGTTTTTTAGCAATATCTAAAATAAATTGTAATTGACGCAATTGGATTTTTTCCTCTTCAACCAAGGGTATTTTTGATTTCCCCTTTAAGAATTTTAATTTTTCCTTGTAATCTGTATTAAGGCTTAGTAAATTTAACCAACCTTTCCATTGTGGATAATGCTCATTAAGATACTTACCATTTAATAATAATGATTGGCATTTAGGTGGTTGGCGATTGAGCATTGCTTGATAAGGTGGGATAGTTAACTTTGGGTCAGTTGCTAGCCAAAAATCAACAATATTATTTTTGTCTGTATGTTTCCCCCAACGCGTTTTTAATTGCTTATAGCTCTCTACTTTTGCTTGCTTATCTTTTTCTTTGGTTACCATCCAATGACTCATAAACCATTGAGAAGCAAGACGAGATAACTTGGTGTTGCTAAATTTATCACCCCCATCTAATTGTTTGTGGGAATGATAATTTTCAGGATATTTTGCTTTTAAATAATCCAGTTCAGTGTATTTTTTATTTTCTTTTTTTAAGACTTCTTTCTTGTTTTTATATTCTTCCAAGGCTTCTTTGTTTAATTTTTTGTGCTCTATTGGCGTATTATTATCAAAATATTTATGCAACGGCTTAAGTTCAAAATTACTAATATGACAAACCAATTTGTATAATTTATCAATATCCAAAGCATCGGTATTGTGAATCTGTTGAATAAAATTAACCAAATATTTTGGACTGTGCCTATCCTGTAAAAAATCTGTTTGGCTAAATGTCTCTAAGTCTGCTTTTATCTCTTCAAAAAATTTAGACCTATGACGACCACCTGAAATAAGTTCGTTATTAATTTTATAAATAGCATAGCAGAAATGATGTAGATGGGCGTTATTATAAGATTGTATTTTTTTTTCCTTTTTATCAATATCACAATCGTTAACATTAAAGCTCAAATCACTTTCTTTTTTATCAAGATCAAAATCTGTATGTTTAAAATCCCATATAGACTTTTTTATTTGTTTTTCTCTCACATTTGGCAAGTATTTTTTTAATGTTTCAGCCTGTTCTGGAGTGAGCACTTGCATTTGTTCTAATAAGTTTTTATCATTGATTGAAATAGAGCCAATGCTGTTTTCTGTTACTAATCTCTCAACAATCCATTTTGATGCTTTTGATAATTTATTTCTGTCATTAGCACCTTCTTCAATTTCTTTATTCTCAATTCGAGCATCACAAGAACTGGATATTTTTTCAATATACTTATAATAAACAGCATCTTTTTTTAAATTTTGATATTTTATGTAACCTTCAATATTTTGAATTCCCTCTAGCAATTTGATAATTTTTTCAGGCTCATCTGTTGCAAGTTTCATTAATTTATCAGCAATTTTTTTTTGCTCGCCAAGAATATCTTGAACCTCTTTTGATAACGCTTGCCAAGCATCTTTTGGGAAATTATTAAGATAATCTTTTGAATATTCTTCTTCTAAAAAACTAAAGCCACGACGGTTCATTAAAAAACCAATAGCTTGAGTGTGTTTTTCTGCTGGAAAACCAAAATACTCTTTTAAAATAATCATTAGTAATCTTTTTGCTAATTTTTTGCGTTGATAACCACGCCTGACATGACGATTAGAAGTTCTTTTTTTAAGTAATGATGTGTTGTCATTACCATAAACCAACACTTGCCCGTGTTTTTCAATATTCTTAAAAGTGGTTCCCCGCTCATATTTAGCGTAGTAAACGCCCGTATTTTTCGCCCCCATATCAATGGCAATTGGTGAAATAATTTTGCTCATAGTTTAAAGTCCTAAATAATAATTTTTATTGGATTATACGCCCCAATTATTAACACAATCTTTAAACACCC